>JAZAOF010000224.1:0-6636 GCA_036228265.1 Myxococcota bacterium | reverse complement strand
GAGCTTGCGCATCGACAAGGCCCCGATGCCGCCGCGGCTGAGCAGGAGCCGGGCGGCCTGCAGGATCTGCTGGCGGCGCCCTTCGACATTGCGCTCTCGGAGGCTCGACGCGGAGCCGTCCGGTTCGGAAGAATCGGGGTCGGGAGAAACTGGCGACATCATTCTAAGTTGATACGCTGTGTCAAGTTTATTGTCAAGCACATAGGCTCGCGGATCGCGAGAAGAGGGGTCCCATGAAGAAAAACCTCCTGGCCGGGGTGGCCTTCCTGCTTTTTGGGTTCGGCCTTTGGCTCTTCATGGCCGCGAGCGGTTGGCTCGGCAGCGACGAAGACCCCGGGGAAGTGCATGCCTCCGCCCGCCCGGCGGAAACGCGCGAAGCGCAAAGCACCGCGCAGGCCGAGACGGCACGCATGCTCGGCGCCTCGCCGGCGAAGCAGGTTCTCTTCGGGGATTTTCACGTCCACACGACCTTCAGCTTCGATGCGTTCATGATGGGGCTTCCGCTCGCCGGAGGGTCGGGCACCGCACCCCCGGCCGACGCCTGCGATTTTGCTCGCTTCTGTTCCGCACTGGACTTCTGGTCGATCAACGATCACGCCGAGACCCTGACGCCCGATCTCTGGGACGATACGGTCGAATCGATCCGTGCGTGCAATGCGGCGGCCGGGGATCCCGAAAACCCCGACCTCGTGACCTACCTCGGGTGGGAGTGGAGCCATATTGGCGACACCCCCGAGAACCACTACGGGCACAAGAACGTGGTCTTCCGCGGACTTTCGGATGACGAGATCCCGACGCGACCGATCGCCTCGGCGCTCCCACCAGATGGTGATGGAATGGGACTTCCCTTCGTGGCGCGTGCGGCGCTCGCAGCGGCTGGCGGCGAGCGCGGTCGTAGTTTCGTGCGATTCATGGTCAACGCGGGTGAGGTGGAGACGTGCCCGGACGGCATTCCGGTGCGAGAGTTGCCCGTGGATTGCCGCGAAGCCGCCCCCACGCCGGAGGCACTTTTCGAGAAACTCGATGACTGGGGGCACGATTCGATCGTGATCCCACACGGTACGGCGTGGGGCATCTATACGCCGGCCGGTTCCGATTGGCGCAAACAGCTTCCGGGACACGACCCGGATCGCCAGACCCTCGTCGAGATCTACTCGGGGCACGGCAATTCGGAGCAGTTGCCGAACTGGCGCCCGGTGGACGTGGCGGCGGATGGCTCCTTGAGCTGCCCGGCGCCAAGAGAGGGCTACCTTCCGAGTTGCTGGCACGCGGGCACGCTCGTTGAAACGCGCTGCAAAGAAACGGGCGAGTCCGACTCGGAGTGCGCGCGCCGCGCCGAAGAGGCGCGCGCCAACTACGTCGCGGCCTACCAGGCGGGTTGGCTGACCCTGCCTGGCTATGAGGCGGGCGATTGGCTGAACGCAGGGCAGGCCCCCAATGACCTGTTTCAGCCCACGTTCAACTACCGACCGCGCGGCTCCGCCCAGTACATGCTCGCGATCCGTGACTTCAGTGACCCGTCCGATCCGAAGGGCTTTGATTTCGGCTTCATCGGCTCGAGCGACAACCACACGGCGAAGCCGGGCACTGGCTACAAGGAGATCGGACGCGGCGAGATGACCGAAGGGCGCGGCCGCCGCGGGGAGAGCAGCCCGGATACCAGCGGCTTCTTTGGCTCGAGCAACGCCGCGGACGAGCCCGCCGCCGAGTCGGTTCCCTTTGTGAGCCGCGGCCAGAGCCCGCTCGAACTCTTCGAGATCGAGCGCGCATCGGCGTATTTTACGACGGGGGGTCTCGTCGCGGTTCATTCGTCGGGGCGCGATCGGGATTCGGTCTGGGATGCGCTCGAGCGCAAAGAGGTCTACGCCACGAGTGGTCGGCGGACGCTTCTCTGGTTTGACCTGGTCGATCCGGATGAATCGATCGCCATGGGGGGGACGACCACCCGCAGCGAGGCTCCGCGTTTTCGGGTGCGGGCCATTGGCTCCTTCGAGGACAAGTCCGGCTGCCCCGACTACGTCGTCGAGGCGTTGGGCCAGGAACGGGTCGACGACATCTGTCTCGGCGAGTGTTACAACCCGAGCGACGTGAGGCGCCCGGTCACCCGTATCGAAGTCGTGCGCATCCGTCCGCAGAATTCCGCGGATGAACCGCTTGACGGTCTCGTGGAAGACCCGTGGCGCGTCTTTCCCTGTCCCGCAGAGGGGCTGGGCTGCGTGGTCGAGTTTGCCGATACCGAATTCGAGGCTTCGGGCCGGGACGCGATCTACTACACGCGGGCCATCGAAGCGCCCGCTCCTCTCATCCACGGCGACAATCCGCTGGGATGCGAATTCGATGACCAGGGAAACTGCATCGAAATCAATCCCTGTGGCTTTGACACGCCCGTCGAGGACGATTGTCTCAGCGAGGCCGAGCCGCGGGCCTGGTCATCTCCCATCTTCGTGAATCACGCGGGTCGAGCCGACCGGGCGCGACACGGTTCGCGGCAGGGCGAAACTGTTCTGGCGAAGCGGGCCCCGAAGTTCGAGTGAGAAAAAACGAGGAAGAGGGGTAGGCCATGGACATGGGGCTCTTGATGTTTCCGAGTCCGGGGACGCCGACAAGCGGTTGGGCGAAGATGCCTCTCCCCAAGCCGCTGAAGCTGCTGCTGGCGTCGCGAGCGACGGGAACGGCGGGCATGGGGCAATTGGCCGAGGCGCTCGGCTTTCGGAGCCTGGTCCTGGCCGACACCCAGTGCTTGACGCCGGAGGTGTGGAGCCAACTCATGCTTGTCGCATCGGCGACCCGGCGCATCGAGATCGGCACGGGGGTAACGAATTCGGTGAGCCGGGATCCGGCGGTCACGGCTTCGGCTGCGTTGGGCCTGCAGGTGGCGAGCGAGGGGCGCGCCGTGCTCGGGATCGGGCGCGGAGATTCCTCGATGGCCAAGATCGGAAAGCGCCCCGCGCCCCCGGATGACTTCGAACTTTACTTGACACGCCTGCGTGCCTATCTCGATGGAGAGGAGATCCTGCGCGACGGTCATCCGAGCCGGATCGAGTGGCTCGATGAAGTCGAGGTTCCGCCGGTTCCCATCGAAGTGGCCGCCACCGGGCCCAAGGTGATCGAGATCGCCGCGCGCCGTGCCGACCGGATCTGCTTCGCGGTGGGGGCCGATACCGAGCGGTTGGGCGAATGCATCGCCCGCGCGCGCCGCGCCGCCGAAGCGGCGGATCGGGATCCGGACGCCCTGCGCTTCGGTGCCTATCTCAATTGCGTTATCCACCCCGATCGCGAGGTGGCGCGCGAGGCCATTCGCGGGGGGCTGTCGGTGTTCGCCCACTTTTCGGGTTTTCGCGGGATGGACATCGAATCCCTGCCCGAAGGCACCCGGGCCGCGGCGAGTCACCTGCGAAGCCACTACGACATGGTCCATCACGGCAAGGCGGGGGGCGACCATGCCCAGGCACTCGACGGCGAGTTCATTCACCGCTTCGGCATCGCCGGTCCCCTGGAAGAGGCGCTGGACCGCTTTCGCGAGATCAAGGATTCCGGCATCGAGTTCGTTCGCGTTGTTCCTGGCTCTCGCGACATGCCTCGCGCGGTAGCGGCGCCGTCGATCCAGTCGTTAGCCAAGGTGGCCGCCCGGCTCGGTTCCTAGGCCCGGGAGAAAGAAAGCGACCGATGGAGACCCCCCGGAGGAAGCGAGACGTCGTCGTCGTCGGTGGCGGTACCGCGGGCGCCGTGATCGCGGCGCGGCTGAGCGAGGATCGCGACGTTTCGGTTCTGCTTCTCGAAGCCGGTCCCGACGACGACACCTACGGCGCAACCGAACTCGATCCGATGCGTGCCGCAGAATCCTGGTCGGGTGAAAGGGAAAACGCGGTCTCCACGGCCATGGCTACGCAGGCGGGTTCAATCTCGATGATCCAGGGCCGGCTCCTGGGCGGGACTTCCGCGGTCAATGGGCTGGCGACGCTGCGCGGCCAGCCGTTCGACTACGACGCCTGGGCGGCGTCGGGGCTCGAAGGTTGGGGATGGGACGACGTCAAAAGCACGTTCATGGCCGCAGAGAGGGATATGGACTTCGGGGCCTCGCCGATTCACGGAGGCGAGGGTCCCCTTCCGGTGCGCAGGTGGCGGAAGGGGGAACTCAGCCACGGCCAGGCGGCCTTCTACGATGGGATGATCGAGACGGGGCAGTCGGCCGCCGCCGACATCAACGATCCCGGCCAGCTTCCCGGCATCGGCTTTTTCCCCGTCACGATCGACGAACAGGCGAGGCGGGTTTCGACGAGTCTCGCTTATCTCGGTGAAGAGGTGCGTGCGCGGGACAATCTCGAGATCCGTACCCAGGCCGAGGTCGCGACGGTCCAGATTGAGAGGGGTCGCGCAAAAGGTGTCGTCCTCGTGAGCGGGGAGGGAATCGAGGCGGACGAAGTGGTGTTGACTGCCGGTGCGCTCTGGTCCCCGACCCTGTTGCTTCGATCCGGTGTCGGACCGGCGGAGCATCTCGCCGAATACGGCATCGCGGTCCATGCCGATCTTCCGGTGGGGTCGACCCTGAGCGACCATCTCGGCGCCGGGATTCCCTATTGCCACGATGGGCCCCGGGGCGGAATCGGCGGCCCCGCCCAGATCGTGCTCGTCGGCGCGTCGAACGGCAAGGATGTCGATTATCACCTGATGCCCGTCTCGATCCACGATCCCGAGAGGCAACCGCTGACGTTCCGCGAAAAGGCGAAAATTTTGAATCCGGCGAGGGAAACCCGGCCGAATGCCGGCCTTCGGGCCGCCCTCGGGATCTTGAAGTTCATCGTCACGCCGACGCGCAACACCACCCTCTTCATGGTGGCCGCTTTTCTGCTTCGCTCAAGCGGTCGCGGCCGTGTCCGACTGGGCAGTTCGCCCGAAGCCGGCCCGAGGGTGGTGGCCCCGCCGCTCCCGGGTGATGCGCCCCAGCGACTGCGCCATGCCTTCGACCGGCTCGCGGCCTGGGAGCGCTCGGCCGCGTTTCGCGCACGGAAGCTGCAACCGATCATGGCCCATGATCTCGAGTCGCCCGACGCCGTAGCCACCGCCCTCGAACGCAACACGATCAGCTACGGCCACATGGTGGGCACCTGCCCGATGGGGCCCGTGCTCGATGCCGACTGCCGGGTGCACGGCATTTCGAACCTGCGGGTCGCGGACGCGTCAGTCATGCCGACAATCCCTTCGGGCAATACCTATCTCGGTTGCGTGATGGTCGCCGAACGCATCGCCCGCAAGATGTCCGTGGAAAAATCCGGAGCCTAGCTTGTTGCCCGCAGTGAAGAATCACGTCGACACGCCCGTGGACCTGATAAAGGAGATTCGATGACACGCCCCATCCTGATCGCCGGCGCGATCGGGTCCCCGTACACGCGCAAGATCAAATCGATCCTGGCCTATCGCCGCATCCCCTATCGTTTTCTTCTCGCGGCGATGCCCGGATCGCATCCCGCGGGTCTCCCGAAGCCGCCGCTGCCCCTGCTGCCCTGTGTCTATCTGCCCGAAGGCCAGGAGGAGTATCGCGCCACCAGCGATTCCACCTTCCAGTTGAGAGAACTCGAAGCGCTCACCGACGGGCGATCGGTGATTCCCAGCGACCCGGTGATGGCTTTTCTTGCCTATCTCGTCGAGGACTACGCAGACGAGTGGGTGACGAAGATGATGTTCCACTACCGCTGGGGTCCCGAGGAGGGAGTCGAGAACGCCTCCAAGATTCTTCCGCTTTGGAATCTCGGGATCGCAGAAGAGACCGTCGAGCAGTTCCGGACGACGTTCGCGCAGCGCCAGGTCGACCGGTTGAGTGGGGTCGTAGCCGGCTCTCTCGAGGTGACGGGCCCGTTGATCGAGGCCAGCTACAAGCGACTCATTGCCATTCTCCGCGACCATTTCGAGACGCACCGGTTCACGTTCGGGGCACGCCCTTCGGCGGGCGATTTCGGTCTCCATGGCCAACTCACCCAACTGGTCCAGGTCGAGCCGACCTCCATGTCGCTCGCTCGCGCCGAAGCCCCCCGACTGCTTGCGTGGGTGGACGTGGTCGACGACCTCTCGGGACTCGAGGTCACGGACGACGACTGGCTGCCCCGGGATAGCGTGACCGGCACCTTGCGCGCACTCTTCGGCGAAATCGGTCGGACCTACGCTCCGTTCATGGTCGCCAACGCCGCGGCGCTGGAGAGCGGGGCGGAAGAGATGGAATTCCAACTCGACGGCGTGCGCTACTGGCAGCGCCCCTTTCCCTACCAAAAGAAGTGCCTGGCGTGGCTGCGCGAGGAGTACGCCAGGCTCTCGTCCGGCGACCGCATCGCTGTCGATGGTGTACTCGCAGGGTCCGGCTGCGAAGTTTTGCTGGGCTGATGTCGTCGCGGCGCCACCGGGAGAGGGGGGCTTGCTGCCGGCACTGGGCCATGGGGCTGGGGGACCCTGCTCGCGTGCACAGGGCGCAGAGGTCGCAGTATGATCTCGCCGTGTCCGTGGCAGGAGGAAGGAACAGATGGCGTCGCTGAGGGAACGGTTCGGTGAGCCGGTAGAAATGGTGCGCAAGAAGGTGCGCCCGCACATGGATTCGATGGTGCGCGATTTTGTGGGACAGGCGCCGTTCGCCGTGCTCGCCACGGCCAA
>JAZAOF010000223.1:0-10904 GCA_036228265.1 Myxococcota bacterium | reverse complement strand
CGCCCACGGGGCGGCAATCCAACGGCAATCACGCAGGGCTGATATACCCTGTCAGGCTCCACCTACCGAGAGAACAGGGCCCGGAGACGGCCAGGGGGCGTCGACAACCGCTATGAAAATTCGGACGATGCTGCTCGCGTTCTTCGCGGTGGGACTCGCCCTTTCCACGTCGACCCTCGTACTCTCCTTCTGGCTGGAAGGGGAGTTGCTGGGCGTCGAAGAAGCCCAAACGCGCCGGCATCATTCCTACCTGCTCGCCGACGAACTGCGCCAATCCTCCGACGACCTGACGCGATTCGCACGCACGTACGTTGTCACGGGCGACCCCCGGTTCAAGCGCTATTTCGAAGAGGTCTTGGCCATTCGAGACGGCACCCTCGCGCGGCCCGACGGCTACGACGGCATCTACTGGGATCTCGTCGTCGATCGAGATATCCCGGAGCCCACCGGGGACTCGCTGCCCGGGGATTCCTCGGCCGGTCCCGCCTCCCCCACCCCGACAGAAGACCGGCCTTCGCTCGAAGGCCGAATGCTGGAAGCGAACTTCTCGGTGGAAGAGTTCAGCAAGCTCAAGAAAGCCCAGAATCGATCGGACGAACTCGTCGGACTGGAAAATGTCGCCATGAACGCCTTGGTCGGACGCTACGACGACGGAACCGGGGCCTTCGCCGAGGAGGGTTCCCCCAACCCCCAATTGGCGGCCGAGCTTCTCCACGGAAACCGCTATCACGCAGCAAAAGCCCGGATCATGGAGCCGATCGGCGATTTTCTTTCCATGGTGGACCAGCGCACGTCCAATACGCTGCGGGACGTGAATCGCACTTCCTACGGTCTCCTGGTCGGCATCCTCGCCACGACCGGGGCCCTGGTGTTTTCCCTCGGATTGATGCTGGTCCTGCTTCAGCGGCGCCTACTCCAACGGACCACCGCGCTCTGCGAAGCGGCGGATCAGATCATGGAAGGACAACTGGAAACGCGGAGCCGCGTCCGGGGCCCCGACGAAATCGGACAACTCGGCGAAGCGTTCGACTCGATGGTCGAACGACTCGCCCACGCCATCGAGGAAGCCGAGGCACGCACCGCCGACTCCGAACTGCAGCGCAGCGAACTCGAAGAGGAACGGAACCGGTCGGAAACACTTCTTCACAACATTCTTCCTTCCGTCATCGCAGGGCGCCTCAAGCAAGGGGAATCCACCATCGCGGAGACCTACCCGGAAGTAACGGTCCTGTTCGCCGACATCGTGGGCTTCACGAAATTGTCCGAAAAATTGGGCCCCAAGCAGATCGTGAGCATGTTGAACGACGTCTTCCAACGGTTCGACAAGATCGCCATGGATGTCGAAGTCGAAAAAATCAAGACCATCGGAGATTGTTACATGGTCGTAGGTGGAGTGCCTGACCGCCGTTCTACCCACTGCCAACAAATTGCAGAATTCGCGATCAAGGCGCTCGAGAGTTTCAACGAGTACGCGCGCGAGTTCGTGGAGCCGCTCCAGATCCGGGTCGGAATCCATACGGGAACGGTGGTTGCCGGAGTCGTTGGAACACAGAAATTCTCCTTCGATCTGTGGGGAGACGTCGTCAACGTCGCCAGCCGACTCGAATCCACCGGCCTCCCGAATCGCATTCACGTATCGAGTGCCGTGCAGGTGCGACTCCACGACGACTACGATTTCGAAGAACGCGGGGAAGTGGAAATCAAGGGGAAGGGATCCATCCACACCTGGGTCCTCGAGGGACGAAAGCACGAAGCGAACTGAACCCAGGGGGAATCACGTGGCTGGCCGTCTACCGAATTTTGAACCCTCGCATCGTGGCGCAGCCGCGAGCATCGCCGAAGAACTGCAACGAAAAGCGCGCGCCATCGAAGCCGAGGGCGGAGACGTGCTCTACCTCCAGATTGGACAGCCCAGCACCGGAGCGCCCGCGGGCTGCCTCGAAGCGATCCAAGAAGCCAGCCTCCACGCCACGCTCGGCTACACCGGGGCATCGGGCATTCCCGAACTGCGGCAGCGAATTTCCCGGCAGTACACTGAACTCTACGAAATCGACGTGGACCCCGATCGCATCGTCATCACATTTGGCGCGTCGGGGGCGATGATTCTCGCCCTTGTCGGTTGTTTCGACGCCGGAAAACGAATCGGGCTTCCCCAGCCCTTCTACTACGGCTATCGCCACGCCATGGCGACCCTGGGCCTCGAATGCGTTCCCTTCGAAACCTCGATGGAGAACGGCTTTCAACCCACCATCGCCGATATCGAAGCGATCGAGACTCCGATCGACGGCCTCATCGTCGCTAGCCCCGGAAATCCGACGGGTTCGATGCTGTCGCCCGATCGACTCCAGGAGCTCGCGGTCTATTGCGAAACGAAGGGCATCCGCTTCATCTCCGACGAGATCTATCACGGCATCGTTTTCGAAGAGAAGACCCCCCAATCGACCGCCTGCGCCTACTCCCCCGAAGCCATCGTGGTCAATAGTTTCTCGAAGTACTACTCCATGGCCGGTTGGCGCCTTGGATGGATGGTCCTTCCCGATTACCTCGTTTCTCCAATTTCGAACCTTGCGCACAACCTCTACCTGTGTCCGCCTGCGCCTGCCCAGGTCGGCGCGGTTCATGCGATCGACTGCCGGAAAGAACTCGACCTGCACGTCGACCGATACCGTCGAAACCGGAACATTCTTCTTGAGCGCCTCCCCCCTCTTGGATTTGATCGCTTCACGGCTCCCGACGGCGCGTTCTACCTGTACTGCCACGTGCAGCACCTGGCCGAGGACAGCTTCAAGTTCTGTGTCGATATGCTCGAGAACGCCCGAGTGCTGGTCGCTCCCGGTTCCGATTTTTGCCCGCAGTCGGGAAGGCACTTCATTCGCTTTTCCTACGCCGGCGCAACAGCGGAGGTCGAAGCCGCCATCGATCGGATCGCCGACTGGCGAAATTCGGCCTGAGCTCAACGAGCATCGAGGCCAGGAGACCCCGTGCGCTTACGCGTCGAAATCCATCCCACCGACAACCGTTGTCCTTTCGAAAACGATGACGTCCGTCTCGAACTCGAAGAAGGCGAATGTCTCTGGCTCCAGGGAGATTCGGGTGCCGGAAAATCGTCCATTGCGCTTCATCTCGTCGAACTGCGCGCACTCCAGGGCGCCAACGTCCGAATCGACTGGGACGGCGTCGCCGATCACGAACGGTCGGTCGGCATGGTTTTCCAGCAGGGCGTTCTGATCGACACCCTGACCGTCGGGGAAAACATCGGGTTTGCTCTCCGAACGGCCGGCCGCAGTCCCTCGCGGAACGCGATCGATCGCGCACTGGAGGAAGTGGGCCTTTCTCCCGCAGAAGCCCAAAAGATGCCGGGACAACTGAGCGGCGGAATGCTGCGGCGGGCATCCCTGGCCCAGGTACTCGCCCAGGGAAAACGCGTCATCGTTCTCGATGAACCCTTTGTGGGCCTGGACGAAGCAAACGCCAACGGCATCGTTCGCGTCATCCAGCAACTGATGGACCGCGGTCAAAGCTTCATTCTCATCTCCCACGAACCCCACTACGCGGCCCCCCTCGCGACTCCGGGCCGAAACGTGGCATTGACCGCGCGCCCGATACGCGAAACGTCGGTCTCCACGCGCTGGATCCCCCACTGGAACTTCGCGATGCGAACCCTTTCGAGGCTCTTCGACTACCTGGTCGTTTCGGCCCCGCTGATCTTCTTTGCCTTCATCGCGGCCGGCATCGCGATCAGCATGCTTTTCTCGGAATTGCTCCAGGCGACGAATGTCGACTCCCTTCGGAAGCAGATCATCGATACGAACCCTTCATGGATCAAACAGTGGCTCGGAGTCGGACTCTTCGAAAGCTTCATCGGCCACGAGTTCAACGCGATCGCCGAGAAACACCTTCCCGTCATTCGGCAACGCATCTTCGCCATGGGAGTTTCCAGGGGCTTCGTGATCGAACTTGGGCCGCTCTTGACCGCACTGCTCCTCGCCGGACGAATCGGAGGCTCCTACGCCGGCGAGGTCAGCATGATGCAGGCGACCAACCAAAACCAGTTGCTGAAAACCCTCGGCGCCTCTGCGCGAAGGTGGACACTCCTCCCCGCGACGATCGCCGCGCTCATTTCAGCGCCGATCCTAACCGCGATCGGCGTGGGGACCGCCCTTTTCATGGCGGAGTGGGTCGCACTCCGTGGAAGCTACCCGTTGTTCGAGACCGGCGACGCGTTCTGGCGAGCGCTGGCCTCCCGCAGTCTCCATTACGAATCGCTCTGGACCTTTCCGCCCTTTGTGAGCTTCTACCACAGCATCGTATTCATGGGGATCATCCTCGGCGTCGCCGAGTTCATCGGACGCCTGCGACCCCAGATACAACCGCGGGGTGTCCCTCAATCGATCACCTGGGCCGTGGTGGGCGCGAGCCTGCTGATCATCATTGCCGACTGGGGCCTCTCCCAGTGGCTCCTCTACCTGCATCCGATCACGAATCCGCTGGGCTGACCGGACGAGCGTTTCTAATCCTTCGCTCCCGGAACCAACTTGAAGACGTCCTTGACGACGCCGTTCACGATATCGCCCGCGGGTCCGGGGATGTTGCCCGTCGCCTTTTCCACTTCGGAACTCACCACGCTCTGGAGCTGGGTCGATGCCACCACGATCACGACACGGGTCAGGTACGCGTCGAGAATCTCCTTTCCCACCTCGGATGGACTGGACCCTCCGGATCCCCCGACGTTGCTCAGCGAGAGCCCAGGAAGCTTGACCTCGAGGTCCCTGCCCAGGGGTATCTGGCTATCGGCGTTCATCTCTCCGCCCTGAAAGGAAAACCGGCGCACGACCATCCGGGAATCTCCCGAATCCGAGGACGAACCCGAGGACGCCGAATCCCCGTCACTGCTCGCCTTGACGTTGTCGATGATCCTGCTGATATTGGAATCTTTCACACCACCCATCACGTAGTGGATGCGCGGCGATTCGACGATGACCTTGTCAACGACCACGAGGTCGGAGGTCAGGGTCGCGGGTTGGACCTGAACTATGATCGCGTCGAGTTCGAATTCATTTCGCGCGGCGTAACCGGCCGGATTTGCGATGGTGAGGCCCCGGATGGTTCCTTCGCCCGAGGCGGGGTTGATTGTCACGCTGTCGACTCGAACGACCGTGCCGGTCATCTTCGACCCGTAGCTTTCGATTTCGCGCTTCACGATCGCATCGAGATTCGTGTAGAGGTAGACGATGATCGCCATGAGACCCACGACGACGACACCCACTCCCGCAAGAATCAGGCTCTTTAGTTTCACGAGGTCCTCCGATTCCAGTGAACGAACTCCATTCGAAGCCCGTTTTTCGCTTGCGCTGGTTTATTTTGCGGTGAAAAAATCGGCGCGCGGAACGCCATTCGGATCGTAGACCGCTTCTACGAGATCGATCCGAAATTTCTTCACGTCCACCCGGTCCACCCCGAAACGCCCGATCAGGGCAAGCATCGTCTTGTAATAGGGACCCTCGAAGTGCGCCGCCAGCGACACCTCGTCTTTCCACTCCTCGTAGACGTAGATACGCCCTGGAACGCAGAGGTCCGGCGCCCAGACGTAGTGTTCGCAGCCGTCCTGGCCACGGGTCTCCGCCACCAAATCCCGGGATTCCTCCAACGCCGCCTCGCGCTTCGAGGCCTCCAGGTCAATCGTCCCCGCGATAATGATCATCCCATCCCTCCCTCGTCCTGTCCCTCATTTAGAAATCGACCGGCGGCGGCGTCGCCTTTGCACTCATGTCCGGCGGGCCGACATAGATGGCATGAAAGCCCCGCCGCGCAAAGCGCCAGTCGCCTTCGACGCGAACGTATCGGTCTCGGTAGGCCCCCAGGGTAAAAAGCGGGTTTCCACCGGCAAACCGGCCGTGCTCCGTGATCTGCCAGTAGCCCGTCGCCTGGTCCCCGCGAATTTCCAGGATTCCGCCACTGGCCATCTGGACGACGAATTCGAGGCCACCGAGAAGTTCTTCCAGCCGATTCGTCACGGCTTCACGCCCACGACTTGTCTGGCCGAGAACCTCCCACTCCCCATCCTCGGCCCACGTCCGCGACCAACCCTCGACGTCGCCGTTCCCCACGGTCGCGGCATACCGTGCAACCAACTCGCGAATGGCGAGTTCGTCCCGAATCGAATCCTCCATAAAAATGGTCTCCTCTTCATCCCAACGCGCCATCTTCGTCTGGCGGGTGGCCGTGGCCTCTGGCTTCGCTTCCCTGGAAGCTTAAACTCTGAAGGCCGTCGCCGAAACCGCCCTTCGAGGAGAATCTCAGTGAAGACCCGACCCTTTCGCTTCGCGATCCAGTCCTTCAGCGCCCAATCCGCTTCCGAATGGCGTGACCGAGCCCGCGCGGCCGAATCGATGGGCTACTCCGCGCTCCACCTGGCGGACCATATTCTCGGACCGGGAGACGCCATCACGCCTACCGGTCACCCGATCCAGGAACTGGCCGCCGTGCCCGCCATGGCCATGGCCGCCGAGGCGACCGAGACCCTCCGCATCGGCTGCCGCGTATTCTGCATCGACTACCGGCTTCCCGCCGTTCTCGCCAAGGAGGCCGCGACTCTCGATCTGCTCTCGGAAGGCCGCCTCGAAATCGGGCTCGGCGCGGGGTGGCTCGCGAACGAGTACGAAGCCATCGGAATCGCTTTCGATCCCCCGGCCGAGCGAATTGACCGGCTCGCAGAAGTCGTTCACCTGATCAAGGCGCACGCCACCGGTGACCCGCTCGACCTCGACGGGCGGTCCGTGAGAATCCACGGCTACGCCGGGGTCCCCGCCCCCGTTCAGAAACCCCACCCTCCGATCATGATTGGAGGAGGGAGTCGGCGGGTTCTACAACTGGCCGGTCGCGAAGCCCAGGTCGTGAGCTTCAACTTCAACAACCGCAGCGGAACTCTCGGTCCAGAAGGTTTTCGCTCGGGAACCGCCGAGCAAACCCGGAAGAAGGTCGGCTGGGTGGCCGAGGCCGCAGGGGACCGCTTCGACGCCCTGGAACTCGAGATCGGTGCCTACCTGGTCCACATCGGGGAGGGTGCCGACGGCGCATGCGAGGGGATCGCCAAGGCATTCGGGCTCGAAGCCTCGGACATGAAAGCCCACCCCCACGCGCTCTTCGGGTCAGTGGATGAAATCTGCGACGAACTCGTCCGCCGCCGGGACGAGTTCGGGATCCATTACGTCACCGTGGGGCATGACGTCATGGAAAGCTTTGCCCCCGTCGTCCAGCGCCTGGCGGGGCACTAGCCCGATCCGTCAACCGCGCTCGGTCCCCGAAGCCCAGGCCAAACCGCGCCGGAGGAGTTCGTAGAAAACCGGTAGCTCCCAGGCCCCCCGCTCCACCTTCGGGTATTCGTCCATGAGAGGACGCATGTCGTAGCGCCCCCGGCAGTGCCCCAACGTGAGGTAGAGAACTTCTCCAGACCCCACGCGGTTCAGGTACATCACGAGCCGCGGTTCCTCCCCGGGCCAGTCGTCCTCAACGAAGCCCACCGCCTTCCCCGTATAATGCGTGTGCAACAGCGGTTCCAGTTGTCCGGTGTACTCGCATAGGTAGAGTTCATCCTCGGCCTCGAAGGGACCAACCCCGCTCACCAGCGGATGCCCGGGATCAACCGCCTCGACGGTGTAGGGCGCAATCGGGGGGTGGGCGATAAAGCGGCTACCCAGGGTTTCCATGAGGAGCGAGTGGCTCCGGGGGATGGACACCCCCTCCGCGAGAAACTCCATGATCGAATTCGTGCCGTGGAGCGCGAACCAGCGACCTCCCCGTTTTACAAAATCGGACAGCGCTTCTTCTTCGGCCGGCGAGGGCCGAAGGTCGCACGTGTAGGTCACCAGGAAATCGGCGTTTTCGAGCGCTTCGATATCGCAATAGTCTTCGACAACCCGGGTTCGCACACGGGGAAATTCGCAAAGGAGTTTCAAAATCTCGGCACGGGCAAAATCAATGTCGTGCCATTTCCCTCCCGCGACAAAGAGGGCCTGGATCGGACCCGACTCCACCGATCTAGCCTCGCCGACCTGAATCGGCGTCGAACTCAACGACCAATTCGGAAAGTCCGCGCAACAACATGCTCGGCTTGTAGACCAAGGCCGCCCCCTCGGCCAGGCGAAGACCCGCCAGCCGGCGAAAAAGCGTGCGGTATGCGACGAGCATCTCCTTGCGGGCCAGCATGGCCCCTATGCAGAAGTGAATCCCGTGGCCAAACGCCAATTGGTCGCTGGCATTCTCTCGCAGGACATCGAAGCGCTCGGGCTCCGAAAACCTGGCTTCGTCTCGATTCGCCGAGCCAAAACGAATCATCATGAAACTCCTGGCGGGAATCTCGACACCTCCGAGTTCGGAATCTTCCGTCGCGACCCGCCACATGTTCTGCGTCGGAGAGGCGAGCCGCAGGACCTCCTCGATCATGTTGGGGATCCGTTCCTCGTCCTCGAGAACCAGGGCCATCTGGTCCGGGTTTTCCAACAAGAGGCGAAGCCCCTCGGCAATGGCCGAGGCCGTGGTTTCGTGACCCGCAACGAGCAACTGCTGGATGATGGACAAGCTCTCGGCGACGTCGAGCGGGCGCTCGCCCTCGATTCTCGCGCGCACGAGAGCCGAGAGCAGGTGATCGGAAGAGTCTTCATCAACGGCCTCGATCTTTTCGGCGAAATACTTCTGGTATTCGAGAATTCGCCTGGCCGCCTCGACCTCATCCTCTCCCGCGGCCATGCCGGAAAGCTGCGTCGTGAACCCCTCGGTCCAATGCCGGAATCGATCGAGATCTTCAAGAGGAACTCCCAACTGCTCTGCAATGACGGTGAGCGGCAACCACACGGCGTACTGGCTGATCACGTCGAAGCGACCGTCCGCGATGAATCCATCGACGAGATCGTCGGCCAACTCGTCCATGCGGCCCTCGAGGAGAGCCACCCGCCGCGGGGTAAAGGCCTTGTTGACCAGGCCGCGAAAGCGGCCGTGCTCGGGGGGGTCGGCTGTCAGCATCGTGTTGACCTGGGGATACCCCTCGGCCATCACGTCGCGCACCTCCGATTTCGCCGAACTCTGCCCACCCGCCCCGGGAACAAAATGGCTCGAGAAACGGCCATGGTCTCGAAGGACCTCGACAGCGAGGTCGTAGGTCGAAACGAAAAAAATCCCGGTATGGGGATCACGATAGACCGGGGCCTCGGCACGCAGCGTCCGGTAGTACGCGTAGGGGTCCGCGAGAATCTCCGGATCGAAGGGATGAATCGTGGCGAGCGGCTGCGGATGGGTCATATCAACTCCTGCCCGTCGGATTGGCCCCGCCGAGCATATCACGGCCCCTTTCGAACCCACGCCCCCAAGACGGCAACCCCTTCGCGCCCTGCTCGACCTGGCCCACGCACTGGGGTCCCACGGACGTCATCCCGTGATTGGACACGCACCGAGCCAGGACTACCCCGCAAATGCGGGGGACCCCAAAGCGACCTAGGCGGAGGGTTTGTCAACGTAGAGCGGAGCGTGATCGATCTCGGGAAGAATGTAACGAGCCACCCGGTCGCATTCGTCGGCATGGGGATAGCCCGAAAGGATGAAGCTCTCGATCCCCAGGGCGCGGTATTCTCGAATTTTCGCAAGGACCTGGTCGGGATTCCCGACCAACGCGGCGCCACAGCCACTGCGCGCTCGACCAATCCCGGTAAACAAGTTCGGCTCCGCGTAGCCTTCCGAGTCGGCCCCGTCGCGTAGCTCGGCTTGGCGACGCACACCCTGGCTGGCGTGATCCAGTGAGCGCCGGCGAATCTCGTCACCCACGGGATCATCGAGTCGACTCAGCAATCGGCGCGCGGCGGCGCGCGCCTCGTCCTCGGTTTCTCGAACAATCACGTGGACTCGAAAGCCAAAGCGCAGCTCGCGGTCGTATCGCGCCGCTCGCTGCCGCATGTCAGACAGGATTTGTCCGAGGCCATCGACGGTATCGGGCCACAAGAGAAACACGTCGGCCTCCTCGGCTGCCGCGTTGCGGGCCGCTTCCGACAGGCCTCCAAAATAGAACGGGGGACAACGACGCCGGCGCGAGTTGATCCCCGGAGGCTCAATGTCGAGGGAGAAAAACTCGCCATCGAACCGACCCGCTTCGCCCCCCATCCAACGGCGCAGCAGTTGCATGACCTCGACGGTGCGGCGATAGCGCGGTTCCGATTCCAGGGGGGCGCCCGGCACGTCGCTCGAAATGATGTTCACGGTCAAGCGCCCGTCCAACATTTCGTCGAGCGTCGCAAGTTGCCGAGCGAGTTGGGGGGGCCACATTTCGCCGCAGCGCACCGCCAGAAGCAACGGAAGCCGCCGCAACGTCGCCGCGACACCCGCGGCAAATGCGGTGCCGTCGATGCCCAGGGTATATCCCGAGGGCAGAAGGATGTTGTCGAAATCGCCCGCCTCCGCCCGGCGGGTGATCTCCAGGCAGTGGTTGAAACTGCTGCGGAAACGCTCCTCGGGCACCCCGAGATACTCGTAGTCGTCGTCGCACAGCGCCGAGAACCAGGCGATTTCGACGGGGGGTTCGCCCACCATGTGTTTTCTCGCGCCTCGCTCTCCGCTCCCGGTTCCATGCAGGAGCCCCTGCACGAATACCCCGTTGAACGCGGCTTCGCATGGGTATGGGGCCCGCTTACCGACCGGCAGCCCGGGTGTGGAACTTGAGTAGACCGCGCGCGGAAGTCCACTACCCCCCCGGAACTCGGCCGTGAACCGGGCAATCGAGCCCCGAATCGGTTAAAACCAAGTATTGACAAAGGGTTGCCGAATCGATCGATCACCGGAAGCGTCGGCACGTCACTTGCTTAACCAGGGGGTATGCAAGGGAGTGTGCCGGAAATGGGAAGTCTTGTTGGCTGCATCCGAAC
>JAZAOF010000222.1:0-45573 GCA_036228265.1 Myxococcota bacterium | reverse complement strand
ATCGTCCAGGTCATTGTGCCCATACTTCAGGGTCTTTCCGAAACCCAGGCGAGCCCCATCGATGATGCAAGCGTGATCCAGGCTGTCGAGGAAGGCCATATCGTGTCGACCGAGAAGACAGGAGAGTACGCCGAGGTTCACCTGGTAACCGGTCGAGAAGGAGAGAGCGGACTCGGTCTGCATGAAGGCGGCGAGGCGCTCTTCGAGTTCGACGTGGATGTCCAGGGTTCCGTTCAGGAGCCTGGAACCGGCGCACCCGGTTCCGTACTGTCTCAGGGCCGCTGCCGCCGCTTCCTTGACCTCCGGGTGATCGGTCAGCCCGAGGTAGTTGTTGGAGCCCAACATGACCACTTTTTTCCCATCCATCGTGACCACCGGGTTCTGGGGCGAGGAGATGGGGCGGAAATAAGCGTCGAGGTTCTCGCGGCGGAGGGCCTCGGCGTGATCGGCGAAGTCAAGGCATTTTTGAAAGAGATCCAAGGCGTCTACTCCGGCTTCGGGTCCGCGCGATGGGGGTTCGCGCAATCGGACTCGGTCTCCCTAGCTGTTGCGGCTCGTTCTTGGCCGCAATTACTGCCTTATGTGAGTGACCCAACGAATGGGTCCGGGGGGCGAGAGGGTGTCGCGTGGGTTTGGCGAGGCCGCGGTTACCCCACCCTCCCGTGGGACGTCAGTCGAAGGCCCAAAATGTCCCCCTTGGGGGATCACAGGGGTCCGTCAGCGCCGTCTACGGGGTGGGTTCGCCGCTGGCGAGCCAGGATTGCAGCGCGGGGCCGAGATTTTTGGGTACTTCGCGCAGGCTGGCAGGCGATGAGCCACCGCACAGCAGCACGATTGCCCGCAGCTCGGCGATCAGCGCGCTGGCGGTGTCGTGCAGTCGAGTTTCACCGCCGCTGGCATAGGCTCGCAGAAAGGGCAGCGCGAGCGACACGGCTTCGGCGCCGAGTGCGAGCGCTCGGGCGGCGTCGAGACCCGAGCGGATACCGCCCGAGGCAATGGTCTTCATCCCCGCGCGGTGCGCGAAAACGACGCTGGCGGCCGTGGGGATGCCCCAGTTTCGAAGGGTCGCCCCCAGGGCCTGCTGTCGCGCTGAGCCGCGCTGGGACTCGACGGCGGTCCAACTCGTGCCTCCACCGCCAGCCACGTCCACCCATTGCACCCCGGCGTCTCGCAGCCGGCGGATCGTTTGGGGGGAAAGTCCGCAGCCGGTCTCCTTGGCCACCACGGGCTTTTTGAGAGTCTTGGCGAAACTTTCGAAGGTTTCCAGGCAGCCGCGAAAATCCCGGTCGCCCTCGTCCTGAACGATTTCCTGGGCGACGTTCAAGTGAATGCACAGGGCGTCCGCCCCAACGGCATCCACGAGTTCCGCCGCGGCGAGGGCTCCGTAATCGCGGGCCTGGACGCATCCGATATTGGCCATCAGCAGAATGTCCGGTGCCACGTCGCGAACTGCGTAGGTTCGCGTCCGCTCGGGGTCCATCAGCATCGCGCGTTGTGACCCCAAGCCCATCCCGAGCCCCCATTTCTGGGCCGTCTGGGCCAGGGCGTGGTTGACCTCGAGTGCGGTCTCCGTTCCTCCGGTCATCCCCGAGATCAGGATGGGGGCCAGGAGTTCGCGCCCGAGGATGCGCGAGGATAGATCGATCTCGTCGAGCGAGTGTTCCGGGAGCGATTCGTGGAAGAATTGCACTTCTTCCAGGAGTGTCGATTTTTCATGCTCGATGTCGCCTTCGGCACAGATATCGAGATGGTCATTCTTGCGATTTTCGATGTTGCTCACGAGACTTCCCCCAGGATGCTCCGCGCTGCGACGTGACCCGATTGGGCGGCCCCCTCCAGGGTGGCGGGCAGACCCGTGTCGGTCCAGTCGCCAGCAAGCCACACGTCCGGACTCGGGGTGGTCGCGCTGGGCCGAAGGGGTTGAAGCGCAGGTTCGGGAGCCAGGGTGGCCGATACTTCCTTGACGACGAGGGCGTGCAGGAGATTCGCGCCGCGCAGCGAGGGCAGAGCCTCCTGGACGTCTTGCCACATGCGGCGGGCGATTTCTTTCCGGGGGAGTTCGGACCAGTCATCCGCACCGCTTCGGACGCAGGCAATCCGCTCACCGTCGACCCCGGACTCGGTTCGAATGGCCCGGTCCCGGTGAAGTCGGTCGACCCGAAAGAGCCACTGCGTTTCGCGGTCGATCAGCCCCAGGAAGGGGGGGGTCTCGTTGCCCGCGATCCGGTCGACCCACAAGGTGCCCGACACGATCGCCGTGCTCTGGGCAAGTGCGGGCGCGGGGTGCAGCGTGGCGGGTTCTATCCGGGCGAGTGCCGCCGGAGGGACGGCCACCACGACCGCTGCGGCGGGCAATGTTTCACCCTGGGTTCGAACGGCGAGTTGCGGCTCGGTGAGGATGGCGTCCGCCGCCGATCGGCAGCGGACCTCGCCCCCGCGCTCTTCGATGAACTTGCGCGCCGGTTCGGCGTACAAATCCGAAAGGGGGAGCGCGGGAAGGAGGAAACAACTGTCTTCATAGGAACCGAGCAGCGCGCGCTGAACCACGGTTGCCAGCAGTGCGGCACTGGACCCCGCAGGATCGGCATTGAGTGTCGCCCGGATGACGGGATCCCAGAATCGGTCGCGGGCGGCCCGGCTCTGGTTGGCTTCGTCGAGCCAGTGATCCACCGTCCAATGGTCCGGGACACCCCGCACGAGCTTTCGCCCAGCTCGGGCGATAGAAAGGCGGTCTCGGAATGGGAGTTGCCGGTAGCGCATGAGGCCCGCGGCGAAGTGCAACGGGGCTGGGATCGCGGGGCAGGAAAAGTCGCGGAGTCCGTGCTCCTCCGACCAGAACGGAATTCTCGGTTCGCCAATCGTCAACGCATCGCGACGCCCGATCCGTTCGAGAAGCGAGAGAAATTCGGTGTAGCATCCCATCAGCGCATGCTGACCGTTGTCGACGGCATCGCGGGTGGTGCGGTCGATGAACGACCGGGCCCGGCCTCCAAGGGCGGGACCCGCTTCGAGCACCAGGACGCGGCGCCCGGCTTCGGCCAGGCGGCTGGCTGCGGCAAGGCCCGCAACCCCTCCCCCGATGACGATGACCGGCTTCGGGTCCGGCGTTTGCCCGGTCGGGTTCGGAGCGGTCATGCCCGCGAGGTCCCGAACCAGGTTCCGGCGGCGATAAACCAGCGTCGGCGGTTTGAAAGGCGAATGGGCTCGCCGGGGGCGCGCCTGTTGCGAAATCCCTGGCGATGGAGTTCATCGAGGAGTCGAGAATAGATTCTCCCCATCGCCCGGGCGGCTCGAAGATCCTGGCGGTTCTCCCGGGAAAGCGAAGCATCGGCTCGTTCGAAGAGGATTCGGGCGTGCTCGGCGTAGTAGGCCATCAGGGTCCGAAGTTCCGGTGTGGGGATCGGAAGTCGCAGGTCGGACTCCGCGATGCCAAAACGTTCGAGATCTTCTCGGGGAAGGTAGATTCGACCCGAGGCGGCGTCGGTCGTGACATCGCGCAATACGTTCGTGAGTTGGACCGCGATACCGAGCGTTTTTGCGTATTCGGCGACTTCCGGACTGCGAAATCCGAGAAGCGCGACCACGAGCAGTCCAACGGTCGAAGCGACCCGGTAGCAGTAGGTCTCGAGGTCCGAGAATGTCTGGATGATTTCGCCCCGAAGGTCGGACTCGATTCCGCGCAACAAGTGATCGAAGACGTCCCGGGGAAGATCGAAGCGCTGGATGGAGTCCGAGAGCGCAATGCCCACCGGGTGGGTCGCCGTGCCCCGGTACGCCGCATCCAGTTCAGCGCGCCAGCGTTCGAGTAGACGGGATCGGTCGCCTCGGATGGACGGGTCGTCCGCGATATCATCGGCCAGTCGGCAGAACGCGTAGATTGCGTAGATCGCGCGTCGGCGTTCGAAGGAGAACAGCCAGAAGGCCGCGGAAAAACTGGAGCCACTGCGTCGAGTGAGGTCGCGGCAGGTATCGTAGGCTTCCGCAACGCTCATCGGTTGGGGAGATTGGTTCGCGCTTCCGTTCTTGAATTCGGCTTCCCGCATCGTCATGGAGATTCCGAAGCGCCCGGACGCGCTGTGGGCAGAGGAAGCGTGGACCGGAGCCGAGACCTTCGCGAAGACAACGCGTCGAGGATTCCATGGCCGACCCCCCAGAGGCGACGTCGCCGGGGGATTCGGGGGGCTCCGCCCATGACGGCAAACCCGGCCTCGGAAAGGACGTCGCAACCGACCAGGCCGGCCCGCCGGAAAAGCGCCGACTCGAGTCGAAGTCGTCCGCGGCTGCGCGCGACCAAGCCGTCGCCGCTCTCGAGAAGGGCCCGGGCTCGGGCCACTTCGAAAGAAAGCAGCGAGCGCAACTCGGCAGAGTCGTGCCCCGCGAGGAGCGTGTTTTCGTCGACCCCGAATCGGCTTCGCTCCTCTTCCGGGAGGTAGATCCGTCCGCGCTGGGCGTCCTCGGCGACATCCTGCCAGTGGTTCAAGAGTTGAAGCCCGGTGCAGATCGCATCACTGGCTTCGAGGGCCAGGGGGTCCCGGGCCACCGTGGGGTCGAGTAGTTGTATCACCAGTCGACCGACGGGGTTGGCGGAGTCGCGGCAGTATCCGAGAAGATCCTCGAAATTCGCGTAGCGTACGGGCTCGGTGTCGCGAGCGAAGGCGCGAAAGAGGGACTGAAAACAGCGGACGTCGAGGTCGTGACGTCGAATTTCCGCGGCGCAGGCCCGTAGCGCCCAGTGGGGAGCGTCGCCTCCGTTTACAGCATCGAGAAGAGCCTTTTCCCATTCGCGGATGGCGCGGGCGCGCTCCGCCGGCGCGGTCCCGGTCTCTTCTTCGTCGGCCATGTCATCCGCGATACGGACTACGGCATAGATCGCGGCGAGCGCCCCTCTCGCCGATCGAGGCAACAGCCACGAGCCAACCGCGAAGTTCTCGTAGTGGCTGTGGGCGAGTTCCTCGCAGCGCTCGAGATCCGAACGGACTGTCGTGTTGGCGGAGTCGGCGATGACTAGTCTCCCTCGGACCGGGTGCTGTCGGATGCGTCCGCCCGATCGCGCAGCCAGAGTCCGAGCGCGGAGATCGGAAAGAAAACCGGGTAGCCCAGGTAACGCAGGTAGAAATGTCCGGGGAAACCCGTGCCGGTCCATTCCGATTCGCTCCACGTGCCGTCGTCGTTCTGGTGATCGAGGAGGTATTGCGCGGCTCCATGTGCCACTTCCCCGCTGCCGCGACCGGCTTCGACCAGGGCCATCAAGGCCCATGCCGTCTGGGAAGGAGTCGACGGACCCAAACCGTTGAGGTTCGGCGCGTCGTAGCTGAGCGGCGATTCACCGAACCCACCGTCGTCGTTCGCCTGGTCTTCCAGCCAATCTGCTGCGCGCGCGACACGGCGATCCCTGGAGTCGATGCCGATCTTCGAGAGCCCGGTCAACACAGACCACGTTCCGTACAGCGTGTTCACGCCCCAGCGTCCCCACCAGGATCCGTCGGGTTGCTGGGTCCGCGTAACGAAGTCGAGCGCACGGGAAGCGATTGGGTGCGAAGAGCCGAAGCCGAAGTGTCCCAGGAGCTCGAGACCGCGGCCGGTGAGATCTTCTACCGGGCGGTCGAGCATGGCCTTCATGTCGGCAAAGGGGATTTCGTTCCAGAACTCCCGGACGTTGTCGACATCGAAAGCGCCAAAGCCGCCGTTTCGGCTCTGCATCCCGAGCATCCACTCAGCTCCGCGCTCGATGGCCCTCGAGGTGCGTTCCGGATCCCGGGTTTCGATGCGATCGAGGACCATGCAGATGACGGCCGTGTCGTCCACGTCGGGGTAGTAATCGTTCTCGTACTCGAAAACCCAGCCGCCGGGCCGGAGTGCGGGTCGCTTCACGGCCCAGTCTCCCCGGGTCTCGAGGACCTGCCGGGCGATCAACCATTCGGCGCTCGACTGCAGGCGTGGATCACTCGGATCGGACCCGGCGTCCAGCAACGCTTTCAGGGCCAGGGCCGTGTCCCAGACCGGCGATACGCAGGGTTGGAGCATGAGCCCCCCCGGCATGTCACAGGCGAAATCTTCCATCGCCTGGTGGCCGAGGCGCACCTGCGGGTCGTCGTCGCCCGCAAGGGTGCGAAGTGCAACGGTGGAGTTCAGCATGGCCGGGATGATTCCGCCCCAGCCTCCGTTGGAGTCCTGTCGCTCGCGAACCCATCGCTCGGCGATCTCGAGGGATCGCGCGCGAAGGGGTCGCCACGAAGTCAGGCGACCCAGTCCGTGGAGCAACTTGTCGGCGGCCCAGAAGAACCGCTTCCAGGAGAAGAGGGAGTTTCCCGCCGCAAAGTCGAGGTCCGAGTTCTCGGGCGAGTCGCACCACAGTTCCTCCACGCCTTTTCCCGCTTCGAGGGGCACTCGAAACTCCAGGGCCTGCAGGATGGCCATGGGGACCACCGTGCCACGGGCCCACGAGGAAAGTTCGTAGATCGAAAGGGGCCAGCGATCCGGGATCAGCATCAGTTCGACGGGGACCGCGGGAATGCCGCGGTCGGGGTACTGCCGGAAATAGGAGAGCCAGAAACGCGTGAAGACGCCGGCTTCGGCCAGCCCGCCGTGATGGTGGATGAACGCACGGGCGCGCTCCATCGCGGGTTCATCCGGGGTCTTGCCCAGGAGCTTCAGCGCAAAGTAGGCCTCGATCGCTAGGGAGAGTTGTCCCGGTGCTCCCTCAAATCGCGACCAGCCACCGTCGTCATGTTGGGTCGCGAGAAGCCGTTCGCCAGCACTTCGATCCGACGCCGAGATCGGGAGCTCCATCATCCGGCGATAAATGATGTATTCGGCGGTGATCGTGGCGTCGGCTTCGAGGGGGAAGATCCAGTGGCCGTCGCTGCGTTGCTGCTTGAAAAGCGCCTCGCGTGCGTGGTCCAACGCGCGGGACGCCTCTTCGTAGCCAGAAGTTTTCGGAATCGCCCCGATCCCCTTTTCCTTCGCGCTGCGTTCTCTGGAACCCTTCATTTCCCCTCCCGAATCCAGGTCGCGGTGGTCTCCGCGATGGAGTCCGCATCGATTCCCGCCGCCCTCCATTGATCATCCGCGTCGGCGTGTTCGACAAAATGATCCGGGTGTCCCAGCACCCGGACGCTCGCTTCCGGAACTTCGAGGCAAAGCAGCTCCAGTACAGCGCTCCCAAATCCGCCCCGGGCCATGTGATCCTCCACGGTGACCACGCGTTGACAGCGGCGCGCGGCTTCGGAAATGCGAAGCACGTCGAGAGGTTTCACGAAGCGCGCGTCGATGACGTCGGCCTGGATGCCCTCCTTCTCGAGTATTTCCGCGGCGGCCAGGGCTGCGGGGACGGTCTTCCCGATGGCGATGAGAGCTACATCCTGACCTCTTCGGAGGGTTTCGCCTCGCCCGGTCGTTGCCGGGATGACGCTCGCGTCGAGTTCGATGCCCGGTGCCGAGCCTCTCGGGATCCGGATGGCCCAGGGGCCGTCGGCTTCCACCGCGGCGGCGAGCAGTCGCTGCAGGTCTCGTTCGTCTCGAGGTGCGGCGATCGTCATGTTCGGGATTCCGCGCAGATAGCTGAAATCCAGCACGCCATGGTGCGTGGGACCATCCGCGCCAACAAATCCCGCTCGGTCGAGAACGAAAGTCACGGGAAGGTTCTGCAAGGCGACATCGTGCACGATCTGGTCGAAGGCCCGTTGAAGAAATGTCGAGTAGATCGCGCATACCGGGCGGATGCCTTCCGTCGCCATCCCGGCGGCAAAGGTCACAGCGTGCTGCTCGGCGATTCCCACGTCGTAGACGCGGTCCGGATGGGCGGTGCCAAACCGGTCGAGTCCAGTTCCATCGGGCATCGCGGCGGTGAGGGCTACGATTCCCGGGTTGCTGTCGGCAAGGTTCTCCAGGATTTCGGAGAAGCGCGCCGTCCAACTCGGCGCAGCACTTGAAGGCTTCCGGTCTCCGCTTTCTTGATCGAAGGGAGCCGTGGCGTGCCAGCGAAACGGATCCGTTTCCGCGGGCTCGAATCCATTGCCCTTTCGCGTCTTCACGTGGAGGACGGTGGGTCCGTTGGACTCGCGAAGTTCGGCTAGGCCGGGGAGGAGCGCCGTAAAATCGTGGCCGTCGATCGGGCCGATGTAGCGCATGCCGAGGGATTCAAAATATTCACGCGCCTGTCCCGATCGATGGAGACCGCCGACACTGGGGGCAATCGACATTCCGTTGTCGTTGAAGACGACCTTGAGGTCGGCACGGATTTCACCGGCGTGGTTCAACGCCTCGAAAGACATGCCCGCCGTCGCTGCGCCGTCGCCGATGATGGCGACGGCACAAGAGGTGTTTCCGTTGCGGCGTTGCGCTTCGGCGATTCCCAGCGCGGCCGATATCGATGTGCCTGCGTGTCCGGCTCCAAAAACGTCGTATGAGCTTTCGGATCGGCGCAGGAAACCGCTGGGTCCGTTGGCCTTCTTGATGTTCCACAGGCCTTCGAGGCGTCCGGTCAGGGCCTTGTGCGCGTAGGCCTGGTGTCCCACGTCCCACACCAGTCGGTCCCGAGGCGTCTCGAAGACGTGGTGCAGGGCCACGCTCAACTCCAGTGCGCCCAGGCTGCCTGCAAAGTGGCCACCGGATCGAGATCCCACCGCGATCAGGGTCTCACGAATTTTCTTCGCGACTTCCGGAAGTTCGCTGGGATCGAGTTGGCGAAGGTCCTCTGGCGTGGAGGGAAAATCCAAGAGGTCAGCCATCCGTGCTGTTCTCCTTGGCGTCCGGGATGAGTGCCGCAATGGCGCGCAGACCCTTGTGCCGTCGTTGGGTGGCCGTGGGCGAACCGTCGAAGAAGGAGAGCAACATGGTGCCGTCGAGAAGGGCGATGAAGCCCGCCGCGAGAGCCTCCGGGTCCTGGTCTTCGGGGACGATGTCCGCAAGCGTTTCGCAGAGGTCCCCGGCGAAACGTTGGTGGAGGTCCATCAAGCTGGGGAGCAGGGAATTCGCGAAATCCGGGGACTCGATTGCAAGGCGGACGATTCCCTCGATGGTCTCCCGTTGGCGCAGCACGAAGTGGTCGTATACCGCGACGAGCCCTTCCAGTCGCTGCCGCGGATCGCTGACCTCGAGGTTTTCCGCCATGGTCTCGCGAAAAGGGACCAGCAAAGCGGCGAGGGCTTCGCGGAACAGCCCGGCCTTGTCCCCGAAGTGCCAGAATATGGTGGCCCGACTGACCCCGGCCATCTCGGCGACCTCCGCGATGGTGGTATGCTCGTAACCGCGTTCGATGAAGAGACCGCCCGCGGCGCGAAGGATGCGATCCTGGGTGGCCGCCTTCCCTCGAAGGGACACTGCGGGAGAGTCCTTCTCTGCCTCATCCACCGCACGGAGTTTTCGGCCATCTCTGCTCACTTGATTCTCGCCTTTCACGCCCTGTCGTCGGAGGTCGCCCGTGTGCGCGTTCCGGGATGGGCGGTTCGCGACGGGAGGGTTCTGCAAACCGACCCGCCGAATTCAAGAACCCTGGTACGGGTGAGGACCGGTGTTGGGCTCCAGAGGGCACGCAACTGTGCCAAAGACCTGCCCGCATGGCCATTTGCTGCCGCCGTCCTGGGAGGCTTTGCGGGTTCGCTCACGGACGAACTTCCGGCCGGATCCCTCTTTATCGCCGATCGCGTCTCAAACGCCTCGGGACAGTGCCTGGTGCCGCCGCTGGCCGAGTCGCTCGAAGCCTGCGCCCGTCGAGCAGGTCTCCCCGTGCAACGCGGCCCTCTCGTTTCCGTGGCCGACGTGGTTTCGAACCCACGGGCGAAGCGCAGACTCGCCGAGCAACAGGGTGCAAGAGCGGTCGATATGGAAAGTTTCGCCCTGGCGGAGGTTCTTGCGGATCGCGGCATCGAGTTCGGGATCGCGCGCGTCGTCCTGGACGGGGCTTGCGAATCGTTGCCCGCGGGCGGGAGTGCCCGCTCGGCGATCGCAGAGATCGCTCGCTCCCGCTCATTCTCTGCGCTTGCGTCCATGGTTCGCATCGGCGCCAGGGTCCGCCCCTGTGCACGGCTCGGCGCCCAGTTCCTGGAAGCCTGGCTCCGCGAGGTGAGCCCGGGGGACCCCTTGCCACGGTGACGTTCGGTGCAGCGATGGATGTCGATGGAGTACAACGCTCGCTCCCGGTTGCGTCCATTGGCGAGCCAGGGGCTTTCTGGACGGAGAATCTGTTGGGGGACGCCCGCGGAGATGGGGACGGCGGGGTCGCTGCCGCCGGCATGGTCACCGGATGGGAGAGAGCTGACAAGGGCTACTGCTGACCCAAATGCCCGCTTCGGTCAGTCCCGGGGCGCCCCGTTCCAGGGGCACGTGGGCGGGCTTGGTCTGGGCCGACCCGGCGGGTAGACTTCTTTTCGCTCCACCCAGAGGATTTGGCAGAGCGATGACGATCGCAGACCGCTTGAGGCTCCTCGTTCTCCCCCTGTTCGTGGCGGTTGCGGCCGCAACAGGTGCGGAGAGTTCGCCGCCCGGAGAGACTCCCGCGTCCTTGTCCGGTGCTGACCCCAGCGTTACCCGCGGGGGGGATTATGACCCCCTCTTCGACGACGATTACGAGGAGGGAGTGAACGTGGGGGTTCCCGACCCCATGGAGGAGACGAATCGAACGATTTTCGGTGCGAACCGGCAGGCGGATCGGTTTTTCTTCGACCCGATTACCCGCGGCTACCGCCTTGTGGTTCCGGAACCGGCTCGCAAGGGGATCCGAAACGTCTTTTCGAATCTGAACTCACCGACCACCTTTGCCAACGACATGCTGCAGCTCGAGTGGGAGGATGCGGGGGTGACGCTGGCGAGGATGGTGGTGAACACCACCATTGGGCTCGCCGGGCTTTTCGACGTGGCGGATTCCATCGGCCTCGAAAAGCACAACTCGGATTTCGGCCAGACGCTGGCGCTCGCGGGTGTCCCGAGTGGGCCTTTCATGATGGTTCCGTTTTTTGGGCCGACCACCGTGCGAGATGGCTTCGGTACCGCCGTGGATATCGGCATGAGTCCGACCACGCATATCCTGGGACCCGTGGTGCTCGTCTACTACGGGAGCGGGATGGGGTTGGCGCTCCGCGATGAGCACTTCGACAAAATGAAGGCGCTCGAAGCTTCGTCGCTGGACCACTACTCCACGCTGAGGAGCGCTTGGTGGCAGAATCGTGAATCCGAGCTCTGGGACCGACGGGAGGACCGTCGCGTGGATGCGGATTACGGGCCCTGAGGGGACGGCTAGTTGACGGCGCTCAGGTCTGCCACGCGCTTGTCGACACTCTCGACCAGGCTCTGGAAACCGTCGCGCTTGATGAGCGAGGAGTATTCCGAGCGGCGAAGGGCCAGTTCGCTGACCGTGCCGTTGAGGTAGACGTCGATGATTCGCCAGCCCTCGGGGGTTTCGCGAAGGCGGTAGTTCAAGTCGACGTCGTCGCCATCGGGGTTGAGCAGGCGGGTTCGGACGATGATGGTGTCGTGAGAGGAGGGCTCGGTGCCGAGGGTCTCAAATCGCTGCCCGGTGTAGCCGGTGAAGCGCCCGGCGTAGTTGGCCGCGGTGACGTTCTCGAAACTGGATTGCCAGTGTTCCTGCTCCTGGGGCGTGAACTTCTTCCAGTTTCGCCCCACCGCCTTCTGCGCCATGAAGGTCAGGTCGAAAGAAACCATCAGGGCTTCGGACAGCTTGTCGTAGCGCCCCGAGTAGCCGAGTTCGTCGGCATTTTTCATGGTTTCGAGCATGGAACCGTGCAGGTCTTCCACAACGGGCACGGCGGGATGGAGGGCCGGGTCGGAGGCCGCGGGGAATGCGGACAGGCCGATAACCAGAACTAGGGCGAAACCATCCCAAAGCGTCCTTGAGAACACGGAAAATCCCTTCTGCGAGGAGTGTGGCTCGTGGGAAAAGACGGACAGAGCCAAGCCGCGGGAAGCCCGAGTCTAGCGAACCCGAGACCGCTTGAGCCCTGTGCACCATCGCTCAAGAATCGGGCCGACGGCCCAGGAAGACCGTGAATCCCCACGGGGGATATTCAGTTCATTCTTCGCCGACGACAAACTGCAGGACCGCGTCCCGAAATCCGTCCGGGTTGTCCGTCATGACCGAGTGTCCCGCTCGGCCCACCACGGCCAACTGGCCCTTCGGGAGCACTTCGTCGGCCATGCGATCGGCGATCTCGGGAGAAATGATGTCCGACGCCGCTCCGCGGACGACGAGGGTTGGGCAGGGGATCTTTTCCAGCGCCTTCCACATGGCCGCGGTGTTCTGCTCCTCCCGGTTGGCTCGCTCCTCGGCCGAAGGCATTCCCCCAACGGCACCGCGAAGCGCCGGATCCATCTTCAGGATCCAGCGCCCGTCGGATCGCTGCTTGAGGTTGCTCCGGGCCATTCGTCGGATCGCTTCGGGCTGCGCGGCGGGATAGTTGTGAAGTAGAAGGCCTTCGTACTCCGCGACGTTTTCGAAAGAGGGATCGCGGTGTTGCCCCACTTCCATCTGTATGCGCGTGCTTCCGCGGGCATCGATCTCCGGGGCGGAGTCCACGATGACGAGCCCGGCCAGTTTCTCCGGGTGTTCTCCCCCGTAGAGCATGGCGACGCGCCCTCCCAGGGAGTGACCGACGAGGACAAAGCGATCGATTGCCAACGATTCGCATACGCACTCGAGATCGGCGACGAAATGCTCGTACTCGTATTCGCCATGCAGTGCCCAGGCGGAGTCTCCATGGCCGCGCTGATCGAGGGCAAGGACGCGGTAGTAGGGAGCGACCGTTGGAGAGAAGTCGTCCCAGATATGCGCGTCGTTTCCAAAACCGTGAACGAGGAGAAGAGCGACGCCCTCGGTGCTCCACTCCAGGAGGTGAAGATCGAGTCCGTCCGAGCCACTGATGCGCCGTGATCGGGGTGTCATGGGGGTAAACTACCGGCAAATCGCGGCGACCGCCCCGTGCTAGAATCGGCCCGCGATGCCTGCTCCCGACGCCGTCCTTCGTGCCATCGACAGCGGCTTCGAACGGACCCTCGATGAATTGATCGAATTGTCCCGGATTCCGGGCGTTTCGGCCGCGGGGTTCGATGCGCGGCAGGTCGAGCGGTCCGCCGAAGCCGTGGCTTCCCTCCTGGCGGAAGCGGGCCTGCAGGATGTCGAAATACTCCGCATTCCCGGTGCCCACCCGTACGTGGTGGCGGAATGGAACGGGGCCGGGGAAGCCGCGCCCCGGGTCCTTCTTTACGCGCACCACGACGTTCAACCTCCCGGTCGGATCGACCGCTGGGATTCGCCACCGTTCGAGCCCACGCTCCGTGGCGATGGCCGCCTCTATGGGCGCGGTGTCGTCGACGACAAGGCAGGAGCCCTGGTTCACCTGGCTGCATTGCGGGCCTGGCTCGAGGTGGAAGGGACGTTGCCGGTCAATGTCAAGGTTCTCGTCGAGGGCGAGGAGGAAACCGGTTCTGGGCACCTGGCCGAGTTCCTGGGCCAATACCGAGAACGACTCGACGCCGACGTCATTGTCCTCTCGGATACGGCCAATCTTGCTACGGGTCTACCTTCTCTGACGACGAGCCTTCGTGGCCTCGTGATCGCGGAGGTCCATGTGCGGGCTCTCGACCACCCCCTGCATAGCGGGATGTGGGGCGGCGTGGTTCCCGATGCGGCGACGGCCCTGGCTTCCATTCTTGGACGTCTCACCGACGACCAGGGCAACCCGGCGATTCCCGGCCTGGCCGATGACGTGCCGCCGTTGGACGATGCCGAACGCCTTCGACTCGCGAGCCTGCCGTTTGACGAAGCGGAGTTCCGCCGCGACGCGGGGCTTCTGGATGGCGTCCGCGTGGCCGGAGTCTCCGACCGCAGCGTTTACGAGCGTCTCTGGGTCCGCCCGTCGATCGCCGTAACGGCTCTCGAAGCCGCGCCCCTCGCGGAAGCGGCGAACCAGTTGATTTCGGAATCCGCGGCGAAAGTGGGTGTGCGCCTCGCTCCCGGCCAGGACGCCGAGCGTGTTCGCGACCTGCTCGTGGCGTGGCTCGAGAAGGATCCTCCCTCGGGTGTCGAAGTCGATGTCCGGTGCGAAGCGGCTTCACCCGGTTGGCAAACTGAACCCGTCGGTCCGGCTTTCGATGCGGCGCGGCGGGCCCTGGCCGCCGGCTTTGGCCGTGCCCCGGTCTTTATCGGTTGCGGAGGAACGATCCCCTTCGTCGGCCCCTTCGCGGAGCAGTTGGGCGATGTTCCGGCGCTCTTGTTGGGACTCGAGGATCCGGTGTGTAATGCACACGGTGAAAACGAGAGCCTCGACCTCGACGATTTCCGGAAGTCGATCTACTCGTTGGCGCATCTGTTTTCCGAGCTCAGCGAGGTAAGGTTCCAGCCGTAGTTTCCGGGTCGCGGGGCATCACGCCAACGCGTGTATGTCAACGTAGAGCGTCATACGCGTGAAAGTGACAACCGGATTTTCTGCTACACAATGTCTCTGCGAGGTGATGGGCCACCCTGTGCGTAGGTCCCCTCGAACCAGAAGAGGTTTTGCATGCTTCAGATTGAAACCAGCCCGGAATTCGTGAAGTCGGCCTACCAAAAATTGGGGGATCGAATCGCGGTTGTGCGCGAGCGGTTGAATCGCCCGATGACTTTTGCCGAGAAGGTCCTCCTGGGACACCTGGTCGACCCGGCCGGGCAAGAACTCGACCCCGGCGAGAGTTATCTGCAATTGCAGCCCGACCGGATCGCGATGCAGGACGCGACCGCGCAGATGGCCTTGCTTCAGTTCATGCAAGCCGGGCGTGAAGAGACGGCGGTGCCGACGACGGTTCACTGCGATCATCTCATCCAGGCCCACCAGGGGGCCACGGCCGACATGAAGACGGCCCGGACCACCAACGAAGAGGTCTACGATTTTCTCCGCAGTTGCTCGGCGCGCTATGGGATCGGGTTCTGGGGGCCGGGAGCCGGGATCATCCACCAGGTCGTCCTGGAAAACTACGCCTTCCCGGGCGGAATGATGATCGGGACCGACTCGCACACGCCCAATGCGGGCGGGCTCGGCATGTTTGCTTGCGGTGTCGGTGGCGCCGACGCCGTGGATGTCATGGCGGATTTTCCCTGGGAGGTGCTGTACCCGAAACTCGTCGGTGTGCGGCTCACGGGTTCCCTCTCGGGGTGGACCGCACCGAAGGACGTGATTCTTCGGGTCTGCGAGGTGTTGACGGTAAAGGGGGGGACCAATCGCGTCGTCGAATATTTCGGCCCGGGAGTCGAATCGATTAGCTGTACAGGCAAGGCGACCATCACGAACATGGGAGCTGAACTCGGCGCGACGACGTCGATTTTTCCCTACGGCGCACGCATGGAGACCTACTTGAAGGCGACTCGCCGGGAAGCGCTAGCGGATATCGCGCAACAAAACGCCGCCCTCTTGTGCGCGGATCCCGAGGTGGAATCCGATCCGGGGCGTTTCTTCAACGAGATCGTGGAGATTGACCTTTCATCGCTCGAACCCTACGTGGTGGGTCCCCACACTCCCGACCTGGCGAGGCCGGTATCGAGGATGGCGGCCGACGTCGCGGCCCAGGGGTATCCGTCCCGCCTGTCGTCTGCGCTGATCGGAAGTTGCACGAACTCGTCCTACGAAGACATGTCGCGGGCGGCCGACGTGGCGCGCCAGGCCTCGGCCCAGGGAGTCCGAGCCCAGACTCAACTGTGGTGCACCCCGGGTTCCGAGCAGATTCACAAGACCATTGAGCGCGACGGGCAGATGCATGATCTCGAGGCCATCGGGGCCACCGTCCTGGCCAATGCGTGCGGTCCGTGCATTGGCCAGTGGCGCCGGGATGACATGGAGTCGGGAACGTCGAACTCGATCATCAGTTCCTACAACCGGAATTTTCCAAAGCGAAACGACGGGAATCCCGAGACCTTGTCGTTCATTGGGAGTCCCGAGGTGGTGGTGGCCTTCGCGTTGGCCGGTCGACTGGACACGAACCCGTTGCTGGACCCCGTCGAAACCGGGGACGGCAAGGCGTTCACCCTGCAACCGCCGGAACCGGCTCCGGAGATTCCGGAAAACGGTTTCGTCTTTTCGCGCGAAGGCTACAACGATCCGCCTGAAGATCGGTCGGGCGTCGAAGTGGTGGTTCAACCGGAGAGCAAGCGACTGCAACTCCTCGAGCCCTTCCCGGCCTGGGACGGCCGGGATGTCGAGAGCGTACCGCTGCTCCTGAAGGCCAAGGGGAAGTGCACGACGGACCATATCTCGATGGCGGGCCCCTGGCTGCGCTTTCGCGGGCATCTCGACAACATCAGTGACAATCTCTTTTCCGGCGCCATCAATGCCTTCACCGGCGAGGCGGGAACGGGACTGGACCCGGTTTCCGGAGAGAAGGGAGTCGCCTTTTCCAAGGTCGCTCGTGACATTCACGACGAAGGGATGCGATGGGTCGCGGTGGGAGACGAGAACTACGGAGAAGGCAGTAGCCGCGAACACGCCGCGATGGAGCCCCGCCACCTGGGGTGCGCAGCGGTCATCGTGCGGAGCTTTGCGCGAATCCACCAGACCAACTTGAAGAAGCAGGGGGTGCTGCCCTTCGAGTTCGCCGACCCGGCGGACTACGAGAAGGTCCAGGAGAAGGATCGCGTGAGTATCCACGGTCTCGCCGAACTGGAGCCGGGGCGACCGGTCGATGTCACGTTTCATCATGAAGATGGAAGCGACGATCGTGCGGTCGTCACCCACACGCTCAACGAAGAGCAGATCGAGTGGTTCAAGGCCGGCTCGGCCCTGAACCTGCTGCGCCAGAGGGGTTGATCGGAAACCGGATTTTGTCGGCGTGAGACTCTTCCGCGAGATTCGCGAGCAGGCAGCCGAGGTGAGTCGCCGGGCGCGGCAGGTGCGGATCGATTTCGATCGCGCCGACGCGCTGGCGAAGGAGATCGCGCGGGAAGCTCCCGGAGAGTCGAACCTGGACCCGGGTACGGATCGACTCGACGATCCCGACACGACGTTGGCCTTCGTAGTTACCCTCGATGCGATCAACTTCGGTTCGGGATGGTTTCCGTTCCTGGACAAGGTTCCGGGTCGTTCGGGCTATCGCACGATCGCAGCGCGCTTGAGGGCACGTGTCCAATCCCGGGGAGCCTGGAGCGCGGGCGAACTTGGCCGGCTTTCGGTATCGGAGTGCGCCGAGACCCTTGGCCAGGCGGATGCCCTGGATCGCCCGGAAGTCGCCGAGTTGATGGGCCTCTATACGCAAGCCCTACGTGATCTCGGAAACTGGCTCGACGGTCGCTTCGGCGGGAGTTTTGCCGACGCCATCGAAGCCGCCGAAGGTCGGGCCGAGCGCCTTGTGGGCCTACTGGCCGAGATGCCCTTCTACCGGGACGTGTCCTCCTATGACGGGCGAGAGGTTCCTTTCTACAAGCGGGCCCAGATTACCGCCGCCGACCTCCACCGGGCGTTGGGGGGCGCAGGGCTGGGACGTTTCGAGGATCTCGACCAACTGACGCTCTTCGCGGACAACCTTGTTCCGCATGTTCTGCGCCAGGGCGGTGTTCTCGTCTACGAGTCGGCCCTCGGCATTCGAATCGACGCGGGCGAGTTACTCCAACCCGGGAGCCCCGAAGAGGTCGAAATTCGGGCCACGGCGTTGCACGCAGTGGAGTCGATGGCGGAGGGGCTCTCCGCCGAAGGGATTCGTTTTCCCGCGCGCGAACTCGACACGTGTCTATGGAGCCGCGGCCAACGGCCGGGCGCCAAGGCGCAGCCTCGGCACCGAGCGCGCTGCGTCTACTACTGAGAGAGCACGCGCGACGGGACCGACTTCACCTCGGCTTCGTCCTCGGAGTGAGCGACGGCCACGATGCTCTCGGCGATCGCATCGATCTGGCTGGAGTCGAGTCCGCTGAAGGCGAGGACTTCCGTGGCCTCGCGTTGTACCTGGGCCGGATCGAGTTTCGAGGGAAGATGGGTCAGCAGAAAGGCCATGCGGCTCCCGATCCGATCCAACGCCGGCCGGAGGTCGTTGTCGAGATCGAGAGGCCGGGCCGGGGAAGCCTCCCGAGGGGTCTCCTCCAGGGCGGCGCGCTGGATCGCTTTTGCCGCTTCCATCTGGATCCGGAAGAAGTTTTCCAGGGCCGCCTGGTTCGGAGATCGCGCGCTCTCGCGTTCGGCGTCTTCGCGCACCGCCCGGGTGGCCCCCTGGAGGACCGCTTTTTCTCGTTCGGGGTCTTCGATCGCGTGGCCGCTCGCCCTTTTTGACGCGGCGACCAAGGGCATTAACGACAGGCGCTCGGCCACGTTGGAGAGCAGTGCCATCGTCGGCGCAGCCGGTTGCGGGCGGGAGGGCCGACCCAGGTGGGTTTTGCGGAGTCGGTTGAGCGTGCCATCGGCCTCGGCGGCGATGAGCCATGCGTTGAGATCACGCGCGAGGTCGGCACGATCGAGTTGGACCAGGTAGCTCTTCTCGTCTCGGCTGAAGGGACCCAGGCGCGAGATTCCGCTGCGCCCCAGTTGCCAATGGGGGGCTTCCAGCGTGTCGGTCACGACGGCATCGACCTCGCCGTCGATGAGTAGCCCCGGCACCGTTTCATTTCCGGTCACCGCGCGGATCGTCGCGTTCGGAAAGCGCCCGCGAGTCACTCGCTCCAGGTGTCCTCCGCGGTTGACGCCGATCGTGACCCCGGTGCGGTTCAGATCCTCGGTTTCCGAGAAGCGCCGACCGTCTCGGACCAGCGCCACCGCCCCGGTTGCGGCTACGGGGACCGTGTAGTGACCGATGAGAGATCGTTCTGGGCGTTGGGTGACTCCGCTCATGGCGATGTCGAATCGATTTCGCGCGAGGTCCCGGCGCAGGTGCGGCCATTGGAACTGGACCCATTCGATTTCGAGGTTGCGGTCCTTGGCGTAGGTTTCGGCGACGTCGATGTCGAAACCCTGGGGTTTCCAACTGGTGCCAACGTTGTTCCCATACGCCATGCTGAAAGGCGCGTAGTCTCCACTGGTTCCGACGCGCAGGACCGAAGGGTCTTGCTCCTGTGCAGCGGAAGCGAGGGAACTTCCCGCGAGCCCCCCGACAACCGCGAAAAGAATCCCGAGCCCGTAGAGCCGCTGGCGGATCGATTTCTCTGCGTTCATGCGTTCCTCGTGGGCGGCGATTGACCCCTGTGCCCACATTGCCTAGTTTCCGCCCCCCGCTTGAGGGCCTCCCAGAGGATAGTCAACTCCGGCCAGATCCTCTCCGACGCTTCCGGCTTCCTTCCCGCTTTTTCGAGGTGGTTTTATGCTGTCACTTGAAGAAATTGAATCCGGAATGCTCGTGACACACAAGAATACCGGTCTCAAGTACAGCGTGGTGGATTTGGATGAGGGCGAAGTGCTGCTCTCGCCGGAACAGTCAGGCCTCCAGGACCTGACGGTCCCGATCAATCTCTTCTGCGAAGAGTTCATTGCCTCGGACCGTTTCCGGGGAGCGTCTTCCCGCGGCCGGGGGGGGGGTGGCCGGGGGCGCAGGCGCTCGTCGGTGCAAGCTGCTCCGACGGCGAGCGGACCGAAGTGCCGCGGAACCATCAAGAAGATGGTCCGGGACCGTGGATTCGGTTTCATCCGGGGCGAGGACGGCAAAGAAGTCTTCTTCCACCGCTCGGGGCTCAATGCCGCCGACTACGACGGGCTGTCAGAAGGCGACGCCGTGGAGTATGTCGTCCAGGAGGGCCCTCGGGGCGCTCGAGCCGAAAACGTTCGGCAGGCTGCGGCGGGAGATTCCTGAATCGATCGACCCCGTCAGGCGCGGTAGCGGTGCACGATGGGGAGCCGGCGCCCGGAACCGAAGGCCTTCTCGGAGGTTCGTAGCACCAGGGGCGTTTGTCGGCGCTTGTATTCGTTCCGATCGAGCCTCTGGGCGACCTGCTTTGCGGTGTCCAGTGTGCACCCGGCCGGGGCCTCGACGCGGTCGGCCCCCAACTCCCCTTCGATGGCCTGCTCGAGAACCGCATCGATCACGTCGTAGGGCGGTAAATCGTTCTCGTCGACCTGGCCTTCCGCGAGTTCAGCCGACGGAGGCTTGTCGATGGTATTGCGCGGGATGCGTTCGCTTTCGAGGTTCGCGCGATGAGCCAGTGCGTAGACGTCGCGCTTGTAGACGTCGCCCAGTACAGCGAGTCCGCCGACTGTATCTCCGTAAAGGGTGCAGTAGCCGAGAGAGAGTTCGCTCTTGTTGCCCGTCGCCAGAACCAGGCGTTGGTCCTGGTTCGAGATGGCCATCAGGATATTCCCTCGAATTCGAGACTGGACGTTTTGTTGCGCCAGTCCGTAGTCGTCACGATGGCCGAAGAGGTCCCGAAAGACGCCGATGTAGGACTCGTACAGGGGCCGGATGTCGACGCTACGCGCTTCGATGCCGAGGTTGTCCGCGAGGGCCAGGGCATCGTCGACACTGTGCTGCGATGAGAAGGGGCCGGGCATGGCGATGCCCAGAACGCGGTCGGGTCCGAGTGCACGGACCGCGAGGTGGGCTGTAACCGCGGAGTCGATGCCGCCAGAAAGGCCGATCACGGCGTTGGGAGGGAGGTCTTGTTTCGCGAAGTAATCGTGGATTCCCAGTACCAGGCCGGCCTCCAGTTCGGCGGCGGGTTCGAGAGGGTCGACGTTGATGATTTCGGCACGGGTCTCTCCCCGTTCCGGAACGTCGACGACGCAGAATCCGGTTTCGAAGAGGGGAAGCGACGCCAGGCAATTTCCCTGGTCGTCGACGGCGAAGGAACCGCCGTCGAAAACGAGTTCGTCGTTTCCGCCGACCTGGTTGACGAAGACAATCGGCTTGCGATGGAGGCGCGCCAGTCGAGAGAGCATCGCTTGTCTCTCGGACGATTTTCCGACGTGCCACGGAGACGACGAGGGGTTGAGGAGAATCGATGCGCCTGCGTCCACGAGTTCCGCGACCGGGTCCACGCCGTAGGAGACGTCCGAGGTCCAGGAGTCTTCGCAGATCACGAGACCCAGGGAGGTGTTGGATCCGGGGAGCGTGACCGGGGTCCGCTGGGTCGCAGTGGCGAAATAGCGCCGTTCGTCGAACACGTCGTAGGTGGGGAGAAGCGATTTCGCCTGCACCGCGTGCTCGCGCCCACCGGCCAGGAGTACGCCCACGTTGACGAGACTTTTCGAGGGGTCGTCATGGTTCGGCATGACCGCGCCGAGGAGGATCGGGATCTTGCGGGAGGCCGTCCGAAGGCGTTCGAGTTCAACGAGTTGGTCTCGTACGAAACCGTCTCGCGAGAGCAGATCCATGGGCGGGTATCCCGACAGGACCATTTCCGAAAGCACCACGAGGTCTGCGCCGGCATCGCTGGCGCGCGCCGCCGCCTCTTCGACCTTCTTGCGGTTTCCGCCGAGGTCTCCGACGGTCGGGTTGGTCTGGGCAATCGCGATCTTCAACGGGGGTCCTCAGGGGTAGTAGACGTAGACGACGTCACCGGTGCAGACGGGTTTTGTACCGTTCTCGAGGTCGAATCGAAAAGTCAGTACTGCACGAGCCGCTCCATTGGGGAGTTCCCGAACCGCCTTGAACTCCCCGGCCAGCCGGAGGCGAGAGCCGGAAATCACCGGAGCCGGGAGCCGAATACGGTCGGTTCCGTAGTTGACCACCATGGAGCAGTTTTCGACGTGCAGGATCTGGGGAACGAGCGATGGGATGAGGGCCAGCGTCAGGTAGCCGTGTCCGATGGTCTGGCCAAAGGGCGACTCTTTGCGCGCCCGTTCGACGTCGATGTGGATCCACTGTCGATCGCCGGTGGCCTCCGCAAAGGCGTTGATCCTTGCCTGGTCGACCAGAACCCACTCCGAGGGTCCCAGCGGGACCCCGATGTGATTCTTGATTTCCGGGATGCTGCCGATTCGTGTCGGTCCCGTTGTCGGTGTGGTCATACCTGCGTTTCCGGGGGGGCTCGCCCGTGGGGGTCGAACGCGCCCAATGGTAACAGAGACGCCCGGCCCTAGCGGATTCCCGGGGCTCTTTCGATGGAAAGAACCTCGAACCAGCGACGACTCTCGGTCTGGTGGCGCAGGAGAGATTTTCGCGGCACGAGGACGGGGAAGCGCCCCGTCTGCCGGCGTACCGTGTAGGAGTCGGTTCCTTCAACGACTTCGGCGACGTCGTCGATGACCTGAACACCTTCTTCCAGCCACGCGGTGAAGCGCACCGTGGTGCGGGGTCGCAACCCGAGTTGAAGGGCGGTGCCGACGGCGCCGGCCAGTTTTCCGAGGAGAAAGACGTCGCGCCCGATCCACTCGGTGGGATCGCGTGGAACCGAGATTCGCGCGGCCCGAAGAACGCGCACGACCTGTCCGAGTCCGAGGACGGTTTCGGCGTTTTTCGTGGGACCGAGAAGAGCCCGGCTTTCGACCCGGTCAGTTTCGAAACGAGCACTCTCGGGCCGGAAGCCGAGAACGACCCCGGAGCCCTCGTCAGAGTCAAAGGCTTCCGCATCGACAAAGGTCGCCCGGATCACACGGTCTCGCGCCATGAAACAAGTATAGGCGGATCCGACGAGTGGGAGTCAGCGAGCGAAGTCGTTCATGGACCGAGCCAGTTCGAAATCAAGACGCGTGAGGCCGCCGGCATCGTGGGTCGTCAGGTCGACATCCACCCGGTTGTAGACGTTCTTCCACTCGGGATGGTGATCGAGTTCCTCGGCCGTGTTCGCCACGCGGGTCATGAAGTGAAAGGCGGTCTTGAAGTCGTCGAAAAGAAATTCTCGATGGAGCTTGCCATCGCGGACCTCCCAGCCGGGGGTTTCCGAAAGTTGGGCTTCGATCTCCGTCGTCTCGAGCTTCTTCGGTCGGGTCATGGCCTCTCAATCTCCATCTTCTCGGACGGTCCGGATGAAGGCCCGAAGCAGGGCCTTTCGGACGCATTCGCGGTCGGTGCTTCCGTATTTTTTTCGGAAGGCCTTCAGGGGGATGATCCCCTTCGCCATGCTGCGGTGGCCTCCTCCGACCCCGAGTCCTTCCACCACGGCCCGAACGGCTTCTCCCGCGGCGCGTACATGTCCCACGTTGCGAACGGAGAAGACCAACTCCTTGCGGACAGTCCCCACGGCGACGGCCCATTCGGCGCCCTCGGCCTGGAGGGCGAGTTCGGCGACCTGCGGGATCACGTCTTCGCGAACCCGCCCCAGTACCACGACATGAAAACCGTCTTCCACCCGAGACCGGGAGAGTGCGCGGCCGAGGGCTCTCATCCCTTCGAGAGGGAGCGCGGGCCTTTCGATTCGGCGCAGCAAGGCGGGACTGTGAGCCGCGTGGAGGAAAGCGAACGCATCCATGTCCCGGGGGCTCGTTTCGCGACCGAGCAATTGGGTATCGCTCTTGATCCCGTAGAGAAGCGCCGTGGCGAGCTTCGGTCGAACTTCCAACTGTGCCGCGCGCAGGTACTCGGTCAGAATCGTCGACGTTGCGCCGTAACTCGGGCGGATGTCCTTTACGGTGGCGAGGGTCCCCGCGCGCTCCGGATGGTGATCGACGACGACGTCGATGGACCGAAGCCGTGACAAGAGGCGTTCCCCGAAGACGTTGGGTTGGACGTCGACCAGTGCCAGGCCATCGAATTCGGAGAGTTCATCGGGGGAAATGGTCAGAACCTCGTTCCCGATGGCCTCGACCATTGCGCGGTTCTCGGGGCGCTGGATCTCGCCAAACGAGATCAGTGGGGCGGTGCTGCGCTTTCGAGCCAGGAGCGCGCGAAGCGCGACGCCGCACGCGATGCCATCGGGATCCGGATCCGGTTGGAGCAGAATGCCGATGCGCTCTCGCGGCTGGAGGAGTTCGCGAATTTCGACGACGCGGTGGAGATTCGCCAGGTGGCGGAACTCCGTCTCGATGTCGTCGCGGATCAGTGTCTTGACCCCGGTTCGGCGCAGGCACGGATGGTCGGGAAGGTCGTCGGCGATCGCGGTGTCGCTCAGAACCAGGACTGGCACGCCGGGGGAGGCGCGGCCGACCAGCGAGACCGCCGAGCGAAGCCACGGCGGAGATTCACCGGCCAACGCGAACTCGTCGCCGAGAGCCGGGTTGAGTTTCTGGATCGCCTCCTCGCTGAGACCGCCTGGAAGCACTCGAAACCCCGGCGGGCGAGCGCGGCTTTCCTGTTCCCGCGGAACCCAAAGGAGTTCCTCGTCCTTGGATGAGCCGATCCGGCCCCACAGGCGAGCCATTTCGGCTCCATCGCAGATGATGATCCGGCTTCCCATCGGTTCTCCGCCGGTTCGCACTGGACCCGACCGCGATTCTCGGTGACGGATCAACGAGCGCCTATCCGGCATCCGCCGGTCGTCGCGATTCGGCGGGAGTCTAGCTCGCAGGGGGAAGAGAGGGGCAGCGGGCGCAGAAGAGTTCTTGGTCGCCCCGAGGGGATAAAGCGGACTTCCCTATCCTCTTTTCCGTGGCAAACGAGGAAGAGGACGGACCCTACGCGGAGCCCGTGGTAGTGGCGATCGAAGAATCGATCGATCTTCACTCGTTTCGCCCCGCGGAGACGCTTGAGGTTGTCGACGCCTACCTGGACGCCGCCCTCGAGGCGGGCTTCAACGAGGTGCGGCTGATTCACGGTCGAGGGCGGGGTGTGCAACGCGAGCGCGTGCAGAGCTTCCTGTCGAAGGATTCCCGAGTGGAGCGTTGGGCCGACGCTCCGGCGGGTCGTGGCGGATGGGGGGCCACCCTGGCCTGGCTCCGCTCGGCGACGTCTCCCCCGAAGGGAAGAAAAAACCTATCCTGCTGACCCCGTCGACCGCTCGAAGCTAGAATGCGCCGGTGCCGCCACTCCCCCAGGAGAGTTCCCTCGATGCCGATCGTAGTTGTACCTGCCCCCTACCGGGGCCCGACCCAGGGCCGCGGGGAGATCTCCGTGGAGGGGGCTACGCCCCGGGAGTGTCTAGAAGCCGTGGAACGTGAATACCCCGGGTTTCGTGAGTTGGTCCTCGACGGCGATGGCGCGGTGCATCGCTTCATCAAGCTTTTCGTCAACCACGAGGAGATCGATCCGGAGGCCGTCGACCACCCCATCGAAGCAGCGGACCGCCTGGAGGTCCTCGCGGCGATCGCGGGGGGGTGAAATCCCGTTTCGAGGTGTTCGCCCCGGGCAACCGCTTCAGTAACATAGGCGGGTCTGCAAGCGCAGGCCCAATCGTTGGTTTTCGCCATTGTCGAGGAGAGAGAAGAGATGCCCGGACCCGAAGGTGACAAGCTCATCCGAGTGAACATGACGGACCAGACCGTCGCGATCGAGGATTTCCCGGAAGCCTGGAAGCTGCACGGCGGTAGAAGCCTGTCGGCGAAGATCTTGCTCCAGGACTGTGACCCCACGTGCGACCCTCTTGGTCCGGACAACGTGCTGGTGATGGCACCCGGCGTCGTTTCCGGAACCACGGCTCCCACGTCGGGAAGAATTTCCATTGGCGGCAAGAGCCCGCTTACCGGCGGCATCAAGGAAGCGAACGCCGGCGGCAACCCGGGCCAGCACCTGATGAAACTCGGGTATCGCGCGATCATCGTCCAAGGTGCGCCGGCCGATCCGGAAAGGCGTTACGGACTCGAGGTTCTTCCGAGCGGCGTCCAGATCGTGGAGGCGGACGAGTACAAGGGGATGTGGAACTACGCCTGCTGCGAAAAATTGCGGTCGGGATACGAGAAGACGGCTTCCGCCATCAGCATCGGGTCGGCCGGAGAGATGAAACTCACGGGCGCTTCCGTGGCCTGCACGGACCAGGACAAGGAGCGTCGCCCGGCGCGTCATGCCGCGCGGGGTGGGCTCGGAGCGGTCATGGGTTCCAAGGGGCTGAAGTGGGTCGTCGTGGATCCCGGCAAGGCAAGGATGCGACAGCCCGCGGAGTCGAAGAGTTTTACGGCCAAGAACAAGGGCTATTCGAAGGACTACCTTGCTGGCCCGCAGATGTTCGAGTTTGGAACGAGTTCAGTGGTTCCCATGGCGAACATACTCAACACGCTGGTCTACAAGAATCGTACCGAGGGCCAGTCACCCGACGTCGAGACCCTCGATGGGAAGCGCATCGTCGAGAGCTTCGAGACCCGGGGCGGCGGGATGCATAACTGCATGACGGGCTGCATCGTCAGCTGTTCGAACATCGTCCACGACGCCGAGGGAAACTACAAGACCTCCGCTCTCGAGTTCGAGACTCTTACCTTGTTGGGTTCGAACTGCGCGGTTCAGAGTTGGGAGGACGTCGCGGATCTCGATCGTCTCTGTGACGAGGTCGGACTCGACACGATCGAAGCCGGTGCGGCCCTGGCGGTCTTGATGGACGCGGGCGACATGGAGTGGGGCGATGCTGGAGCCATGAAGAAGATGCTCGAGAACATCGCCGATGGAAGCGACGTGGCCACGGCGGTAGGCGACGGAGCCGTGGCGGTGGGCAAGCTCAAGGGCCATGCCCGGGTTCCCGCGGTTCGAGGACAGTCGATTCCGGCGTGGGATCCGCGCCCGCTCAAGGCGACCGGCGTTTCCTACGCCACCAGCGCGATGGGGGCCGATCACACCGCGGGTCTCGTCGTCAACCCGGGACTGCCTCCCGAGGAGTTTGCGCGGGCGTCCCAGGAGTGCCAGATCGTCAACGCGGTATGCGACTCGTCGGGTTTCTGCCAGTTCCTGCAGCCGTCTCTCGATGACATCCGGGAATATTATGGACTCCTCTACGGCGAAGATGTGAGCCGGGAGGAGATCGCGGATCTCGGGTGGGAGTGCCTGGTCGACGAGTGGACGTTCAACGAGCGAGCGGGTTTCACGGTGGCGGACGACGCCCTCCCCGACTGCATGGTGGACGAGGGAATCGGGCCGGATCATTCTCTGAAGTTCGATGTCGGTGCCGACATCATCGCGGCCGCGAAGGTCCGTTGTGAGCCCAGGGAAGAACTCTTTACGGCGAAGGCGACTGGCTGAAACCAGGCCCTTCCAATTCTACGGGCAGGGGGCCGTCGGGTCCCCTGCCTTTTTTTTTGGGGTTCGTATGCGGGATGTCCGGATGAAGGGGTTCAGCGAGAGGGCCGACGTCGAAGACGTCCAGGCCTGGCTCTCGGCTCACACCGCACGGCTCGGCAGCGAGACGGTTGCGTTGCTCGACTGCGTCGGCCGGGTCCTGGCGGAAGACGTATCGTCGCAGGTCGATGTCCCCGGTTTCCCCCGCTCGGCGATGGATGGCTACGCGCTATGCGGCGAGGATACCTTCGGTGCCGGAGCCTACGATCCGATTCAACTCGAAGTGGTTGGAGTTTCGCTTCCCGGTTCGCCCTTCGGGGGGCGCGTTTCGAAAGGTCAGGCTGTTCGGATCATGACCGGCGCGCCTCTTCCCGAGGGAGCGGACGCCGTTGCGATGGCCGAGGTCTGTTCCGAGGTCGGTGCGAACGTCGAGATTCGCGAGGCCGTCGCGCCTCGGAAGAATGTCGGCCACCGAGGCGAAGACATCCGTCGAGGCGACACGGTGCTTCGCGCCACGCGGCGACTCCGTCCCCAGGATGCGGGGCTGATCGCTTCGATTGGGCGCGCCGAGGTTCCCTGTGTGCGTCGCCCCCGCGTTCGGCTCGTGGTCACGGGCGACGAGTTGCTGCCGGCGGGAAGCGTGCCGGACCCCGAGGGTTCGCAGATCGTGGATTCGAACTCCGTCGTACTGAGAGCGCTCGTTCACCGAGACGGTGGCGAAGCCCTGCCCTTCGCGATCCTGCCGGACCGTCCCGAACAGATTCGAGAGACCATGGCCACGGGAGAGGCCGACGTGATCCTGGTTTCCGGTGGGACGAGCGTGGGCCAGGAAGATCACGCACCCCGCCTTTTGGCCGAATTGGGGTCGCTCGATTTTCACGGGATTTCCAAGCGACCCTCGAGTCCCCCCGGGGTTGGGCGAATCGGGGAATGCGCGGTCTTTCTTCTTCCAGGCAACCCCGTGAGTTGCCTATGCGCCTATGAATTCTTCGCGGGCCCGACCATCCGCGGCCTGGGCGGACGGTCCCGGGCGTGGCCCCACCGGCGGGCGCGCCTTCCGTTGCGCCGCAAACTGGTTTCCGCCGTCGGCCGCACCGATTACGTCCGGGTGGCCATCGAAGAAGACACCGTCGTGCCGCTTGCGACTTCGGGGGCTTCGATTCTCTCCTCCACGGTAAGGGCTGCGGGATTCGTGATCGTACCCCGCGAACTCGAGGGGATGGCCGCCGGCGAGTCGGTCGAGATCTTTCTCTATGATGGGGACCCGGAGGAAATTTCCACGCGTCCGATCGAAGTCGGAAGGGTGTCGTGAAGCAGAGACAGTTTCTCGAGGTGATCGACCGCGACGAAGCGGAACGCCGATTCCAGGAAGCCATCCGTGCCGAACCCCTGGGTGAAGAATCGATTGGTCTCGATTGCGCACTCGGGCGCGTGCTGGCCCGGGACGTGCGCGCCGAGGTCGATGTGCCCGGCTTCGATCGGTCGAATATGGATGGATTCGCGGTGTGCGCGATGGATACCTTTGGCGCCAGTGAAGAGCACCCGGTTCGACTTCGGCTCAACGCCGAATCGATCCCGACGGGGGTTTTCCCGGGAGTCGAGGTGAAATCGCAGACGGCGACGTCGATCGCCACCGGCGGGATGCTGCCCCGCGGTGCCGATGCAGTCGTTCCGGTGGAGCAGACGGACTTCGACGAGGCGACGAACGAAATCCTGGTCCGCGCATCTCGTGTCCCCGGGGCGGCCCTGTCTTTTGCGGGCACCGATATGGGCCGGGGCGAAACGGTTCTTTTTTCCGGGACGCGGTTGACCTCGCGAGAGACGGGGGTTCTCGCAGCGATCGGTTGTGACCGTGTTTGGGTCTACCGGCAGCCCCGTGTGGCGATCCTTTCCACGGGAAACGAAATCATCCAGCCAGGCGAATCGATCCGGCCGGGGCTCGTTTACGACAGCAACGGGCGAATCCTGGCGGATGCCGTCTCGGAACTCGGTGCACAGCCCTGGCTCATGGGGACTTTTGCCGACGATCCCGGTGTCCTTCGCAAGGCTCTCGCCGAGGCATTGGCCGATGCGGACCTGGTGTTGCTCTCGGGGGGAACGTCCAAGGGCGAAGGGGATCTCAACGCCCTTGTCGTGGATGAACTCGAGCCCGGTATCCTGGTGCACGGCGTTGCGCTCAAGCCGGGAAAGCCGATTTGCCTGGCCGCACAGGGAGAGAAGCCCGTGGTCATCCTGCCCGGCTTCCCGACGTCCGCGATTTTCACGTTTTTCGAGTTCGTGGCTCCCGTGATTCGAAGCCTGGCGGGGTTGGCCGCAGAAACTCGCGGCCAGGTGAAGGCGAAGTTGGCCGTGGACACGGTTTCGGAGCGCGGTCGCCTCGAGTACCTGTTGGTCGGGCTCGTTCACGGAGACTCCGGCGACCTGGCGGCCTACCCGATGGGGAAGGGGAGCGGGAGCGTGACCTCTTTCAGCCGGGCCGACGGTTTTGTTCGGATCGGTCGCAATAGCGAACGCGTCGATGCCGGCCGCGAAGTGGAGGTCACCCTGATCGGTCGCGAGGTACCGGTTGCGGATCTCGTGATCGTGGGCAGTCACTGCGCAGGTCTCGATATTCTCGCCGGGGAATTGGCGCGCCAGGGAGTGCGCGTGAAGGTGCTGGCGGTGGGTAGCCAAGGGGGACTGGCCGCGGCTCTTCGGGGCGAATGCGACGCGGCGCCGATTCACCTGCTGGACCCAGAGAGCCAAACCTACAACGAGCCTTTTCTGGGAGAGGGTCTTCGCCTACTCCCCGGCTACCGCAGAATGCAAGGCGTCGTGACGCGCATGGACGAGCCGAGGGAGATCGAGGAACTGCTCGCCGACCCCGACCAGCGCATGGTCAACCGCAACCGGGGCTCGGGGACCCGCGTTCTGATCGAGGAGCTGCTCGGGGAGCGCCGTCCGCCGGGCTACGCCTACGAACCGCGGTCCCATTACGCGGTTGCGGCTGCGGTGGCCCAGAAGCGTGCCGATTGGGGGGTGACCATAGAGACCGTGGCGAGGGAGGCGGGGCTTCGTTTCTCGCCGCTCCGAGCCGAGCACTACGACTTCGCGATTCCAGGGGCGCGCTGGGATCGCCCGGCGGTGGTGGCGCTGCGGAACCTCCTCGAGCCGGGGGGGGCTGCCCGGGAGGGTCTTGCGGCGAGGGGGTTCAGCGCCCCCGGGGCGGGTCCCGTTGCCTCTCCCGAAGGCTCGCGGTAGCCTCGGCCGGAACGATGCGACGATCCTTTCCAGAATCGGCTTCGCCGGCTCATAGACCATCGAGCAGCGCGCTGGAGCCCCCCGGTCCAGCGTGTCGGCGTGCGGCAGCGCCCTCGCGGAGTGACTCGTGATTGTCACGTATGTCGCCATCCTCGTGGCCTGCCTGGTGCTCTCCGCGTTCTTTTCGGGGAGCGAGACCGCGCTGCTGCGGGTTCGCGAGCATGAAATCGACGATGCCAGCGAAACCCAAAAGGGTCCGGCCATCGCTGCGGTTCGCTCCCTGGTTTCTTCGACGTCTCGGCTGTTGGTGACGATTCTCCTCGGGAACAACATCGCCAACATCCTGGGAGCGTCTGTCGCCGCGGCGCTTTCGATCCATTTTTTCGGTCCGGAGAAAGGGATCGCGCTCTCGACCGCGGCGATGACGATCTTTATCCTTCTCTTCTGCGAAATTCTTCCGAAGGCGATGGCCGCGAGCCATCCCATTGGAATGTCCCGTTTGGTGGCTCTTCCGCTCTATCTTTTCCACCAGGTTCTGCGGCCGCTGCACGGCCTGATTGACCGCATCGTGGAGCCCGCGATTCGGCGGTTTACCGGAGATCGGCCAGGCCAGGAAAGCGGTCTGTCTTCGGAAGAGGTCCTGCGGCTGGCGCGCGCGGCGCGAGACCGTGCCGAGGACAAGCCGATGGCGATCATCGGGGCCACCTCCGCCGCCGCCGAAATGACGGTCACCGAGATCATGGTGGCGCGCACCGAGATCACCGCGTTCGCCTTCGATACCCCCGCTGCAGAACTCCTGGAAGAGCTCCTGGAGGAACGTTTTACCCGCGTCCCGATCTTCGGGGACTCGATCGACGACGTCCGCGGCGCCATCCACCTGAAAGACTTGATCGTTCACGTCCGGAGCGGTGCGAAAGACCTGGGCCCGATCCTCAAGCCCGTGATCCGGGTTCCCGAGCGCAAGAGAATTCTCGACCTGCTGGCCGAGATGCAGCGCGGTTTCATTCACATGGCCATCGTCAAGGATGAATTTGCCGTCACCCAGGGGCTTGTGACCCAGGAGGACATCCTCGAAGAGATCGTCGGGGAAATCCGTGATGAATTTGATTCGGAGGAACTTCACGAGGTCCGTGAGCGAGCGGACGGCAGCTATGAAGTTCTCGCCCGGGTGTCGGTACTCGATTTCAACCGTGCAAGCGGATGGGATGTGAGCGCTGAACGCGGAGACACGGTCGGGGGGTTGCTGTTCAACACGCTGGAGAGAGCGCCGCGCCGAGGTGAAATCGTTGAACTCGCGGACTACGAACTTCAGTGTCTCGATGTTTCTGGAACGCGAGTCACGCGCGTGAAGGTTCGCCGCAAGGTCGAAGAAGAGGGCCCCGAGGCCTAATTCGCAGTGCGCCAGCGGGTGGATCGAGAGGCGAACCGAGGGAGTGGAGTGTGCACGTGCGCGGTCTGATGATCGGGGTAGCGTCGTTGGTTTTTTTGCTCGTGTTCGCGAGCCTCGCGGTCGACGAAGGCGAGGTGGTTCATCTACGAACCGTCGGCTCCGATGGGATGGAGAACGAGGTCGACCTCTGGGTGGTCGACCTCGACGGAACGCTCTACCTCCGTGCGAACAATCGGGAGGCCAACTGGTTGGTCGAACTGCGAGCCCGCCCGGAGGTCCGGCTTCGGGGAGATGCTCACGGCGAATCGCATTTTTACCGCGCCGTCGAAGTCGATGATGGGGTTGCAAAGGAGCGGGTCGACCGCGCGATGCAGGAAAAATACGGTTACGTCGAGTCCCTCTGGGACTGGGCGGTCGCCCCTTCGGAGTCTATTGCGATTCGATTGGACCCGGTGTCGTCCGCGGGGAGGGCCCCGTGAATCCGGAAAACGCCAGCGTGGAAGTCGATATCGAATCTCTTGCGGCCGGGGGAGACGGCCTGGGCCATCTCGAGGATGGCCGAGTCGTCTTCGTTCCGTTTACTGTCCCCGGGGACCGGGTGCGGTTGCGGGTCGTCTCTGAGCGATCCCGGTTCGTGCGCGCCGAGGTTGAATCCATCGTCACGGCTGGGGAGGGTCGAACCGACCCCGTGTGCGCGGTCTTTGGCGAATGCGGTGGATGCACGTGGCAACACGTTCGCTACGACCAACAACTGGAAGCGAAGACCCGAATCCTACGCGATGCCATCGAACGGATTGCCAAGCTCGCAGTACCGGGAGAGATCGTGTCCTGGCCTTCGCCTAGCCCCTACGGTTACCGAGTGCGGACGCGGGTGGCCTCGGCCCGAGGTCGGGTCGGGTACCGCCGCGCGCGTTCGCGGGAACTTTGCGCGACTTCTTCGTGCCCGGTGCTCTTCCCCGATCTCGAGGATGCTCTTGAGCGACTTTCGGAATCCCTGGGGCCCGAGCACGCGGAATGCGATTTCGAGATGGTGACCGATGGTTCCGGGGGCACGCGGGTGGTTCCGGTGCCGGGAGAACGAAGCGCGGTTTGGCCGACCACGCCGCGAATTTCGATCCCTGCGGGTTCTCGAGAAATCCGACTGTCGCCGGGTGTCTTTCTCCAGGGCAATGGACTTCTTTTCGATCGCCTCGAGAAGTCGGTTGTTGAAGCGGCTTCCCCCGCGCCTGCGGTGGGGGGGTTGGTTCTCGAACTCTACGCGGGAGGGGGGTTCTTTACCCTCGGGCTGGCCCACCGGTTTGACCAGGTGGTTGCGGTTGAAGCCAGTGAAGCGGCGACCTCTGACCTGAAGGCCAACGTCGACGCCGCGAAACTCTCCAATGTGGATATCCGTATTTCGACCGTGGAAGAGGTTGTCGAAAACCCCGGAAATCTTGCACCGGATACGATCGTGTTGGACCCGCCGCGTACCGGCTTGTCGAAAGGGTCGGCGCAGGGTCTGCGGCACCTCGATGCGAAGCGCATCGTCTACCTGTCCTGCGACCCCGCGACCCTGGCGCGCGACCTGCAGGTTCTCACCGAGCCCGGGTACCGCCTGGCGTCCCTGGAAGTTTTCGACCTCTTCCCGCAGACACCCCACGTGGAGACGCTCGCTTTGTTGGAGCGTATTCCGTAACGGATCGAACCGGCGCTTCGAAGACGGGAGCGCAGAAGGATGACAGCCGAGAATCCCGTGGCTAGGCTCGGCGGGGCGTCACCGGGGGGACTTCATGGCGGGATCCAAGCGGTTGGCGGGTCCTGCCGACCCCGCTTTCTCGATCTATCTCGAAGGTCCACGCGACCGCGACCTTCTTCGGAACTGGGCTCTTCGCGTTTCGCGGCAGCTGGCGAAGGCCGTCGAGAACCACTCGGTCCTGCTGGGAGGGCGCCAGCCGGCGCGGGCGATCGACTGCCATCGTCGTCAGTGCCAGGAGCACGGAACCGCCGTGCGCGCGCTGTGCATTTTGGACCGGGACGGGCTTCCCGAGCCCGCGGAGGCGGACGGGCAGGAGCCGGGGCTCGAGTTTTTTACCTGGCCTCGGCGACAGATCGAAAGCTATCTGCTCGTTCCCGACGCGATCCTTCGCTGCCTGTCGCGTCCGGACACGTCGGGAGTCATCGAGCGCCTGATCCGGGACCTGATTCCCGACGCCGCGGACGAGGACGCTTTCCAAGATGTGGATGCCAAGCGCTTGCTCTCCCAGCACGGCCCGCTGCGCGCTGGGATGGACGCGGCGATTTCTTCGAACCTCGAACCGGGTCGGATTGCGCGCCGTATGCGAGTGGCAGAACTGCATGACGACGTGCGCGGCCTGCTCGCTCGCTTGCAGACGGGGTTTCGCCTGGTCGAGCCCGAGTTTCACGTCATCGCGCGGTAGCGAGATCTCTCTTGGTCATCTTGGCACTCGATTTCGATGGCGTCATTTCCGACAGTGCGGGCGAGGCGTTCGTCGTGGCAACGCAGACCTATCGAGACCTGTGCCCGGGGTCGCTTCTCCTTCGGGATGCGCCGCAGAGCTGGACTCCGGCGACCGTTGAAAACTTCCCACTCTACCGGTCGTTCATCGACCTCATGGCCCTGGGCAACCGGGCCGAGGACTTTGGGGTCGCCCTGGCGATTCTCGATGAGGGAGCCGTCGTCGAGTCGCAGCAAGTGTATGACGAATTCCGCGGTGCCCAGTCCCCGGAGCTTCTCGAGAATTTTCACCGGCGCTTCTACGAAGTTCGATCGGATTGGTCCTTTCGGGACCCCGACGGTTGGCGTTCCTGGATGAAACCCTACGACTCCTTTCTCGAGATTCTCCAACGTCGACGTTCCGAGGCTCGCCTTGCCATTGCCACGGCCAAGGATCGCGATTCGGTTCGATCCCTTCTTTCGAGCTATGGCGTTGCTTCGCTCTTTTCCGATTCGCTCGTTTTTGACAAGGAAGCCGGTATCGATAAGCGGGCGCACCTCGAGTTGCTCCGCGATCGACTCGGTTGTGCGTTCGAGGAGGTTTTGTTCATCGACGACAAGGTGAAACACCTCCACGATGTTTCCCGTCTCGGTGCTCGCTGCGGACTGGCGACTTGGGGTTACAACGGGCCCGCGCAGGTCGAGGAGGCGCGCCGCTTCGGACACCGGGTTCTCGGATTGGATGACGTCGAGAGACAGGTCTTTGGAGGGCCCGGTTAGGGCCACGCTCTTGGCTCGTGCCGCGGAAAGAGCCTACTCTCGGGAACTTCTCCGAGACAGGACACACTTATGGATCTCGATTTTCGAATGCATGCGGAACGCACGCCAAACCCGAACAGCATCAAGTGGGTTCTCAGTCAGCCCGTGGCGGGCGAAGCGGGCCGTGCGGCGTTCCAGGAACCGCCCTCCCCGAAGGAGTCTCCCCTGGCCGCTGGGCTGTTGGATATCGAGGGCGTTACCGGTGTTCTCCTGGGCTTCGACTTCGTGAGCGTGACGAAACTCGAGGAACGGGAGTGGACGGAGTTGGCCGGGGCAGTGGTCGAAACCATCAAGGCCTGGGCATCGGGAGGCGAAGCGGCACTGGGGCCGGAGTGGGCGCCCCCCGATCGCGGCGACGAGCCCGAGGTCGTGTCGCGTATTCGGAACATCCTGGAAACGGACATCCAACCCTACGTCGCCCAGGATGGTGGCGAGATCGTATTTGCCGGTTTTCGCGACGGGATCGTCGAGGTCTACCTCCAGGGCGCTTGTAGCGGCTGCCCCAGTTCCACGGTCACGCTCAAGATGGGGATCGAAGCACGCCTCAAGGACGAAATTCCCGAGGTGGAGAAAGTCGTCGCGCTGTAGTCCCAGACGAGCCTGGGCTCGGCTGCTATCCTCACCCGCGTGAGTGAAAACTGCCTGGATTCTTCTCTCCTGGTCGCGATGCCGCAGTTGCAGGACCCGAATTTCAATCGTTCGGTGGTGCTGTTGGTGCAACACGGTGCCGAGGGAAGCTTCGGAGTCATCCTCAACCGACCGGCCGAACTGCTGGCCTCGGACCTGTGTTCGAGTCTGGACGTCGAGTGGCAGGGAAACCCGGAAATGGCGGTTCATTGGGGGGGGCCTGTTCAGCCGGAAACCGGTTGGATGCTTTTCTCGAGTGATGGCCCCCTCGAGTTCGACCCGGAAGAAGCGACCTCGCTCGCCAACGGTCTCTATTTCGCCGGTTCCCTGGGCGTGCTGGAAGCGGTCGCGCAGGCTCCCCCTTCCTCGGTTCGCCTTTTCCTGGGCTACTCGGGTTGGGGTGCGGGGCAACTGGAGGGCGAACTTGCGGCGGGCTCTTGGTTGGTGGTTCCCGGTACTTCCGACGTCGTCGACGGCGTACCGCCGGAAGCCATGTGGGAGCACGTCGTGCGCGGGCTGGGAGTAGAACCCGCAGCCCTGGTGTCGACCCAGGGCGTGCACTAGTTCTCTCGCGATGAAGTCCTCAAGCGACCAAGTCTACGAGGTTCGTTGCCCGGCTTGTAACGTCAGTTTTCCGCCGGAAACCGGCCGTTGTTTCCATTGTGGCGGGCGAACTTCGCCGCGGGGATCCCCTTCGTTGAAACCGGTGTTTTCCATCGATCGGGATGGCACCGTGGTTGCCGAAAAAACGCGCGAGGAGGAGAGTTCATGGCCGGCGTTGCAGGACCCGGACGCCACGACCGACAGCGAAACTCCCGCTCGGTCTGGGTGGTTGCGCCTGGGCGGAGGTCTCGTGTGGATTGTGCTCGCGATACTGGCCTCCCTTGGCCAGATGTGCGAAGGCCGATGAAAAAACCGGTCCCGGACCATCGAAGGTGCGGCGGCCGGAGCGCGGGGACGCGTCCATCCGGTCGAGTTCCCTTCACGGGCCGAAGCCCAGGCTTCGGCGAAGAGAGGAAGAAAAGACCATGAAGGTGCGTGCAGCAATCTGCCTCGAACCCGAGAAGCCCCTCTTGATCGACGAGATCGATGTCGATGGTCCGCGAGAGGGGGAGTGTCTCGTTCGCCTGGCGGCGACCGGTGTCTGCCACACCGATGCCTACACGCTGAGTGGTGCCGATCCCGAAGGCCTCTTTCCCGCTGTGCTTGGCCATGAAGGGGCCGGAGTCGTCGAAGACGTTGGTCCGGGCGTTCGCTCTCTCCAGCCCGGGGACCACGTGATCCCGCTCTATATTCCCGAGTGTCGCGAATGCAAGTTCTGCCTCTCGGGTCGCACGAATCTCTGCGGCCGGATTCGTGAGACCCAGGGGCTAGGACTCATGCCTGACGGCACCAGCCGCCTCTCCTACCAGGGGGCCCTGCTTCATCATTACATGGGGACCTCGACCTTCGCCGAATACACCGTGGTTCCGGAGATCGCCCTGGCCAAGATTCGTAGTGACGCACCGCTGGAGAAGGTGTGTCTTCTCGGATGCGGAATTACGACCGGTATTGGTGCCGTTCTTCACACGGCGAAGGTCGAAGCCGGTTCAAGCGTCGCGATTTTTGGACTCGGCGGCGTGGGGCTTTCGGTCATCCAAGGCGCGGTGTTGGCCGGGGCGGAGCGAATCCTGGCCGTGGATGTCAATCCGGCCAAGTTCGAACTCGCACGCCAGCTAGGGGCTACGGATTGCATCGATCCCCGTGGTGTGGACCGGTTGGCCGACTACCTTGTCGAGCTCACCGACGGGGGGGTCGACTATTCGTTCGAGTGCGTGGGCAATGTCGATCTCATGGGAGAGGCCTTGGCCTGTACGCACAAGGGATGGGGCCAGTCGATCATCATCGGAGTGGCGGGCGCGGGCGAGGAGATCCACGCGCGACCCTTTCTCCTGGTGACAGGTCGATCCTGGAGGGGAAGTGCTTTTGGTGGGACGAGGGGGCGCACGCAGCTTCCCGGTTTCGTCGACCGTTATATGGCGGGACGCATCGCGATCGACGAGTTGGTCACCGAAACCCTCCCGCTCTCTGAGATCAACGACGCTTTCGACCGGATGCACGAAGGCCGGTCGATCCGCACGGTAATCCGCTTCGGCGCCTAGTCCTTCGGGGTCGTTTTTTCCTGCACCGCCCGTAGGGCCTCGATCATTTGGGTTTCGGTTGCGCCGGTTTCTGAAGGTCGAAGTGTCCTGGATCGCTCCAGGTGGCGAATCGCATCGTCGAACCGGTCCAATTTCGCGTAGACGATCCCCAGATTTCGGTGAGCTTTGGCGTTGTCCGGTTGGATGGAGATGACCGTTTCGAGGTGCCCGGACGCGGGACCCGGTTCGCCCCTCTTGGTCAGTAGGTTGGCGTAGTTGATGAGGGCGGAAATGTTCAGCGGGTCGAGTTGGATAACGCGCGCGTAGCTCGTGGCGGCGTTCGCGTCCTGGCCGATTTCTAGCTGGATTCCGGCGAGTTCGTAGATGCTGGGGAGATTCTCTGGGTCTCGATCGATGCTCTGCCGAAGCAGTTGCTCGGCCTCTTCGAATCGTCCGACAATGGCGAGAGCTTGGGCCCGCAGATGCCGTTGAATCGGTTCCTCCTGAAAAGCCGGCGATTTCTCCGCGATCCAGGCCAGGAACTCCTCGGCCCGCCCCATTTTCATGAGCAATTGTGCGCGCTTCGTATCGAAAGCCGTGTTTCCAGGGTCGAGTTCTTCGGCCTCTCGGAGTGCGGCCTGGGCGGCTGCGTAGTCGCCGCGCCGAATGCCGTCGGCGTATTCGTTGATCCTTTTGACGACGTCGTACATCTCCCGGGGGTTGGCGCCGCTGAAGTCATCCAAGACGATGTTCGCGGAGTCGGCGGAGGCTTCCACGTAACCCAGGGCGGCGAGTTGGTCGATGGAATTCGAGTCGAGAACGCTCGTTTCGATCGCGTGAGCCTCCGAGAGATAGCGGGCTCCCCGCTGTCGAAGTTGGTGTTCGAGTTCATTGGCGCGCGAGGGGGTCTGCGCCCAGAGGTTTTCGGCTTCTTCGGGGTCGATGTCGGTTCGATAGTATTCGCGCTCGGGACCGAGAATGAAGCGCTCGCCCTTCCCGCTCAAACTCCAGAGCGGACTCCAACCGAACCCCAGCGCACTGGTATAGGAGGTACTCACGAAACTCCGATCCGGGTCTGTCGTGGGGATGGCTCTCCCCGGCAAATCGGGGTCCGGCGGGGCGCCAACCAGGTCCAGCACGGTGGGGACGATGTCGATCAGGCCCACGGGCTCGGTCACGACCTGTCCCCCGGCCACCCCGGGGCCGGCAAGAATCAGCGGGACACGAACGATCTCATCGTAGAGAAAGAAGCCGTGGGTGCTTTCTCCGTGTTCTCCCAACGCTTCGCCGTGGTCCGAGGTGATGATCCAAAGAGTGTCGAAGTCTTCGGAAAGATTATTGACGGCGTTGACCAGCCGGAAGAGTTGCCGGTCGACGAAAGCGACCTCCGCCAGGTAGGGCGATCCCGGAAAATTCTCGGCCACGCGACGAGGTGCGTTGTACGGCGAGTGGGGGTCAATGTAGTGGACAAAGAGAAACTCCTTGCGATCGGGAGAGCTGTCCTCGAGCCACGCGATCGCTTCCGCCGTCGTTTTTCGCGCGTCGGTTTTTTCCAGGGAGTGATCGTCACTGCCGTGGAGAGAGGAATAGAAATCGTCGCGGTAGTCGTCGAAGCCCCGGTCGAGATCGAATCGGCGATGCAGGACGGTGGAGGAAACGACGGCGCCCGTTCGCCAGCCGAGTTGGCCCAGGCGTTCGGGGAGTGTCGTGATGCCCTGGGGAAGCTTCGCTTGCATGTTGACGAGAACACCGTGCTGGAGCGGGTGGAGCCCCGTGAGCATCGTGGCATGGGAGGGAAATGTCATCGGCGATGGGGCGATGCAGTTCTCAAAGAGTGTTCCCTGCTCGGCGATGGCGTCGATGTACGGCGAAGTATTGAGTGGGTTTCCGTAAGCCCCCAGGGCATCCGCCCGGAGTGTGTCGATCGAAACGAGAACGATCCGTTGGATCGATGCGCCGGGGGTCTCGACATCGGGACGGCATGCGAGAAGCGAAACAGCGAGGAAAACTCCAACGCAGCCGCGGAAGAACGTGCGGTCGTGCGCCTGCTCCGTCGACGCGATCGCCATGATTTTCTGCCCCCTAGACGCCGTTGCGGGCTTCGCGTTCGCCGAGCCACTCGAGCAGGGCCAGGACTGCGTTTACGTCGGGAAGCCGTCGCGCCGCAGCGGTCAGCGTGTCGGAGTCACCGACACGGAAGGTCATTGAGAGCCCCTCCAGAAAGCGGAAAGCGTCTTCGTCGGTCTGGTCATCACCCGCATAAACGACGCGCACTTTTTCCGCCCAGCTCGGGCCGTAGCGCTCTCGCAGGATGTGCAGGACGGCTCGCCCCTTGTCCCAGCCGATGGGGGGACGGGCTTCCAGTGCCGCATGGGCTTCGCGAAACTGGAACCCCGCGGCCGTGATGATTTCTCTCGCCCGCGCGAGGAGTTCCGGCCATCGATTCGCCGGTACGCGTCGGTAGTGGTAGGTGAGAGTGGGGCCCTTGGCCTCGGTCCACGCCCCGTCCACGGACACTTCTTCCAGGGCTTCGGCGAGGGCCGGCGTGCGGTGGCTGTAGTGCACGAGGTCTTCGTGCTGGAACTCGGCGACTCCGGCACCCTCGATCTCGAGTCCGTGGTTCCCCGCGTAGGTCAGGTCCGGAAGGTTCATCATCTGGCGAACATCGGCGAGGGAACGGCCGCTGATGATGGCCACGTCCGTGTCCGGCCGCCCGGCACACCGCTCGATGGCCGCGCGCATGTCACTCGCGAGTACCGCCTCCGAGGGATGCTGCCGGAGGGGGGTCAGGGTCCCGTCGTAGTCGAGAAAGATCGCCAGGTGGGGGCGAGTCAGGTAGGGGCCCAGCCAGGCCTTGAAGTCCTCCACGGAGAGGGGGCTGGGTGCAGCGCGGTGTGCGGCGGCCGCGGAAAGAAAAGAGTGGACCCAGGACTGGACGTTGTCCCGGTTTTCCCTTCGCTGCAGGGCGGTCATTCGCGAACGTCTTTCCGCCTCGTCCATCGTCAGGGCTCGGTGAATCGTTTCCGCGGTCGCTTCGACGTCGTATGGATTGACGAGCAGACATTCACGCATGGTTTCGGCCGCACCGGCCAACTGCGATAGCACCAGCACCCCGGGATCTTCTACCTGGGATGCGACGTACTCCTTGGCGACCAGGTTCATCCCGTCGCGTAACGGCGTGACGAGTGCGACCTCGGCATCGCGATAGATGGCCGCCAGGCGCTCCGGGGAAATCGACCGGTAGAGGTACCGGATGGGAGACCACGTGGCGGTGGCAAAGCGTCCGTTGATTTGGCCGACGAGTCCGTCTATTTCGGTCTTGAGTTCCCGGTATTCGGCGACCTCCGATCGGCTCGGTACCGCCAGCTGCAGGAGAACGACCCGCTCTCGGTGCTCCGGATAGAGTTCAAGAAGTCGTTCGAACGCCGCGATGCGTTGGGTGATTCCCTTCGTATAGTCCAGGCGATCGACTCCGAGCACGACTCGTTCGCGTTCGGTTTCCGGCTGAGGGGGGGCCTCTCGCGCGCGCTTCTCGAACTCCCCGTACTCGATGCCGATTGGGAAAGCGCCCACCCGGATGGCTCGATTTGCGTGCTCGACGGTCATGGTCGCGACGTCGACGCGGCTGCCCAGTCGTTGGTCGACGCAGTCGAGAAAGTTCAGGCCGTACCGGCGGATGTGAAAGCCGATCAGGTCGCAAGCGAGAAGGCCCCTCAGGATTTCCCGGTCCCACGGCAGGAGTCGGAAGAGGTCGAAGGGGGGAAACGGTACGTGTAGAAAGAAGGCGAGCCGGGCTTCGGGGCGTTGTTCGCGGATCATGCTGGGCACGAGCATCAGGTGATAGTCGTGGATCCAGATCAGTTCATCGGGTTGGCTTTCCCGGAGGACCGACTCTGCGAAACGCCGGTTGACCTCTTCGTAGCGTTGGAAATCCTCTTGGTCGTAGCTCGGCAAGAAACTCAAGGAATGCAGAAGAGGCCACAGGGCCCGGTTCGAAAAACCGTGGAGGTAGTGTTCAATTTCAGCGGCGTCGAGTTGGACGGGAGAGATCCGGTACGGTTCGTCGCCCTCGGGCCATTTTTCTCCGGGCCGGAGTTCGAGGCCGGGCCATCCGACCCAGGTGCCGCCCCGGCTGCGGAGCACCGGTTCCAAAGCCGATACCAGCCCGCCACTCGACGCAGTCCGCTCGAGTCCGCCGCGGGTTCTCCCGACGGTGAACGGAAGTCGGTTGCTGGCGACAACGATCGGGCCTCCCGATGCGGTGTGGGAACCGGGGGCGCGGGCTTCGGGCGATCGGGCGGCGGCCTCCTTGCTCACGATCTCCTCCCGATCCGTCGGCGGGCAAACCAAGGCTAAAAAAGATTGTAACGCCCGTGCCCTCGGGATGCGCAATCCGCTGCTCGGAGAGGAAGACAGGGGTTGCTAGAATCCCGGCGGGATCCACTCTGGGTGGATTGGGCGGTCCATGGGCAGGGGACCGGGAGGGTGCAGGGGCAATGTCGCGCGACGCGGAGAAGACGAGCCAGAGTCCCCCGGAATCGTGGCCCCCCAGGTTTCGATGGCTTTCGGTTGGGGCCTGGCTGCTCGCGGCGATCGCCTATGCCCCGTTGGTGATTCCCGAGTCCCTGAGCGCTCCCGTGGAGCGTGCGGAGGAATGGTTCTTCCTTCCCGCGGAGGGTTCCTCGGGCCTGATCGTCTTGCTTGCGGCCTGGTTGCTCTATCGGCGCTGGAAAGGCGTCTCTTCTCTGCCTCCAGGATCTGCGCCGGGCGGGGTCACGATTCTGGCCTTCGGGGTGGGCGTCGCGCTCGCGGCCTGGGCGAACCTGACCCGGGCCGAAGATCTGCTCGTGCCTTCTCTCGTCGCCAACGGGATCGGTCTGACCCTGCTCTTTCGAGGCTTTCGAGGCTTGCGCTTCACCGCGCTGCCCCTGGGGGTACTTCTTCTCGCGTTGCCCCTGCCTGGCGTGGTGTTCAACTGGGTCGTCTTTCAGTTCCAACTCTGGACTGCGCAGTGGGCTGGCTGGATTCTTCTCCAGGCGGGTGTGGCGGCCCACGTAAGCGGCGATCTCATCATCCGACCCGAGGGTACGTTCGCAATCATCGAAGGCTGCAGCGGGATGCGGTCGGTGGAGGCGCTCAGCCTCCTGGCCATTCTCTTGGTGGACATATTCGGTCGCCGAGGTTGGCACGCGGGATTGATCGTCGCCGTGGCTCCAGGCGTGGCGTTTCTGATGAACGGGTTTCGAGTTCTTACGCTCATTTTCAACCCCCACTCCGAGATCGTTGCCATCCACAACCTTCAAGGGGTGATCGTTCTGCTCGGCGGCTTGCTCGTTCTCGTGGGGATCGACAGCCTGCTCGAGAGGGTTCTCGTCGCTCGACAGCAGGAGCCCCCTGGGAATGATCTGGAGGCTTCCGCGGGGTTGGCTCAGCCGCCGCGAAGGACAATGCAGTCCGCGCATTGGGTCTCGGTGGTCGTTCTCGGTGCCTGTGCTGCGATTTCGCTCGCCCCCCTACCCTTGTTCTCGCCGCCGCGCCCGCCCACCGTTCTGAACACCCACTTTTCGGACCCGGGAATTGGCTGGGAACGGGCGCCGATTCCCATCGACATTCCCTTCCTCGGGAAGACCCGGTTTCGCGACACGCTCTACTCACGCTTCCAGAGCGGCCGAGACGAGGTCGAACTCTTCGTTGGAGTGGGGGACCAGGCCGAGCGCGTATCCAGCTTCCGATCCCCGAAGACGGCATTTCCCGGGAGCGGCTGGGTCGTGGAAGCGGAAGGCATGAAACGGTTGGCGGCCATCGGCCAGGACGTCGAGTGGCGGCTGCTGCGTTCCGGGCCGCGAAGACTTCTCAGCTACCGCTGGCACCGGGGTGCCGAAAACCCCTTCCGCGATGCGGTCTCCGATACCGTTTCGCTGGCTACGAGTCCATTTAGACCCCCCGAGGGGTGGGATGGTTTCGTAGTTCGTGTCACCACGCGCCTCGACGGGCCGGGCGATACGGGACTCGATGCGGCCGCCTCGCGCCTGGAGGCGTTTTCTGCTGCTATCGGCCCTGTTCTTCAGGGCCTGGAAGCGAGCCTCGGAGGGAACGATTTTTCCCATAATGCGAAGGCGAGGAAAAAAAGTTCCACCATAGGCCTGGCCATCAACTACAATAATTCAATAAAATCAATAACTTACGCCGGTGAAAGAGCTGGCACAGTCCTTGCTATAGAACCGTGCAGCTAACTGTGCGTCTCGCGGGTGTTCCGCGGGGCCAAATGTCTGACTCGATGTCAAACGAGGGTAGAAAATTTCTGAGGGCCGGGGAGGTTCGATTTCAACGGTTTTCGTTGACACAGAACCGAATTTCAGGCCAACTATTAAGAGGCATGACTGAGATCAGTCGGCCGACGAGATACCTGAGATACCTCTACCTCGATGGGGAGTTTAAAATGAAGCTTGGTGGATTTTCTTCGACGCTGGGTGCTGCAGCGGCACTCTCTTTGCTCATCGCAGGCGCGTCTCTGAATGTGTCGGCGGGTCCGAACGACGACGTCGATGGCGACGGCGTAAAGAACCTCGTAGACAACTGCATCCAGAGCGCCAATGCCAATAACACGCAGGGCAACCAGACGGGCCCGCTCGACGCGGATCGAGATGGTTTCGGCAACGCCTGTGACGCCGATTTCAATAACAACGGTACGATCAACGTTCAGGACTTCGCTCTGTTCTCGACGGCTTACGGGACCGGTTACCCCGGTTCGGCATCCTACGCCGACACGATTGACATGAACGCCAATGGCACGATCAACGTCCAGGACTTCGCGACGTTCTCGTCCGGCTACGGCTCTGGCGTTCCTGGTCCGTCCGCCTGGAAGTGCGCAAGCGCAGTGGCGGGCTCGGACAATCTGACGGGCCAGGTCCCGTGCGATTGGAAGACCAGCTTTCGCGTGAAGTGCGGTCCGGCCACGGCCTACGGTGGTGGATCGACCAAGGTGATCATCAGCACTGTCACGGGATCCAATCTGCGATTCCAGCAGAACGCCGACTTCCGGCCGACGGGCGTTGGTGCGGACTACGGTCACTGCTCGTAAGAGCGGTCGGCCAGAAGCTTTCTACGTAGAACCTTCATTACTTTAAAGTAGATTCTGAATCAGAGGAGATTTGAGATGCGGGCATTAATTTCAACGGTTGCTGCTGGACTGGCGTTTGCCATGTTTGCGGCGCACGCCAACGCTGGGCCGATCATTCGCCCCGGCCAGGCAGCCAAGCTTCCGGCCGGGTGTTCGGTCAACGGCGCTGGGCTGGACTGTACGGCTTCGGCTGGGACGACGCTGAACTTCAGCATCGTGATCATCAATGATGGAGGCGGCATGGCCGGCTACAGCTTTGGTGCCGAGTGGGATGCGAACCTTGAGAACGCTCTCACGGTGAACTCCGCGACGCAGGGTACGCAGACCTACATCGAGGTGAGCGCGGGTCCGCCCCCGGTCACGGTGGGCTTCAACGTGCTCGGTGGTAGCGGGGCTCCCGTGGGTCCGGGTGGCGTCACGCAGAGCACGGCTGGTGCCGGTGGCCAGGCGACGAACTGGGAAGCGATTGGAGCTAGCCCGGATTCGAACGTCAATGTCCAGACGGCGAACACCAGTTTCCGTGCGGGTCGCATCAGCGTCACCGTTGATAGCACCACCGGAACGCGCCTCCAGTTGGGTTGGTACAACTCCCTGCAGGATGCGTTCGTAACGGGCAATGCGACTTCGCTGGCTGAAGGTGCCATTACCTTTGGTTATGTCGACTTCAATGGCGGTTCCAACGGCGGCGTCCCCGAGCCGGGAACGACCCTTCTCATGGGTCTCGGCATGCTGGGCCTGATCGTTGCGGGTCGCTCGAGCCGCAAGTAACGCTCTAGAGTGAGTTGAGCGCCTAGCTCAACAGATCGAAAAAGCGCCCCGAATCCCGTCTGGGATTCGGGGCGCGTCTTGTTGTTTTGGTAGGAACTTC
>JAZAOF010000221.1:0-22778 GCA_036228265.1 Myxococcota bacterium | reverse complement strand
GAGCCTGCGCGAGATGGAAGTCGACGTCGTCGACATCACCACCGACCTCCTCCACGGGGACGAGGACGCCAGCGGCGCGATGACCTCTGGCGGAACCGAGAGCATCCTGATGGCGGCCAAGACCGCGCGCGATCGCGCCCGCGCCGAGCGCGGCATCACGCAGCCCGAGATGCTCGTGCCCTACTCGGCGCACCCGGCTTTTGCCAAGGCCTGTAGCTACCTGGGGATCGACCTCGTGGCGGTGCCCCTTCGCGAAGACCGGCGCGCCGACGCCGAAGCCGCCGCTCGGCTCGTCACCGATCGCACGGTCATGATCATGGGCTCCGCCCCGTGTTATCCCTTCGGTGTCATCGATCCCATCGAGGACCTGGCGGCCCTCGCCCAGTCCCACGACATCCACTTCCACACCGATGCGTGCCTGGGAGGCTTCGTGCTCCCTTTCTTTGAGCGGTTGGGAATCGAGGTGCCTCCCTTCGACTTCCGGGTACCCGGGGTCACGACGATCTCCGCCGACGTGCACAAGTATGGCTACGCCACCAAGGGGGCCTCGGTGATTGCCCACCGAACGCGGCGCAGCCTGCACGAGTTTCAACTCTTCAAGTACAGCGACTGGCCCGGCGGCGGGTACGCCTCGTTCGCCATGGCGGGGGCCCGCCCCGCGGCGCCTATCGCGGCGGCCTGGGCCGTGCTGCATTTTCTCGGGGAAGACGGCTACCTGCGGCTGGCGCGCAAGCTCGTCGACACCACCCGGCGCCTGCGCGAAGGCGTGGCCGCCATTGCCGGGCTCGCGGTGTGGGGAGAGCCCGAGATGACGCTCTTTGCCTTCGGGGCCGAGCCCGGCCACGATCTCGACATCTTCGCCGTGGGCGACGCCATGGACGCCCGCGGCTGGTGCCTCGACCGGCAGACCGATCCCGACGCGCTGCACCTGATGATCTCGCCGGAACACGAGCGCATCGTGGACTCCTTCCTGGTTGACCTCGCCGAAGCGGCGCGTCACCACGGACCCTCGAAGGGAGTCGAGGCCCGCTACTCCTGAGCCGCGGAGCGGTTCCCCAGAAAGCGCGTCGAAGCCTTCAGAATTCCGACCCAGCCGTTATCCTTGGGTCCTCGAAGAAGACCCGCTCGCGGCCGCGCCCCGCACGAGCCGGGCATCACGGAGAAGACCCGCCATGGCGTCCCTGGAAAGAATCGTGGTCGTTGGCGGATCCCTGGCGGGGCTGCGCGCCGCCGAGGCGCTGCGCCAAAAGGGCTTCGAGGGGACGCTTTCGCTGGTGGGGGCCGAAAACCGCGAACCCTACGACCGCCCCCCGCTCTCGAAGGACGTGCTCGCGGGGCGATGGGAACCCGAACAGACCGCCCTCGCGCGCGACGGCCTCGCTCCCCTCGAACTCGACCTGCATCTCGGCTGCCGCGCAACCGGGCTCGACCCCGCGGCCCGGGAGGTCGAACTCGAAGACGGCCGCCGGCTCGGCTTCGACGGGCTGGTCATCGCCACCGGCGCCACGCCCCGGACGCTTCCCTTCGAGGGCCCCCGCGCCGGGATCCACACATTGCGCACGCTCGACGACTGCCTGGCGATCCGCGACGAACTCGAACGGTCGCCCCGGGTGGCGGTCGTCGGGGCGGGTTTCATCGGGGCGGAAGTCGCGGCCACGTGTCGCGCACGGGGGCTCGACGTAAGCCTGGTGGAACCGATGCCAATCCCCTTCGGCCCGAGCCTGGGCGACGACGTGGGGACCGCCCTCTGCGACGAGCACCGCGACCGCGGCGTCGATCTGCGACTCGGCGTCGGCGTCACGGGATTTGGGGGAAGCGGCCGGGTCGAGAGCGTCCAACTGGAAGACGGCAGTGAGATCGCCGCCGACGTCGTCGTCGTGGGTGTGGGGGTCTTCCCCGAGACCCGCTGGCTCGAGAGTTCCGGGATCGAACTCGACAACGGCGTGGTCTGCGACGCCACCTGCGCCACCGGCATTGCGGGCGTCGTCGCGGCCGGGGACGTGGCCCGCTGGCCGAACCCGCTTTTTGACGACCGGCCCATGCGGATCGAACACTGGAGCAATGCCACGGAGCAGGCGCGACACGCGGTAGAAACGCTGCTGGCGGGCGAGACCGGGGGCGAGCCCTTCGGGCCCGTCCCCTTCGTGTGGTCGGACCAATACGATCTGAAGATCCAGTCCGCCGGCTATCTCCCGGGTTTCGACGACTCCCGGGTGGTGCACGGATCCCTGGCCGAGCGGAAATTCGTCAAGCTCTACGCGCGCAAGGGGCGGTTGGTGGGCGCCGTCGCCTTCGGCGAACCGCGGCAACTGATCGGCTACCGTCGAGCCCTGAGAAACGCTCCGACCTGGGACGAAGCCCTCGCCCAGGCGGCGCAATAGGGAACCGCCCTCGAGCCCCCGGCGGCGGCCCCCGACACAAAGCGAAAGGGAGAACGGTCTTGGTCACCATCGGGATGAACTACTACGTGATCGCAGGAAAAGAAGAGGTCTTCGAAGCCGCGTGCCAGAACGTGCTCGAAGCCATGGCTGGGATGGACGGACACGACGAGTCCGAGATCTACCGGCGCGTCGACGGCGAAAACCCCACCTACCTGATCCTTTCGCGCTGGTCGAGCGAGGAGGCGTTTCATGGGTTCGTGGCCTCGGACGCTTTCAAGAAGGTCACCAACTGGGGGAAGGAGAACATCCTGCGCGGTCGCCCCCAACACACGACCTATCGCCAGAACGAAGACGGCAGCGTGTCGGGCGTCGCGTGAACCACGTGCTGCTCTTTCGCCGCGGGTTCGTCGTTGCAATGGCGACCGCCCTCCTCGGAGCGGGTTGCGTGGAGCGCACCCGGATCGACGCGGAGGGAACCCCCGGAGCCTCCGAGGCTCCCTTGTGGGAGCGCTACGAGAGCGACGAGTTGAACCTGGATCAGACCGATTTCGTCCTTCGCTACCTCGAGATCGGTGGGCGTGTCGAGTGCAGCGGCGACAATTTCTTCGAGCAGACCACCGAGGTCTTCGCCCGGGCGCGCTTCCGGCAGACAGGAGACCCGGCGCGCGTGAGACAGATCTACGTCGATTTCAAGTACATGGACGGGCTCTTGAAGGGCGCCCTGACGACCCAGCGCAATACCGACACCGATCATGCCGCGATCGCGGAAACTCTACGGGTGAACCTCAACCCCGGCGCAGAGTGCTCCTGCGTCATGGTCAAGGGCATCATGTGGATCGGTAAACACAACCCGGTCATAGGCGGTGTGATCTGCCCCGAGGAACCGTGACCGCCGATCCCCGGGAAGGCCGCTTGCGGCCCCCCCTGCCCTCGGCACCCGACCCGCGCGTTCAAAAGGCCTGGAACACGGCCACCGCCCTCTTCCTCGTCTTCGGGGTCGTCGTGCGCTGTGTTCAGTTCGCGCTTCCCCGGTCGCTCTGGTTCGACGAAGCTCGCAACGCCCTCGACATCCTGAAACCGACGTGGCTGGAGATGCTGCCGCCCCACGTGCTGCAACCGTCTCCCTTCGGCTTTTTCGTCCTCGAACGCGGGGTGGCGGCAATGCTGGGCGAGAGCGAGTGGGCCCTGCGCGCCGTCCCCTTCGCTGCGGGGCTGGGGGCCCTGCTCCTGGGCACCCACCTGGCGCGACGCATGCTGGAGGGGGTCGCCGTCCCGATCGCGGTGGGGCTCCTGGCGCTGTCCGGGCCGGCGATCTACTTCGGGTCCGAACTCAAGCCCTATGCCACCGACTTGTTCGTTTTCCTGGGGATCGCTGTTTTGCTGCTGCGCGTCGACGCGGAGGAGAGAACCTCGCCTGCGACCTTCGCCGGCATGACGCTGGCTGGTGTACTCGCTCCCTGGCTTTCCTACACGTCGGTCTTCCTGCTCGCCGTGGGTGGGCCCTGGCTCCTGGTGCGTTGCTGGCATCGCGGGCGCCGTGGCGACGCCGCCCGGTGGGTGGCGGTGGGCCTCACCTGGGTCGCGAGCTTCGCCCTCCTCTACTCCCTGGTGATCGCGCACTGGTCGGACGCCGGCTGGCTGAACCAACACTGGCAGAAAAACTTCGCGCCCTGGGGAAGCGGACTGGGCGAAACGGCCGCTTGGAGCTTCGACGCCTTCCTCGCCGCGTTCGAGAGCCCCCTGGGCCTGGCCGCCTGGCCGGCCATTGTCGCCGCCGTTTTCTTCGCGATCGGCGCGGTCCGCGCCGTGGCGCGGCCCAACCGCCTGCTGTCGTTGTTTTTGGGGACATTCGCGCTGGTCTTCGCGAGCGGCTTGTTCGGCCTGTATCCCTTCCACGGGCGGTTGCTGCTGTTTTTGGTACCGGTGCTGGCGTTCCTGGCCGCCCACGGCGTCGAGGGGTCGCTGCGCCGAACCCTTCCGGCGATGGCCCAGGTCGGGCTCGCCTTCGGGCTGGCGATCTTTTTGCTCGCCCACCCGGCGCAGATGGCGGGCAGCGTCCTGGTCGGTCACCCCCTCCACGGATCGGGGCGAACCAACGTCGCGGGCTACGAGGGGCTTCGCTGGGTGATTCCCTACCTGAAGCCCCGCTGGAAACCCGGGGACGTCATCTACCTCTACCACGGTGCCGAACCGGAGTACCGCTACTACGCCCGCCAGCTGGGTTTCCGGCCCCCCTTCGTGGTGGGCGCTCGCTCGATCCCCGACCGGCAGCGCTACGCCGACGAACTCCGGGCCCTCCAGGGCGAGCCGCGGGTCTGGATCGTGTTTGCCCACGCGATGCCGGCGGAGCACGCCTTCTACCTCGAGCAACTCGACGCGCTGGGCGAGCGGGTGGACGCCGTCGTCCGACCCCGCGCCGATGCCTACCTCTACGACCTGTCGGCGGCACCGTCCAGGAAGGACTAGGCGCTTGCTCTAGTAGAAGGACACCACGAAAACGAGGCCCATCGCGGGCTCGTTGTCGTTGGGCAACTTCGGCTCCGGTCCGATCGACGTCGGTTCCAGGGGAAGCCGGTCGATGAACTGGAAGAGCGCCGTTTCCATCAGCGGGTTTTTCGCGCGCCGTTGCGGGGTGCTCGCCGGTCGAAACGCGCTCCTGGGTTCGAGGGGCATGCTTTCGAAATGCGGCCCGAAGATGACGTCGGGGTCGAACGCCGAAGCGGGTTGGGCGGCGAGGCCCACGAGAGCGACCCCGCTGGCCGCGATCGCGCGGGCTGTTTTGGTGATGCGCATCACGCGCCTCCTTGTGCCGCCCCCAACGGCGTGGCTGGGTGCCGGGATTTCCTTCCGGCCTCCGGGAACATTTTCGGCGGCGTGGGCGAAGGCTTGAGCCAACCGGGCTGGCGCGGGCCCGGGGGCCGTTCACGGGGTTCGAGGCATCCACGGGCACCCGCCGGGAAGTCCGGTCGCAGCCCCCCCGCACCCGGGGCTTCGCGGCGCCCGCGGCGATGGGCTAGAAACCGCCATCATGCAAATCCAACTCTCGTCGCCGGGCCCGCACGGGCCCTCCTTCGCCGCCGGTATCCTGGCCATGGCCCTCGCGACCTTCGCCTGCGCGGGTTCCTCCACAGACAGTGGGCACCCGGGTGTTACCGGCGTGCGCCAGAAGAACGCCAACACGATCGTCGCCAACCAGAATCTCACCAGCGCAATCCTGGCCAAGAACAGCGACGGCACGATCAACGTCGTGGTCGAAGTGCCTGCGGGCACCAACGAGAAATGGGAAGTCAACGCCCAGGGCGTGATGGTTCGCGAGTTCACGGGCCAATCGCCGCGAACGATCCGCTACCTGCCGTACCCGGGCAACTACGGAATGGTGCCCCGGACCTTCCTCGACCCGAAGCACGGGGGCGACAACGCGCCACTCGACGCGATCGTGATCGGGCCCACGGTACCCCGGGGCCACGTGATCCGCGCCTACCCCATCGGCATGCTCCGGATGCTCGACCACGGCGAGCAGGACGACAAGATCCTGGCCGTCAGCGCCGACTCGCACTTCAACAACGCGCGCGATGTCGACGAACTCGAGAAGCAATTCCCCGGATCGACGCTGATCCTGAAGACCTGGTTCAGCAATTACTCCGGGGGCAAGGACCAGATCGTCCTCGGCTTCGGATCCCGGGCCAGCGCCATCCAGATCATCGACATCGCGTCGAAGGATTTCGAAGACCGGCAGTAGGGCTCAGCCGCAGCGCACCCCGGTGCCGCCCATGCCGCAGTAGCCGTTCGGGTTCTTCGCCAGGTACTGCTGGTGGTAGTCCTCGGCGTAGTAGAACTCCGGGGCGTCGAGAATCTCGGTGGTGATCGTCCCGAAACCCGCGGCCCCGAGCGCCTCCTGGAAGCCCTCCCGCGAGGCCTCGGCCTCGCTGCGCTGGGCCGCGGACGTCGTGTAGACACCGGATCGATACTGGGTGCCCACGTCGTTGCCCTGGCGCATGCCCTGGGTGGGATCGTGGTTCTCCCAGAACGCGGCCAGGAGTTGCGCGTACGAAATCCGGGCGGGCGCGTAGACGACGAGAACGACCTCGTTGTGACCGGTAAGCCCGCTACAGACTTCCTCGTAGAGCGGGTTCGGAGTCGCCCCGCCGATGTAGCCCACGGCCGTGGAATAGATCTCCGGGAGTTCCCAGAACTTCCGCTCGGCACCCCAGAAACATCCCATCCCAAACACCGCGCGCTCGGTGTCCTCCGGGAAGGGAGGAGCCATCGTCCGCCCGTTGACGAAGTGCGCCGCAGCCACGGGCATCGCCTCGCTTCGGCCGGGAAGCGCCTCGTGGGCGGGCGGTATTTCGAGTTTCTTTCGCAGCAGGGCCATGGGTCTTCCTCGGGTACGGGCACGGCGCCGCGCCGCCCCTCTCTCCAACGATAGAAGCTGCTCTATACTCCGGCCAACCGGCGACCCCGCCCCCCGCCGTCCTCGCACCCGGACCCCCTACCGCCGGAGAATCGTCGCCACCCGATGCGCATCGCAACCTGGAACATCAACGGCATGCGCGCTCGTCTCGATTTCGTGACGCGATGGCTGGCCGACCGCAAGCCCGACGTGGTGGGGCTCCAGGAGTTGAAGACCACCGACGAGCAGTTTCCCCACGACGCCATCGAAGCCGCGGGCTACCGCGCCCTCACCCACGGCCAGAAAGCGTGGAACGGCGTGGCCATTCTCGCGCGCCACGGATCCGTGGCCGATTCGTTGACGCTCGAGCAAGAGGGCCTCCCCGGCCAGGAGGACTTCGGCGCGCGCCTTCTCACGGCGAAGGTCGAACACCTCCGGTTTACCACCGTCTACTGCCCCAACGGGAAGACCCTCGACCACGACGACTTCGGGCGAAAGCTCGCCTGGTTCGACGACCTGTTGGCCCACTTCGACGCGGTCCACGACGCCGGCCAGAGCCACGTGCTCTGCGGCGATTTCAATATCTGCCCCACCGACCTCGACAGCTGGCACGGTGAAGGCCACCGGGGCCAGATCTTTCACACCGACGTCGAGCGCGAGCGCACCGCGCGCCTCGAGGGCTGGGGCTTCGTCGACCTGTTTCGCGTGGCTCATCCCGACACCCAGGCGTTCTCGTGGTGGGACTACCGCGGTGGCGCCTTCCATCGAAAACACGGATTGCGGATCGACTTCCTTCTCGCGACCCCGGACGTGCGCGATCGACTCGAAGCCGTCGAGATCGATCGCGAATACCGCAAGAAACTCGACGGCCTGACGCCGTCGGATCACGCCCCGGTCTTCGCGGACCTCGCAACCCCCTGAACCCGACCCCGAACTCCCAAGGAGACATGCCATGCGCACCGAGCTTTGCGAACGCCTCGGAATCGAATTCCCAATTTTTGCCTTCACCCATTGCCGCGATGTCGTGGCCGCGGTGAGCCAGGCCGGGGGCTTCGGCGTCCTCGGGGTCGTGGGCTTCTCTCCCGACCAGATCGCAACCGAACTCGACTGGATCGACGAGCACGTGGGCGACCACCCCTACGGCGTCGACCTGGTGATCCCCTCGAAATACGAGGGAATGGAACTCGGCGAGATCGACCCCGAAGAACTCCAGGCCCAACTCGACAAGATGATCCCCACGACGCACCGCGAGTTCGCCTCGAAACTACTCACGGAGGCCGGGGTTCCCGAGTTGCCCGCCGATGACAACGGGATGAACGAACTCCTCGGCTGGACCGAAGCCACCGCGAGCCCCCAGTTGGAGGTCGCCCTGGGACACGAGAAGGTCCGCTTGATCGCCAACGCCCTCGGCACGCCGCCCCCCGAAGTGGTCGAGCGCGTTCACAAGAGCGGGCGCCTGATGGCCGCGCTCTGCGGCAAGGTCCACCAGGCCAAGCGCAACCGGGACGCCGGCATCGACGTCATCATCGTCCAGGGCCATGAAGGCGGTGGGCATACCGGCGAAATCGGTTCGATGGTGCTGTGGCCCCAGGTGATCGACGCCGTGGCCCCCACTCCCGTACTCGCCGCCGGCGGAATCGGAAACGGTCGCCAAACCGCCGCGGCCCTGGCCATGGGCGCCGAGGGCATCTGGACCGGATCGCTCTGGCTCACCGTCGCCGAATCGGCCTGCGAGCCGGCACAGATGCAGAGCTACCTCGACGCCACCAGCGCCGACACGGTGCGCTCCCGCTCCTACACCGGAAAGCCCTGTCGCATGCTGCGCAACCACTGGACCGACGCCTGGGCCGAGGAAGGCAACCCCGCTCCCCTCGGCATGCCGCTCCAGGGCATGGTCACCTCGGATGCCATGCAACGGGTCCACCGCTACGCGGACAAGGCCCAGGACGTGGCCTTCAACCCCATCGGCCAGGTCGTGGGGCAACTCACCGAGGTACGCTCGGTGCGCGACGTGATCCAGCAGATCGTCGAAGAATACGTCGACGCCGTGGAGCGCTTGAACGGACTCGATCCCGAGTAGGAACCCGGCCGGGGTTTTCAGCCCTTCTCGAGGGTCGACAGCGGCACGACCTGGCACTCGGGCTTCTCGGGGGTTCCTTCGGGAAGCAGGAAGCGCCAGAAGATCGTGCCGCGACCGTGCTCCTCGGTGTCGAGCCAGTTGTCGGTCGACCCCTCGGGCCGGGGATCGCGCATCGAGCAGATCACCCGGTATCGGCCGTCGGCGTCGGTTCGAATCTGCTTGCGATTGAGCGACACCGTGCGATCGCGGTATTCGAAGGCCTGGAGGAAGCGATTCCAGAGCACGACGTTCGCGAAGGCGCATTCGGGAAGCGTGCCCTCCATCACCAGGGCCTCGTCGGCTTGGATGTCGAAGGGGCCCATTGAGTAGGCAATGTCCACCGCTCCCCAGGAGTCCGAGTTCGAGAGGCGAAATACGGTGGGCTGCCCCAGCTTGTTGGGAGTCGTCGAGACGAAGGGCGGGGGATCCGGCATCTCCAGGCCCTTGCCGCCGCGAACGAAGGCCGTGACATCGTCGAGCCGTCGCGCAAAATCGTCGTCGTTCTGGGGAGGCCGCACGGGGGAGGGGGTCAGGGTGTCGATCTCGATTTCGATTTCCCGCGGCCGCGTCACCGCGGGTGCCTTGTCCTCGTCGACTTCGAAGTAGTGGCGTGTCAGCAACGAAGCCGCGCCCTTGGGCAACTCGATCCAGTTGACCGGAACGCCCTCGTGCTCGCGACGGGCCGGTTCCTCGTGGCTGAGAATCACCTCGTACCGGCCGTCGTCGGCCACCGCAAATTGGCGGTCGTTCACGTCGGCCAGGACGGGCTCCGCCACGGGGCCGAGGCTGCCGTCGGCGGCACGCCCATGAACGGTGAACGAGATGTAACACTCGTCCTTGCGAACACCGCGCACGCGATACCCCAGGTCGTCCCGGACCCGCGCCCAGAAATACACGGCGTCGGGATTGTCCCCCATGAACTTGCGGATCGGGGAGACGACGGGGCGAAATTCAGGGTGCTCGGGATCGCCCTCCAGGTAGAAGTCGACGCCGCCCGACAAGAGATGGATCACGTTGCGCAGGCCCTCGACCACCTCGATCTCGCGGTCGATCCCGGAATCCGGCGAGAGCCACTCGTCGGCCGCTTCGCGCAACTGGTCGAGAAGCCGGTGAAAGGCGGCGTGGGCCTTCGATTCGCTGTTGATCATGGGGAAGGGGCTCGGCATCGGTTCCTCCGGGTGTCAGGTCCTGCGCCGACAGCATAGCTGCCGCATCCTCCCCGCGTCTTCGTCCCTTCTCGCCGGACGGCATCCGGCGCACTATCGTGGGGGACCTTTGGACCGAGACCGCCCCTCTCGGCCAGCGCCCTGGAGCCCATGGGATCCTCGACTCCGTCACAGACCGACCTCGAAACCTTCATGACCGGACTCGAGCGCCGCAACCCCGGCGAACCCGAGTTCCACCAGGCCGTGCGCGAGGTCGCCGAAAGCATCCTGCCCTTCGTCGACGAAAATCCGCGCTACCAGCGCGGCCACATCTTCGAGCGCATGACCGAACCCGACCGCGTGGTGATCTTTCGCGTCTCCTGGCAGGACGACGAAGGCAATGTCCGGGTCAACCGCGGCACCCGCGTCCAGTTCAACAACTCCATTGGCCCCTACAAGGGCGGACTCCGTTTCCACCCCTCGGTGACGCTCAGCGTGCTGAAATTCCTGGGCTTCGAGCAGACCTTCAAGAACTCGCTCACGGGTCTCCCCATGGGCGGGGCCAAGGGCGGCGCCAACTTCAACCCGAAGGGAAAATCCGACAACGAGATCATGCGCTTCTGCCAGTCCTTCATGACGGAACTGGCCCGCCACATCGGAAAAGACGTCGACATCCCCGCCGGTGACATCGGCGTGGGATCCCGGGAGATCTCCTACCTGTTCGGTCAATACAAGCGGATCTGCAATGAGTTCACGGGCACCCTGACCGGGAAGGGCCTGGCCTTTGGCGGCAGCCTCGTGCGGACCGAAGCCACGGGTTACGGGAACGTCTATTTCACTTCCGAGATGCTCGCCCACCGCGGCGATTCCCTCGAGGGAAAGACCTGCATCGTTTCCGGCTCGGGCAATGTCGCGCTCTACACCATCGAGAAGGTTTCGGAGATGGGCGGCCGGGTCGTCGCTTTTTCGGACTCGGATGGAACCGTCTACGACGAAGCCGGGATCGACCCCACGAAACTGCACTGGCTCATCGACCTGAAGACCGAGCGGCGGGGCCGGGTTTCCGAATACGTCGATCAATTCGGAGGCGAATACCATCCCGGAGAGAGCCCGTGGAGGATCCCCTGCGATGTCGCCTTCCCTTCCGCCACTCAAAACGAACTCGACGAAGACGACGCCCGGACCCTCCTGCGCAATGGCGTCATCGCGGTGTCCGAGGGGGCCAACATGCCCACCACCGTGGCCGGGACCCACGTGTTTCGCGACGCGGGGATCCTCTATGGCCCGAGCAAGGCTGCCAACGCCGGAGGCGTGGCCGTCTCGGGGCTCGAGCAGACCCAGAACTCCATGCGCCTCAGTTGGACGCGCGCCGAAGTCGACAACCGACTGCGCGAGATCATGCGCAACATCCACCGGCAGTGCATCCACTGGGGCGAGGGGCCCGAGGGCGACGTCGACTATGTCCGCGGCGCCAACGTCGCCGGCTTCGTAAAGGTCGCCGACGCCATGCTCGCCTACGGAGTCCTCTAGGCCGCGGAAGGCCTACAGAAAGCCGTAGAGCTTCCCCGCGTTCTCGCAGAAGATCTTGCGCTTCTTTCCGGCATCGATGCCCTGGGACATCTGGTTGATCAGGTACCGCGAGTTCGGCCAATCCGTAATGTGGTGCGGGAAATCGCTGCACCACATCATCGTTTCCACGCCCACGGCATCGCAGTTCTGCACACCGAACTGGTCGCTCACCACGCCGACCTTGCAATTGCGTTCGAGATATTCACTGGGCAGCAAGGTCAGGTCGGTTTCGCACCAGACCCGGTTGCGGCGAAACCGGTCATCGAGTTCCTGCTTCAGGAAGGGCACCCAGCCCGCCCCGACCTCTCCACCGACGACCGTGAGTTCCGGGTAGCGCTCGAAGATGCCGTTGAAGATGAACTCGGCAAATAGCGTCGGCATGCGGCTCATCGTCGTGGCAAAGGCGACGAGTTGTTCCGGGCCGCCCTTCTTGGCCGCAACCTTCCGCGTCTTGTACTGCGGGGGCGTGAGCCCGACGTGGATATGGATGGGCATGCGGAGTTCCTCGGCCACCGCCCAGAAGGGGTCGTCCTCGGCCGAAAGGATGAATTCGCCGCTGGGCCAGGTCGCGAGCCCCACGCCGACGGCGTCGTTTTCCTTGGCGCGCCGAAGTTCAGCCACGGCGTCATCGATCCCCGTTGCGGGGATTTGCCAGATGCCGCCGAGTCGCGCGCGATCAAACCCCACCCAGTCGGTGATGAAGTTGTTGTACGCCTGCATCCCCGCCAGCGAGAACTCCTTGTCGTCGAGAAACATGAAGTAGATCATCGTCCTCTGGGGCGGAAAGAAGACCGCCGCAGAGACGCCGTCCTTATCCATCAATTCCAGGCGACCCTTGGGGTCGGTGATGCCGGGATGCATGTCGGCATAGCGGATCCCCGTCCAGCGGAGCGTCTCCGGCGTCTGATTCATCGCGGCCACGAGGCCGAGAGACTCCACGTGCTTGCCGAGAAGCCAGGCGTCGCCGCCGTCCTCGTCCTGCACCAGTTGCGGTGCCTGGTCCTGGAACTTCTTCGGGAGATATTTCTCCCACAGGTCCGGCGGTTCGATGACGTGCTGATCGCAATCGATGATCTTGTAGTTCATGTCCTTCTCCTCTCGTCCTTCCCATCCTTGGGTTCAGACGAATTGTGCGTACCACTTGCGGTAGGTGGGAATCGGCCCGTCGCCCCCGCACAGGTTCGGCCGCTTCCAGTGGGCCTTGTTCTCCCAGATGGGCAGATCCGAATCGAACTGCTCCTTGAGATCCCTCACGATCGCCGCGGCGAGTTTTTCTTTTCGCGGATCGCCCTCGGTCTTCACCGTGTAGGAAAAACTCACATCGGTTTTCTCTTCGTCGATGGGCGTGGCGGTGTTGATCAGAAGCGAGTCGATCAACCCGCCCATCCGCACCAGTTGAAAACCCGGCCCGTAGTCGAGGGTGACCAACTCGGCGTCGGTCTCGCCGTCGGGTGTCCGCATCCGAAACAACGAGGTCGCAACGTGAAGGGGACCCTCGATTCGGGCCGTGGTGGGCGGAATCGTCAGTGTCCCGTGGATGTACTTGAAATGCGCCTGGTCTACGCAGTTCTCGTTCATGTCGATCCAGTTGGCGCGGACGGTCCAGAAATTCCGATCGAGAGGCAGCCAGCCCTCCTCTTCGAGTTCGGGCACGTCCGGGATTTCGAAATCCGGCTCTCCCCGGGCCGGATCGTGGTAGGCCAGGAGCAGCCCGTTCTTCTCCACCAGGGGCCAGGTCACGAGTTTCGCCTTCGGCGGGATCTTCTCGGCGTAGGGGATGTGGCTGCAGGCACCGTCGGTGCCGAATTCCCAGTGATGGAAGGGGCAACGAATGCCCTCCCCGACCACCTCACCGCCAACACCCAGGTGGGCCCCCAGGTGGGGGCAGTAGGCATCGACGAGACACGGCTGCCCGGAAGCGGTGCGGTAGAGAACGAGTTCGCGACCAAAGAACTCGAGTTTCTTCAACTCGCCGGCCGCCACCTCGTCGGCATACGCCACCCGGAACCACCCCCTTGCGTAGGGTGTGAAGGGGTAGCGATCCGTGCGAGACACCGTCGCTTCCATGTCGCTCATGATTCGCTCATTCTCCGTCCGCCGCGTAGAACTGCCGCGCCCAACGCCGAATTTCCCCGATGGGCCCGTCCCCTTCCGAGAGGACTGGCCGTTCATGGTAGATCTTGTTTTCCCAGATCGGGATGTCTTCGTCAAACTGCCGGGAGATTTCGCTGCTGAACGCCTCGGCCACGCGCTGGGTCAATTCCTCGGAGTCGGTTTTCTTGACGAAAAAGCCCAGCCGGTGGTGGACACGGCCGGTGTCGATCGGCGTTCCCGAGACCAACACCACCGTCTCGACGATCCCGCGGAAGTAACTCACCCCCATGCCCAGCCCATGAGCATAGATATCGATGCTGCCGTGCTGGACCGCGTCGTCGATGGTCACGGGATAGTCGAGATTGGCGCGGAACACGGGCCCCTCGGCCCAGGCCTTTACCTGGGGCACCCCCGCGGTCCGGTGCACCGAGCGAAAGTGCGCGGGATCCACCGAGTTCTCCGCCATCTCCTGGGCGCAACTCCGCACCACCCAATCGCGACGGATCGGGCGCGTCCATTCCGGGGAATCGTGCTCGGCCACCTCGGGAACGACGAAGCCGGGTTCGCGCCCCGGCTCATCGAAGTAGACGTAGACGCAGCCGTTCTTCTCCTCGACGGGCCAACTGCGAAGCCGCGCCTTGGGCGGAATTTTCTCGGCGTAGGGCACGCGGGTACACATCCCGTCGCCGTCGAACTCCCAGTGATGGAAGGGGCAGCGGACGCGCCCGCCTTCGACGATCTCCCCCCCGTGACCGAGATGCGCGCCAAGGTGAGGACAGTGGGCATCGAGCACACGGGCCCGGCCCGCCGCATCGCGAAAAGCGATGAGATCACGGTCGAAGTAGTGCAGCGGCCGGATGCCATCGGCCGAAAGTTCCTCGGCGTAGGCCACGTGGAACCAACCGGTGGGAAGCGGAAAGGGGAATTCGCGGGTCATGGTTGTGGCCCCTCGCGAGAAACGCGATTGGCTTATTTTCGCAGTTTTTGACGATCCGTCAAATTCCCTCGGGAAGTCCGCTGGCAGCCCCCCAGGGCCGATTGGGTCCCGGGGCGATCCCCTGGGAGGGGTCTCCGGTGTCGCCGGAACTCCGCTGGATTGCGCGGAATCACAGCCTGCCAGGCTGGCTCTGCACAGCGGCGCCGGGACGAATTCCGGCGCCCTGGCCCTTTCGCCCCCCGAACGCGACCGGACACTTCCGAACGGAACCGGACACTATGAACGAATCTTGGCCCCCCGCCCACGCTTGCGACACGTACCCTCGAAGGCGACACCGAAAAGAGGATCTCGTGTCGGGATTGATTCTCGTCGTGGACGACCAGATCAAGCCGCGCCGACTCCTGATCAATGAACTCGAAGAAGCGGGTTTCACGGTCATTGCGGCGTCGGACGGGGAGGAAGGCTGGAACCGCTTTTGCGCGGACGACCCCGATCTCGTCATTACGGACATGGCGATGCCCCGCTGTGATGGCGTCGAACTCCTCCGCCGAATCCGCGACCGCTCGGAAGCCCCGGTGATCGTGTTCAGCGGCTACGGCTCCGTGCAAACGGCCTCCGAGGCCTTCAAGGCGGGCGCCGACGAATTCGTCAGCTCGCTCGATCTCGATATTGAAGATCTCGTCAAACTCGTTCATCGCTCGCTTCGCGACCCCCAGGCCCCACCCGCACTGCCCAATCTTGAAGGGCGGATCGCGGGCTCGTGCGAGACGATGACACGGGTTCGCTGGCAACTCTCGGGGCTCGCTCCCCTGGGCACACCCGTGTTCCTTTCCGGCGAAGCGGGCACCGGGCGCCACGCCGTAATCTCGGCACTCCACGAACTGGGTTCGTCAGCCGGGGGATCCCTGCGTTGCATCGACGCCCGCGAATTCACGCCACCGTGCCGGGCTCCGACGCCATGCGCTGTGCATCTCGTCGACATCGAAAATTTTTCGCCGGAAGCCCAGCGCTATTGGCTCCAGCGGATCCGAAACGCCGAGCGAAGCGCCTACCGCGAAAAATTTCGCGTCTTCGCCTCGACAACCCGCGTTCCCGCCGAACTGGCGAGCGAGGGCTTCCACCCGGGACTGTTGAGCCAACTCCTGCGCTTCCACGTCGCCCTACCACCGCTCCAAAGCCGCACCCAGGACATCCCCATCCTCGCCGAGACCTTGCTGGGGCGCATCGGAGAACGACTCGGTCGCAACCGCATCCGCCTTTCGCCGGCGGCGCTCGCCCTGCTCGCCACCCGAAAATATCCGGGCAACGTCCAGCAACTCGAACAAATTCTCGAGCGGGCCGTGGCCTTTACCCGGGGTCGGATCATTCGCCGCGACGCACTGCGAGACGTCATCGACGAATTCCAACAGAGCGTGCGCAGCATCCGTGACGAGGCGAGCGCAATCGAGCGACAACGCCTCGTCGATGCCATTCGCGAGTGCGGTGGAAACATTTCGAGGGCCGCCGCACGCCTTGGAAAGAGCCGCGCCGCCCTCTACCGCATGATGCACAAGTACGACATCCCCATTTCGCGTAGCGACTGATCGCGGCGCACTGTTCGGAGATTTCCCGTGCACCGTCTCACCGAATTCTCACTCCGGTATCCGTGGTTCACGGCCGCCGTGCTGTTTGCGGTCACCGCCGGCCTGGCTGCGGGGATTCCGAACATTCAGCCCGGATACGGCTACCGGGTTCTGCTGGGCGACCACCACCCCGCGGTCCAGAACCTCGACTCCATGATCGAAGAGTACGCGGGGGGAAGCCCGATCCGAATTGCGTGGGAGTGCGGAGAGAACCACCCGTGCCGGACGGCCTTCGATGAGTCCTCGCTCCAGATGGCCGCCCGCGTATCGCGGCAACTCGAATTGTTACCGGCGGTACGCGCCGTCCAGGGTCCCGCCGACACCGCTCTCCTCGTGCCGGTCCCGGACGGATTCGCGGTTCGCCACTTCCTCGAGGACGGGCAGGTGCCCGCAGATGCCGAGGACCTGGCCCGGCGCGCTCTCGAAGACCGTTTCTGGCGCAATACACTGGTCTCCGCCGACGGCAGCGTCGGCGTGATCCTGGTCCAAACCACCGACAACCGCCCACAGACGATGGTCGAGGTCGTCGACGCCATCGAATCCATCCTCGCAATCCCGCGCACAAACGGATTCATTTTCTTCATGGTGGGCGACGCGCCGGGAAGTGTCCTCGGCGGGCAATCACTCGCCGAAAGTACCGACCGATTGATTCCTTTTCTTGTTGGGCTGACCGGGATTGTGATCTTCATTTTTGTCCGCTCTTGGCAACAAACGCTGGCGTCAATGCTCAGCACCGGCCTCGCACTCCTTTGGGCTCTTGGGATCCTAGGCTGGCTCGGCTGGCCGCAGGACGGGATGCTAGAAGTACTCGCCCCACTGATTCTGGTTCTGGGCATCTGCGACTCAATGCACTTTCTTTTTCGTTACTCAGCTGAACGCGGCAAACTGAATTCTGAGGCAACCACCGCCCTTCGCAAAGCCACCAAAGATGTCGCGCCCGCGTGCCTCGTCACGACCTTAACTACAGCCGCAGCCTTTCTAAGCTTTACCACCAGCTCTCTCGATACCTTCGCTCGATTCGGAGTCATCGCGGCATGCGGGGTATTAGCCTGCTTATTCCTCAGCTTCAGCTTAGTACCAATCGTTCTTCAGTGGCTGCCTGATGACATACAACGCACCGGCTGCTTGTCGAATCGATGGCAAGCCGTCATGGATGCCGTCACTAGAACCGCAATTAATCGCCCGAATTCAATCCTAATATCGTGCGCTCTGCTGCTGCTTTTATCAGCAGTCGGCTGGAGTCAGCTTCGTGTCGACCAGCATTGGATCGAAGCTTACGGCGAAAGGAACGAATTCGTTCGTTCATCACATTTCATGGAAAATCGGATGGGACTATCTCAGACACTTGAGGTCGAGATCACGCTCCCAGAAGACGACGAACTCGAACAACAATCCACACTTCATTTGGTCGACAAATTCTCCAAAAGAGTCACCGAAGCCCCAGAACTGACGAAGGCAACTAGCGTTCTCGATTTGGTCGAGCGGATGAACCGACTGCTCCACAACGATGACCCCAGCTATGAACGCATCGGCGAAACGACCGCCGCAAACGCGGAGATCCTCGAAATTCTGGGCTTCGACGACCCCGAGACCCTCGGCCGTTGGATCAGCCTCGACCGTTCGCAACTACGGATTTCTTTAGATTCTTTGGACCTAGCACATCGCGAACGCGAGAAAATCCTAAATCAAGTACGGACGATCGCTGAGAGCACCTTCCCGCCCGACTGGGACGTATCGCTCAGCGGCGAATTCGCAATTACTCACGACTGGGTTCGCGATGTGCAGGCGACGCAGTTGCGCAGTTTTCCTACGGCCTTTGCCATCGTCTTTGTGCTGGTCTCGATCTTCTTGCGTTCGTGGAAGCTGGGGCTCGCCGCGATGGTCCCCACCCTACTCCCGGTGGTGGTGATCCTCGGATTGATGGGCTGGGCCGGGCTCACCCTCGACGTCGCCCGCGCCATGATCGCCGCGGTGGTCATCGGCATCGGCGTCGATGACGCCGTGCACATCCTCGCCCACTACGATCGCCAAAGAAGCGACGGACTGGATCCCCGGGCCGCCATGCAGGCGGCGCTTCGCCACACCGGGCGCGCCGTCGTCACCACGTCGGTGGCCCTCTCGCTGGGGTTCCTCACGCTCATGATGTCGGCGTGGCAGACCATCGCGAGCTTTGGCTTCCTGGTCTCCATCGCCATCCTCGGTGCTCTCGCCGCGAGCCTGTTCGTGTTGCCAGCGTTGATCTTCGCTTTCGCACCGACGGGCGAAGCCACCCGACAAAGGGCGAACCCCCGGCTCCCGGTGCACTCGCCTGGAGAAGCCCGGTGAGCGCCGGCTCGGGTCGACAACGCCTTGGCCTCGGGCTGATGGCCATGCTGCCCGTCGCACTCGCACTGCTCCAGGCGGGGCACTCCCTTCTCGACCACGGCCCGATCCTGGCCAACCCCTGCTGGGTGATGGGCAACGGGTGGGTGGTGCGGCCTCCCGGTGACGCCGGTTGCCCGCTACAGACTCTCGACCGCGTGCGCGCGGTCGAGAGCACAACGGGTGTCCGCACCGCGGTGAACGGACCGCTCGAGTTGAACCGCGCCCTGCTGAAGGCAGGCCCGGGGGCGCGCATCGAAGCGAAGCGCAACAACCGCACGGTGTTCGTTCCCTACCCGGTACGCCTACTCTCTTCGGAAGCCGCTTTCGCGCGCTGGTACGCCGCCGGCATCGTGGCCCTGCTCCTTATGATGATCCCGCTCTCCGTGCTTTGGAGATCAACGTCGGCGGCAGCCGTTCCACTGATCCTGACCGAAGCTTCCATCGCTGTCGTGGCCATTTCGATGATTGCGGGGCGTTCCTCGGCGATCGCGTCGATTCTGTCGGCCGTGGCCTTCTCCTTGGTGCCCGCGGGCCTGGCCCACCTGGGGCTCTGTTTCCCCGTGCGGCGGCGGGTCCTCGAAGACGTGCCTATCGTCGCCGCCATTCCCTATTGCCTGGCGGGCTTCGTGGGCTTGGTGGGCGTCGCCGGACTCACGGTGAGCCCGCTGCTCTTTACCACCTATTTCTGGTTGGTGATCGCGTCGGCCCTGGGCAGTTGGCTGGTCTTGATGCTCGCCTGCCTGTTTTCGGTACGCGAATCCGAGAGTTCGGTTGAACGCGGGCGCGCCCGGCTCGTGGCCTACGGCGCCCTGTCCCTCCCACTGCTCCCGGCGGCGTGGATGCTCCACGAAAACAGCACCGTTCCAGAAATCGCAAGCACCTACCTGTGGTCGTGCTTCCTGGTTCTCTCCCTCCCCATCGGTCTCGCCATCAGTCGCTACAACCTTTTCGACCTGGGCTGGGACGCGCGGAAGTGGATCGGCCGGGTGATCTACCTGGGTAGCGGAGGCCTCGTCGTTTCGGTGGCCGTCTTCGCGTGGCTGGCACAATCGGCGCCCCAACACCCACTGGGCGAACTCGGCATTCTCTTCGCGATCTCGATCACCGGCCTGGCCGCGGTCGAAACCATCCGTAGCCCCCTACTGGGTTTCCTGGAATCCGTGCTCACTCCGCGGTTGGAAGAACTCGGTCGTGCCCGGGATCGATTCGCCCGGGAGATCGTGCAACTGCGGGACGAGGATGCCGTAGCCGAGCGCCTGGGACGTGTCCTGGCCAGGGCGCTGGGCCCCCGCCGGGGCACGGTTTTTCTCTGGGACGAAACCGGATGGCACGTGGCACATGTCTTCGGTGACGAGCCCGCTCCCCCGCTCTCTCTTGTGCCCCGGATCGAAGCCGCTCTCGGCGGAGCGGGAAGCGGTCACCTCGCCCTCGCGGCGGACGCCGGTAACGCCGCCGCCCTGGATCTCGACGCGGCGGGCTTTGAGATCGCCGCCAGCCTCGACAACGCGGGCGTTCGCTACGGCCTCGTGTTGCTCGGAAGACCACGTCGCGTCGCGCCCTACAACGGTGTCGAGCTCGACTTCGCCGCCGCCGTCAGCCAACGCGCTGGCGCCGCGCTTCACAACTCCCGGCTGGCCCGGCAACTCATCGTCGCCGAACGCCACGCCGCAACCTCGCGCGTCGCGGTTTCGCTGATCCACGACGTGGGCAAGGACCTGGGCTGGATCCGCCAACTCGTTCGCCGCATCCAGCGACACCGGGGCCTGGCGTCCGAAAGCCGCGAGGCCCTGGCCGAAGTCGGCGAACTCAGCGAATCCGTAACTCGGCGGATGCGGGAATTCATGCTCGAAGCCAGCCGCTCTTGCGAAACTCCGCCCGGCGTGAGCTCCCTCGAAGAAGTCCTGGAGGCCTCCTTGTCTTCCGTGGCCCAACGCCACGGGGCCGATCGTGTCCGACGAAACATCGAGCCCGCCCTACGGCGGCTGCGGTGCCACGAAAACGTCGGGCGCTCCCTCTCGCACCTCGTCGAAAATGGGCTGCAGGCCTCGGCTCCAGACCGCCTGGTCCGCATTGCGGCCCGGGAACTGGAACAGGGCTGGGTCGAATTGGTCGTCACCGACGAGGGGCCGGGCATTCCGCGCGACCTGGTCGATGCCGCTTTCGAGCCGGGTTTCACCACGCGCCGCCACGAGGGCGGCACCGGCGTCGGGCTCTCGGTGGCGCGCGCGATGGTCGAAGCCCTTGGTGGAAGGATCGATCTCGTGGCCGCGCCCACGGGAGGAACACGGGCCACGCTGCGCATGCCCCCACTGGGATCGAAGTCGGCTCTCGAGAAAGAAACCGCGTAATGCCCCGGGCGCAAGGCCGCGACTGGATCTCGATGGCACTGGGCTCACTCCTGGTCTTCCTCCCCGGCCCGGGTTGGGGCGGCGAACCGTCTGAGTTCCAACGCGAGCGAGTCGGGGTCGAGCAGCGCCTCGCACAAAGCGAGCCGCGGGGCGTCTCTCCCGAAGCAATCTTGCGCCAGGCCTTCGACAACCAATACGAAGTCGACACCACGTCGGAGATCGAACTCGTGATGCGCAACCGCGGGGGCCAGGAAAGAACTCGTCGCTTCCAGGCAGCCCAGAAGATCATCGACAATCGCGTGCATTCGATCGGCCGCCTGGTCTACCCCGAGTATCTGCGCGACATGGCCATTCTTCAAATCGAAGGGGTAGACCGAAGCCACGACGCCTTCGTCTACCTCCCCTCTCTCGGGAAGTCGCGTCGCGTGAGTACGCACCAACGGGGCGACGCCCTGTTTGGAACCGACGTCACCTACGAGGATTTGGAACGCCGCTACCTCGAGGACTACCGGATCATCGCCTTCGGTACGGGCGAGTGGCTCGGCGAATCGGTCTACCGGATCGGTGCCCGCCCGGTACGCGCCACCTCCTATGCGGAGATCGTCTTCTTCATCGCGAAATCGGACGCCTCGATCCTCCAGGCGGACTACTACAAGCGACGAGCCGAAACTCCCTACCGGACCCTCCGGGTCGATCGCTCCAGCATGGTCAGGCTCGATGGCCACACCCTGGCCACCCGGCTGACCATCGAGAACCGCACCCGGGGAACCCGCACACAGGTGACCTTCGAAGACCTCCGGGTGAACCCCGATATCGACGATCGCCTCTTCTCCGTGCGCACCCTCGAACAGCGTAGGGATTTCGAAAAGGCGTTCTAGCGGGATTTCGGCCAGTCCCCCGAGTGTCCTCTCGCGCCAGGACGAGGGTTTTTCCAGGCAACCCCGGGCAAAGCCGCCACCAGGGGTCCAGCGACGCGATTTCCGGTCGCGCAAGCGGCCCGGGATGGTGTAAAACCAGTGCGAACGGTGGCACTCGTGGTGTCACAATGAGTCCGGCCCATCGCGGAAGAGGAACCCATGACCGATCGCAAGACCGCCCTGACCCTCGCATTCGCTCTCGTGTTCTTCGCGCTGCCCGCCGCGCCGGGTTCCGCCGACGAAGTCGAAGCGCCCACGAGCATGGAAAACATTCAGCGCATGATCGAAGCGTTCACACCTGCCGAGCCCACCGAACCGGAGGAGCCCGCCGAACCCATCGACTACGGGCGCTCGAGCGTCTACCTCGAACTCGACGGCCACGTGACGGTTCCGATCTTCCGGCGCGGCCGAAACGGTAACGTCTCGGGCGGCCCCGGTGCCCGCGCGGGTTGGCGGGTCGCCGGCCCGTTTGCGGTGGAATTGCAATACCAGTGGAACGCCAACCTCGAATCGGATTCGGCCAACCTGATCACGGTCAACGGAAAAATTCTCGTCTTCACCGAGAAACGCATTCAGCCCTTCGTTCGGGTCGGCCTGGGAGCCATCTTTGGCGATCGACCGGACTACCCCGACATGAAGAGCAGTTTCGTAGCCCGGTTCGGTCTCGGGGCGGACTACTGGGTCAATAAGAACTGGGCGGCCACGTTCTTCGGCGATTTCGTGTTGCCGACGGATCACTTCGCCTACCTGACCCACTTCAGCATCGGAACCGGGGTCCGCTACCGTTTCTAGGCGCGCCCCCTGAACCGGCTGCGCCGCTAGCGGAGGAAACTCCATTGAGTTCCGAAACGATCTCTCCCTCGGACTCCGGTCCCTCCCCGGACGAGCG
>JAZAOF010000220.1:0-8827 GCA_036228265.1 Myxococcota bacterium | reverse complement strand
GGCTATTGCTTCGGCGTGGGACGAACCTTGACGGAAACCAGGGTCTCCTGGCCGTTGGTCACGGTGAGAACGAACATCTGCCGGTTTCCCTTGTAGGCGATGATTTCCCCGTTGGTCTCCTGGAGAGTCTCGCTCTCGATGGCCCAGCCCTGGTTCGCGATGGCGTCGACGTAGTAGTCAAGGGCATCGGCGACTCCGGCCCCGCCCGATTCCATGACCACGACGAGATCATCTCCCGTGTCCTCGACGATGAATCCCGAGTAGGCGTCGGGGTAGAGCGGGACGTCCTTGGGAACCTGCGCTTCGAGTTCGGAAAGCTTCGCGTTTTTTCCGATGCGGGGCTTGGTCTTGGCCTGGCTGGGCGCGGGAGGGGTTGCCGGAGAGGGCTCCGAAGGGGACTTCTCGACCGCTGACGTGGCGGTTGGCGTTGCCTCGTCGTCTGAGCCGCAGGAGACCAGGACGAGGCCGAGGGAAAGCAGGGGAACCAAGGTTCGCAGAAGGTGGGACACGAGAGCCTCCAAATAGATATTCAAGTAGTCTACCACGTCGCTCCAGCGACAGGGCCCAGGCTCGACGAAGAGGAAGTTGCGAGGGATCGCGGCGGAATCGTCATATCCGCTACCATGAGGCCGTCGTGAATACGCTTATCGAGTTCAAGAAAGGCGACCGGGTCGCCCATCCTGGCAAACCCGAATGGGGTCCGGGTCTCGTCGCGGAAGAACCCCGTGATGCAAAGGTGCGCATTATTTTCGTAGAGGGCGGCGAGAAGTTGCTCCAGTTGAAGCATGCGCGGCTCGAGGCCTTCGTTGGCGAGGACGATCGCCTCGATCGCCTTGTCTCTCCGGACGAGGGCGGGGCGGCGCTCGCGCTTGGACCCCAGCGTGCGCGGGAGAAGTTTCTCGAGACCTATCCGGAAGGTTTTCGTACCTCGACCTATCGCGAGGAAAACCGCGCAGTGAATGAAGAGGCCTCGCGCCTCATGGAAGAACTCCTCGGTGAGGATGCCTTCGCCCAACTCATCGAGTCCAACGATTGGAGTGGCGTGGCCGATCGCGCCATCCAGGTCTTGAAGGCGACCAAGCTGGTCGTCCCCAGTGAGCGAAAGGCTCTCGCGGTGGGACTCGAAGACGAGGAGATGGCGGAGAAGTTTTCGCGAACCCTGTGCGATCTACTCTATGGCTTCGGGACCGACGCCGAAGGTGAAGCGGAGGGCATGCGTCGCCGATTCGAACGGTACGTGGCCTGTCTCAAGGAAATCAAGGCCGCCAAGTGGACGCTGGCCACGTATTTCCTTTTTCTTCGTTTTCCCGGAGAGCACCTGTTTCTCCGGCCCACCTTCGCCCAGAGGGCTGCTACGGCGTACGGTTTCGACTTGCGGTACCGCGCCGAGGTGGGCTGGGTCACGTACGCCCGGCTGCAGGAACTGGGCCGCGCGATTCTCAGGGAAGTCCAGGATCTCGGCGCCGAGGACATGCTCGACGTCCAGGCCTTCATCTGGAAGCTGTCTCGCTAAACCCGGTCAGGCGAGATCTTCGTCGAATTCGAGCGAGCCGCGCGGACTCCCGTCCCCGGTGAGTGTTCGGTAGTAGCAACTGCGCCGACTCTCCCCCTTGCGGTTGCGTGTGTGGCACGCTCCGGCGCCCCGGGGCCGAACCCGGTAGAGCAGTGAATTCTGCTCGCAGTTGACGCGGACCTCGACGAGATCGAGGACATCACCGGACCCGTCGCCCTTGCGCCAGAGTTCATTGCGCGACGTCGACCACAGAACGGCTCGCCGGGTGGATAGCGTCTCGGTGAGAGCCCGCTCGTTGGCGAAGCCCACGAAGAGCAATTCGTTGGACTCGGCATCCTGTAGGGCGACCGGAACGACGTCCTGCCCTCCCTGGCCAATTGCCCGCAATTTCTCGAAGTCGATGCTCAGTTCGAGTTCTTCTTCCAGCGCACTCATCGTCGACCCTCCTCCTCGCCCGTGTGCGAGCCGTTCGGCCCGGTCGGAGCGGCAGTATAGGGAGCGCCCCGCGCGTCGCAGCGCTGCCCCCGGGGCCCGGATCTCCCCTGCGCACCCCCGGGGCTTTGTGGTAGGCTGCGCACCCGAGAGAGGCCCGGTACTCGTTGCGCTGGCGAGAGCCAGGGTGGGTTTCGCGATGCAGGTCGAGCCCATGAGTCACTGCACCGCGGGGAACACATCCGGTACTCGGCGGGTCTAACGGAGAGGGCACAGACCGGGTGTTGGAGCCCGCGCTTCGTCGGCTCGGCCGGCTCCGCGCGGCACATCGGAATCCGACCCAAGGGAGATCAAGCCATGGCCAGGAAGAGCAAAACCGGGGTACTGAAGCGACTGCGCGAGGTCAAGAAGGCCGAGAAAGCGGCGCTCAAACGAGATCAGAAGGAAATCCGCCGGCAGAACGTCGGCGAGGCCGAGCGTGTCGCGACGAAGGATGATCTCGAGGGTTATGGCTTCACGCCGGACGCCGACGAAGAAGAAGCGGCGGACGCACCACCAGCGCGGCCTTCGAGCCCTTCTATTGCCCCGGGTCTCGTTCGAAGTGACGCCGAAGCGAATCGAGCGCCTGCGACTGGCCTGTCGCGAGCAGGCGATCGCCCCCTTGTGGCGTGAAGCGCGGGCCGGGGTGCCGGGTTCGGACGCCCGCGCGCTCGACCGCTAGCACCTGGGCTCCGTCCGCGGTGCCGACATCGAGTTCGGCGAGGTTCTTTCCTGCATCGTAGGACGCGGGGATATCGATCCATTTCGCACCGCCGGGACTCAGGCTTTCAAGGACGTCGGGGTTGATGGTCTCGGTCGGAGTGGCGCGCACGGCCTCGTAGCCTTCTTGTCGCAACGAGTCGGTCAATTCCCGGGCGGCTCCCTGGGGTGTCCCGAAGAAGTCCAGCGCACGGGCGGCAAATTCGATGCTGCCTTCGAACTCCTCGGCCACGACCTCGGTAGCGCCCGAGTCCGAGAGGGAGTCGACTTCGTGAACGAAACGGGTTCGCGCCAGGATCGGAATGTCGGGTGCAATCGTTTTTGCGCGCGCGACCACGCGCCGGGTCGCAAAGGGGTCCGAGATGGCCACGGCCAGGAGGCGGGCTTTGCGGATGCCCATTCTTTCGAGAACGGCCGGACGCGTGGCGTCGCCATAGGTGATGTGCTCTCCCTTGTGACGCGCCTGTTCTACCGCGATCGCGTTGGCCTCGATGAACCGGTACGGGACTTCGAGGGAGCGCAGCAGCCGGGCGAGGGTCTGCCCACCCGGGCCGTATCCCACGATCAAGACGTGCGGTTCGTCTTCGGGACGGGATCCCGTGGTCTTTTCCCGGGCGACCCCGCGTCGGCGCTCGATCGCGTCTACGAGGTGGGGCGCTCCGCGGATCAGGAACGGGGTCGCCGTCAGGCTGAGGATCGACCCGGCCACGATGATCTGGTTGAGTTCCTTTGTCATCAACCCGGCGCGGACAGCGTCCTGTGCAAAGACGAAGGAGAACTCGCCCGTTTGGGCGAGGGCCAGGCCTGTGAGGATGCCGATGCGCAGTCCCTGTCGAAGCAGAAAAATCGTGACCGTGATCACGACTGCGGCCTTGAGAATCGTGGTGGCGCCCAGGTAGAGCAGGAGTTCGGCCGCATGGTTGGTGACCACGGAGGGCTCGAAGAGCATTCCCACCGCGGTGAAGAAGATCCCCAACAGAACTCCTCGTAGGGGGATGACTTCCGAAAACATCTGGCTCGAGTACGGGGAGTCTCCTGCGGCCAGCCCGGCGAGGAAGGCACCGACCGCGAGAGTCAGTCCCACCTGCTCGGCGAAGTAGGCAGAACCCAGTACCACGAAAAGGGCCATCAGGCTGAAGAGATCGCTGGATCGGCGGCGTGCGCCACCCGTGAGAAGCCGCGGAACAGCGAATCGAACCACCGCGAAGACCGCGATCAGGGCCGCGACCACTTGCAGCAAAGAGAGACCCAGTTCCTTGCCGCCCCCTTCGTGACCCTGCATCAGCGGCAGCGCGAGCAAGAGCGGGACGATGCTCAAGTCCTGAAAAACCAGGATGGAGAGGGCGAGTTGTCCCTGGGGCGCGTGGAGTTGTCCGCGCTCTCCGAGGATCCGCATCACCAGTGCGGTGCTCGACATGGCGATGACGGCCGCGAGAACGAAGGCCTGGCTGCCATTGAGACCCAGGGCGAGGCCGATTCCAGCGACGACTCCCCCCGTCACCAGCATCTGGGCCCCGCCCGCGAGCAACGCCATTCGCCACAGGCGGCGAACGCGCTCGAGGGGAAGCTCGAGCCCGATCTCAAAGAGCAGGAAGACCACGCCGAGTTCGGCCAGTGCGCGGACGGAATCCGGCTCGTCCACGATCCCGAACCCCCCGGGACCCGCCACGGCGCCCGCGACCAGGAAGCCGGCGATTGCGGGAAGTCGCAGGCGTTCGAAGAGAGCGAGGCCGGTCGCGGTCAGCGCCAGCAGAACGACGAGTTGTAGGAGGAAGGAGTCAGTCACGCGGCTGAACCGGGGCGATGCGGAGCCCCGCGTTCCCGGGCTGCGCGGGGTTTTTCATTTCTTCGGGCCGGAGCCGAATTCGTCGGCTTCTCGGGATTCCTGGGCGACGTACAAGCCGACCAGGCGGGCCATCAAGATCGCAAGGAAGACCGGGCCGACGATCGCTTCCGCGATGGCGAGTCCCTTGGCCGCCGAAGAAACCGGAAGGATGTCTCCGTATCCCAACGTGGTGAGGGTGACAAAGGAGAAGAAGAAGAGCTGCGGATAGGTTCCTGACGTGTACTCGATGATTGGGTGAGAGGTGCCGTCGACGGCTCGCGTGAAGAACGACCCCGGCTCGACGGCTTCCACCAGGGCATACAGGTGGGTCCAGCCCACGCCGAGCAGGAGGTAGACGGCCAGCCCGCCGCCGATCGAATCCAACGTGACGTGTCGCAGTTGCCACATTTTCCGGAGCAAGAAGCCACCGACGACAGCCACGAAGAGAGCCCCCAGGGAGCGGCTGATCACGATTGCTACCAACAGGGGCTCCGGCCAGAATGCGAGCCACAGGGATGCGCCGACGTTGAGAAGACCGATGGCCAGGATCCCGAACGTGAGCGCACGGTGACGGGAGCCTTCCCAAATTGCGAAAACGATCACGGTGGTCATCAAGATGTAGATGACCGGGCTCCCCAGTTCCTTGGCCGCGAGAGCGCCCACGAGGAGGAGCACCACGAGGGCGATCAAGATGCGCGAGTAGATAAATTGTTTTTTTTCGGAGTCGGCCATGGGCGTTGGTCTCAGAAGTGGAGGGCGATGTGGCCGCCGATGGAAACCTGGCAGAGCCCTGTGCCCCCGGAGATGAATCCGACCTCGGGATTGGTGACGCGGAACTTGCAGCGCATGGCGTGCCCCTCGGAACTGCTGAGACCGGCGACCACCTTGCCCGTGTAGTTGCGCTCGAAGGCGTCGAAACTCGAGTAGACCCCGTTTCCGAGGTTGCCGTCCCAGCCCCCCCAGCCCAGAGGGGTCCCGGAGTAGCCAACGCCGAGACCCATGGGCCAGACGTTGGCCATGCTCCACGCGTTGTAGACGGAGGTCGTGTAGGCCACCTTGACTCCGTCGGACATACGCACGTAGGCCCCGAGATAGCGTTCGCCACTGGGGAGGGTGACCATGATGTCGCCCATATCGTGGGAGTGGCTGATGGACTCCCATCCCATCGTGATCGGAACATTGGCTTTGCCGGCACGGACCCACTGGCCCGCGAGAATGCCGGTCTGCATGGTGGCGCACGCGCTCATGCAAGCGGCGAAGGCAGCGAGTTGGAAAATTCGTTTCATCGGGGTCGCACTCCGTGCAGTGAGGTGGGCCGGGCGACGAAATCGGCCTGCCATCCGTCATGTTCGCCTGGCGCGAGGCGGTCTCTTGACTCCGCCGGGCCCAAGTTACGTCTCGCCTCGCGGCCTCGCTACCCTCGCGAGGCACCATTGGGGGAGAGGGTCTTCTTGATCGACCTGGAATTCGACGACGGGGTCTTTGTACTCCACATGCGCAACGGGCAGAACCTCTTGAACCTGGACTTCGTTCGGGCGCTGAACGACGCCCTCGACGAGGTGGAGGGGTCGACGGGCCCATGCGCGCTGGTGACGACCGGGGAGGGGAAATTTTACTCCAATGGGCTCGATCTCCCGTGGATGCTGGGAGAGGGGGCGTCACAGATGGGTGAGTTCGGCCCGCTCCTCCAGCGGACCTTCGCCCGCCTGGTCGCCTTTCCGGTCATTACGGTGGCGGCTCTTAACGGGCACGTCTTCGCCGCGGGAGCCGTCCTCGCCCTGACCCAGGATTTTCGGGTCATGCGATCCGACCGGGGGTTCCTCTGCCTCCCCGAAGTCGATCTCCAGGTGCCGTTCCCCGCCGGCATCATGTCTGTCGTCCAGTCGCGCTTGCCCGCGGCGATGCTTCACGAGGCCATTCTCAGTGGCCGCCGCTACGACTCCTCGGAAGCGTTGGCCGGCGGCGCGATTGACGCAGCGCTACCCGAGTCCGAGGTGTTGCCCCGCGCGGAGAAAATGGCCCGAGGACTCGCGGAGAAGCATCGGCCCACGCTCGTTGCCCTGAAGCGAGCGCTTTATTCCGAGGTTCTCGAGAAGCTCGAGGCGGCCGCCCGTCGCGCCGAGCGGGCGGACTGACCCTCTCTTCGGGTGTTCAACGCGGGGGAATTTCCAATGGCGGCTCGCAGAGCTTGAGCATCTGCTTGCCGAGATTCTTTCCCTCGAACAACCGGAAGAAAGTACGCGGAGCGTTTTCGATGCCTTCCTGGATGTCTTCGGCGTAGGCGATTTCGCCCGATGCAATCCACTGGCTCAGGTCTCCGATCGCCTCTCCCGCGCGCGCCATGTAGTCGAGTACGATGAAGCCCTCCATGCGCCCGCGTTGAATGACCAGGTTCATGATGTTGCGGGGTCCGGGGGCGGGGTCCTCGTCGTTGTACCCCGAGATGCCGCCGCAGAGCACGACCCGGGCATTCATCGCGATTTGACCGATAGCGATCTCGAGGAGTGCCCCCCCCACGTTGTCGAAGTAGACATCGATGCCGGCCGGGCAGAGTTCGCGCAGCCGGGCGTCGACGTCCTCGTTCTTGTAATCGACGACCGCGTCAAGGCGCGCTTCTTCCAGGAGCCAGCGGCATTTTTCAGCACCGCCCGCGATGCCCACGGTGCGGCATCCCTTGATCCGCGCGATCTGGGCGGCCACCGAGCCCGTCGCGCCCGCGGCGCCGGAGACGACCACGGTTTCGCCGGGTTTGGGTTGCCCGAGATCGAGAAGACCAAAGTACGCCGTGAAACCCGTGATCCCTACCGGTCCCAGGGGCAAGGTCATTGGGATGTCGCCGGGGACGCGGGACGGCGAGGAGAGTCCCCCGGCCTGGCCGATCGCGTATTCCTGCCATCCAAACATGCCCTGCACCAGGTCTCCCGGTTGAAAATCCGGATTGTTCGATTCCACGACCTGCCCCACGCAACCCGCGCGCATGGGCTCTCCGATGGCGACCGGCGGTAGGTAGCTCTCGCGGTCCTCCATCCAGCCCCGCATCGCCGGGTCGAAGGAGATGTAGAGGTTTCGAATGAGAACCTCGCCTTCGCCCGGTTTCGGGATCGGAGATTCGCAGAATTCGAAATTGGTTTCGGTCACCATCCCGGTGGGACGAGACGCGAGAAGCCATTGCCGGTTCAAGTCACTCATCAAATCCTCTTTTCCTGAAAGAGCGAGACGTTTAGTCCGTTTCCTGCGCTTTGCCGGCGGCCTGTTCCTTGGCCCAGCGGTAGTCGGCCTTGCCGCTTGGGCTGCGGACGATCTCGTCCCGGAACAAAAATTCCTTGGGAAACTTGTAGCGGGCCAGGTGCTTCTCGCATTCGGCAAGGAGTTCGGTTTCGCTCGCCTCCTGGCCTTCGCGAAGGCGCACGATGGCGACCACCTCTTGTCCCCAGCGTTCGCTCGGGCGTCCGCACACCACGGCATCGTAGACACCGGGGTGGAGCTTCAACGCGTGTTCGACTTCTTCAGCAAAGATCTTTTCGCCGCCCGAGTTGATGGTGACGGAGTCGCGACCGAGAACTTCGATGCCGCCATCGTCCTGGTAGCGCGCGCGGTCGCCGGGGATCGACCAACGCGTCCCCTCGATGAGAGGAAAGGTGCGCGCGGTCTTTTCGGCGTCGTTCAGATAGCCCAGGGGGACCCGTCCCTGCTGGGAAAACCATCCCATCTCGGCGTCACCGGGTCCGAGCACGCGGGTCAGGTCTTCGGAGACCACGCCGGAGCCGGGTCCCGGTTTGAAGCTACCGGTGGAGACCCCCATGTCCTTCGAACTCGGGTTCGATCCCTGGGCGCCGGTTTCCGAGGACCCGATCGAGTCCATCACGATCAGGTTCGGCAGCAGTTCAAGGATCTCTTCCTTGTGCGCGGTGGAGAGGGGAGCCCCGCCCGAAGCCAGCATGGCCAGGCTGGAAAGGTCGACTCCGCGCTTTTGGGCCTCGCGGATCGCGTCGAGGATCGGGCGCGCGAAGGCATCGCCGACGATGAGAATCAGCGTCACGCGCTCGCGCTCGAGAGTTGCGACGATGTCGGCTCCGTCCAGGCGCCGGGGATTGTCCTGGAGGATGATCGTTTCCCCACCCCCCATGAGGCCGAAAGACACCCACTGCGATGCGCCGTGCATCAGGGGCGGAGACGGCATGCTGCGCTGATGTCCACCCCCGCGCGCCGCTTCGACGATTCCCTCCAACGAGTCCTGCTCGCTGCCGTCGAACTTTCGGCCTCCCATGGCGGCGACGTAGATGTCGGCCGAGCGCCAC
>JAZAOF010000219.1:0-12742 GCA_036228265.1 Myxococcota bacterium | reverse complement strand
GAATCGTGGCGGTCGGGATCAGTTCTGGGGATGCGACCCTCAGTCCTGAAAAGCGCGTGCGGCTTCTCGAACTCGAACTGGCGGGGCATCGATCCAAGGGGTACACGGACAAGCACCCGGACGTCATCGACACGCTTCTCGAGATCCAAACGGTTCAAGCCCAGATCGAGAACGCCCAGAACGAGAGCGAGGGCGACGATGCCGAACTGACCTTCGAGCAACTTACGGCCCAGGCGGAACAGGAGCGCGCGCTTCTTCGCGCGCGAGCGGCGACCGAAAAGATTGCGCGCCTGAGCCAGGAGCTTGAAACGATCCAAACTCGCGTGGATGCGAGCCCCCAGGTTTCGGAAATGCTGGATTCCCTGGAGAGGCAGTGGCGCCAGGTATCGATCTCCCTGGCCGACTTTGAAGGTCGCCGGGTACAGGCCAGCGTCCAGGCGAATCTCGAGCGCCGCCAATTGGGCGAGCAGTTCCGGATCCTCGAGCCAGCCTTCGTTCCACTGAAGGCGAGCGCTCCGAACCGGTTGTTGATCCTCGCCATCAGTGCATTTCTTGGCGTCGTGGCTGGTCTGGGGTTGGGCGTGGGCCTGGAGGCGCTCGATTCAACGGTGCACAAGGCGGGCGAAGCCCAGGATGCCCTGGCCGTCCCCGTGTTGGCTGTGATTCCCGCGATTCGATTTCACGTCGACGCGGCACGCAGCCGCCAGCGACGTTTCCGGTATGCCCTGATGTCTTCTGTATTTGTCGTTTTCAACCTGCTGGGAGGGGCCTTTGGGTACCTGTACATGAACGGGCTGCCGGGGTGGGCCCGGGCACTGGTCGTCGAAGCCGAGGAGACGCCGGCACCGGCACCGGCACCGGCACCGGCACCGGAGTCGGACGGGGCCCCTGCTTCGCCCGAGGCCTTCCGTGTTCCCATTGAGACCGGTTCGAAAGAATCGGTGGGATAGGCGGGGAAGCCGATTCATGTACCTCGACTTCTATGGGATGGCCCAGGCTCCTTTCGAGATGACTCCGGACCCGTCGTTCCTCTACCTGGGAGAGGTCCATCGGGAGGGCCTGGCCACCCTGGTCTACGCCATGCAATCGGGGACAGGGTTCGTCGTGTTGACGGGGGAGGTGGGGACCGGGAAGACGACGCTCTTGAATGCACTGCTTTCCCAACTGGATCCGGATACGGCGTCGGCGTACTTGTTCAATCCGAAGTTGGAACCCCTCGATTTCTTCAAGATGCTGTTCGAAGAGTTCGGTATCGGGGACGCATGCACGACGAAAGCGGACTACCTGTTGGCTCTGAATCGGTTCCTGATCGAGCGGCATGAAAAGGGGCAGTCGGCCCTATTGATTGTGGACGAGGCTCAGAATCTCTCTCCGGAAGTTCTCGAAGAGATTCGCTTGCTTTCCAATCTCGAGACGGCCACGTCGAAGTTGATCCAGATCATGCTGGTGGGACAACCCGAACTCGGGGATCTGCTCGCAAGACCCGAACTCCGGCAGATCCGACAGCGGGTCTCCTTGAGGCACGACCTGCGATCCTTTGACGAAGCCGAAACCGGTGAGTACATCGACGAACGACTCTCGCGCGCAGGGCATACGGGGCCGAGGATCTTCAAGCGTTCCGCGCGGCGCGTCATTTTCAAGCGCACTGGAGGGATTCCGCGCTTGATCAACGCCCTTTGCGATTCTGCTCTTTTGCTGGGATATTCCAGGGACGTCGCGACCCTGGACGCCGCTCTCGTTTCTGAGGCGGCCGACGACCTGGTTCTGGGGATGGGCGGGGAAACGATCCAACCGTCGCAAAGAAGAAAACCGCGACGGAGATGGTTCGGGCTGCGCCGCTAGGCGCGGTCCAGGGGTTTGCAATGGCGAAGATCTACGAAGCGCTCAAGCGCGCAGAGCAGGAGCGAAAGCGGAAAGCCGGGGGCGGCGCTCCGGATGATGACGTCTCGGGAGGGGGCTCCCTGGACCCCGCACTCCAGGCGCCGCCTTCCGCGAAACCCGGTTCAGGAGGCCGAAGTTGGAAATGGCGGTCTTCGGCCTCGGCTCCCAGTGGCGACTCCTACGCCGAGTACAACAAGTGTCGGATTGCGATGCTGCGTCCGGAGTCCTATGTGGCGGAACAGTTTCGAACCCTGCGCACCCGGCTCGACACGCTAGCGAGCCAGCGACCCTTGAAATCGATCGCGATCATGAGTCCGAATGCCGCCGACGGAAAAACCACGGCGGCCGTCAACCTGGCGGCGGTCACCGCGATGGGGGTGGATCAGCGGGTGGCTCTTGTCGATTGCAACCTTCGCGACCCCTCGGTAACGCGCGTCCTTGGCCTGGAACCGCAGACGGGGTTGGCCGAGATTCTAGTGGGAGAGGCGACGATCGAGGACGCCCTGATGCGCATTGAAGACCCCGGATTCGATGTCATTCCGGTGCGCGCGATTCCGGCCAACCCCTCGGAGTTGATCAGTTCCGAGGCGATGCGTCATTTCATGGAATCCGTGATCCAGCGATACGACCGCGTTTTCGTGGACACGCCCCCGGCACTGGGTCTTCCCGATGCCCGGGCGATCTGCGAACTCTGCGACGGCATGTTGGTGGTCGTGCGCGCGGGGGAGACGCCCGTGGAGGACGTTCAATTTTCCCTCGACCTGGTGGATCGCCGCCGCGTTCTCGGTGTGATCTTGAACGATGACGAGTCCGGCGGATCCACGGCGGAGTTGGTTTGAAAACGCAGGGATTCCGCCGGTGCGGGTAGGAATTCATGGGGGTCGCATGGCCCTGGGGCGAAATCGATGAGTTGGATGGAGTTCATTCTCCTGGCGGTCGTTTCTGCGGTGGTGACCGGTGCGGCGGCTCCGATCGTGGCCCGGCTGGCGGTTCGAATCGATGCGGTCGACCGACCGAATGACCGGAAGGTGAGCGATCGCTCGGGGATGCCACTGCTCGGTGGGTTCGCGGTCGCTCTCGGGACGATGCTCGGGATCAGCCTCGCCCTTCAACTCGGAATTGGTTCCAACGCCGGCGGATTGTCGTACGTGGACGGGTACCTGCTCGGCAGTTCCTTGTTGATCGTCGTGGGGGCCCTCGACGATCGCTTCGACATCAAGGCCACGACGAAACTCCTGGTGCAGATCGCCGCGGCCTCCGCGGCGTTCTACTACGGTGTACGCATCGCTGAATTCCGCGAACCGATCTCCGGCATTGAATATACGATTCCGATCGTAATTTCGTGGCTCGTGACGATGGCCTGGATCGTGGGTGTTACCAACGCGATGAACCTGATCGACGGGATCGACGGCGAGGCGACCGGCGTCGGTGCCATCATCGCAATCACCTTGACGATGATCTGCTGGCAGGCCGAGCAATACCCGGGGGTCGTTCTGGGCCTGGCTCTCTTTGGAGCGCTCGTGGGTTTTTTGCCCTTCAATTTTCCGCCCGCGCGAATTTTTCTCGGAGATACCGGGGCGCTTTTTATCGGATTTACCCTTTCGGTTCTCGCGATCGAGTCGTATCAAGGCGGTCACCGCAAGGCGGCTTTGTTGACCTTCGCCATTCCGTTGCTCGCCCTGGCTGTGCCCATCCTGGATACCGCACTTGCGATTCTTCGGCGGGTCCGCAGTGGCCGGCCGATTTTCAGCGCCGACCGGCGTCATATGCATCACCGCCTGCTGGCCTCTCGGGGAGCCCATCGTCCGGCCGTACTTTCTCTCTACTTCCTGACAGCGTGTTTCTGTATGATTGCCGTTTCGTTTGCCCAGCTCCGGGGATACACGGCCTTCATCTTTTTTGGGGCGGTCGTCCTGTTGACCTTCCGACTGCTCCGAAATATGGGAGTCTTTTTGCCCGAGTCCGAATTGTCCGAATCCGAATTGCCCGGAGCGATGTCGGGAGCGGACCCCGTCGTCCCCTCGGAGGACTCCACCCCCGGTCCAGGAGGAGAAAAAGATGAGTAATCCGCGTGCGCTCGTGACTGGCGTGACGGGGCAGGATGGTTCGTACCTCGCGGAACTCCTGCTTGCGAAAGGCTACGAGGTTCACGGGGTGGTCCGGCGCTCGAGTACCGAAAACTACGAACGGATTGCGCACCTTCGCGGCCAGATCCAGCTTCACCAGGCCGACCTTCTCGACCCGGGATCCCTGGTCGAGTGCCGCCGAACCACGGCCCCCGCGGAAGTCTACAACCACGGCGCCCCGGCCGTCGTCCCGACTTCGTGGGTCCAGCCGAGCCTGACCGGGGAATTTACGGCTCTCGGGGTGACACGGATGCTCGAGGCCATTCGCATCGTCAATACCGATATCCGGTTCTACCAGGCCTCCAGCTCCGAGATGTTCGGTCGCGTTGTCGAGACCCCGCAGAACGAGGCGACGCCTTTTTATCCGCGGAGTCCGTATGCCGTCGCGAAACTCTACGGACACTGGATCACCGTGAACTACCGGGAGAGTTACGGGCTCTACGCGGTTTCGGGAATTCTCTTCAACCACGAATCGCCCAGGCGCGGTCGCGAGTTCGTCACTCGAAAAATCAGCGAAACGGTGGCGCGCATTGCGTTGGGGCTCGAAGACGAACTTCGGCTCGGCAACGTCGACTCCAAGCGAGACTGGGGGTACGCCCCCGAATACGTCGACGCGATGTGGCGCATGCTGCAGTCGGACGAGCCGGAGGATTTCGTGATTGGTACCGGGGTTGAGCACTCCGTGAAGGAGTGCTTGGAGATTGCGTTCGATTCCGTGGGGCTCGACCCCGCCGATTTCGTGCATACAGACAAGTCCCTGATTCGTCCCGCAGAGGTCGACAAGTTGCTTGCCGACCCGAGAAAAGCCCGTGAAAAACTGGGCTGGGAGTCCAAGACGAGTTTTCGAGAACTCGTGACGATGATGGTCGAGTCCGACCTGGAGAGTCATGAGCGAGAGAGTGGGCGTCGCCGCGGGGGGCCGGGAACGCGTTGCTGACGCGCAGCCGGGGTCGGGTTCCCGGGGTGTGCGTCGACTGGAGAGACGATCGAAATGAATATCGGGGTAATTGGTACTGGGTACGTGGGTCTGGTAACAGGAGCCTGCCTTTCGGAATTCGGCGTCCAGGTGACCTGCGTCGATTCCGATGCAGAGAAGATCGCAGGGCTCAACCGCGGCGAGATTCCGATCTATGAGCCCGGTCTCGAAGACATCATTCGTCGCAATTCCGGCAGCGGGCGGTTGGCCTTTTCGACCGATACAGCGGAGGTCGTTCGTTCGTCCCTCGTGGTCTTTATTGCGGTAGGGACTCCGCCGCTCGAGGACGGGGGAACGGATCTCGGATTCATCGAAGCGGTCGCTCGGGAGATTGGGCGCCATCTGCAGGACTACGCCGTCATCGTCACCAAGAGCACCGTTCCGGTGGGAACGGCGGCGAAGGTCCGGGCTTGGATCCAGGAAGAACTCGACGCGTCGAGTCGAGGCACGCTGCGTTTCAGTGTCGCATCCAATCCGGAATTTCTTCGCGAAGGCGCCGCCATCGGGGATTTCATGAGACCCGACCGGGTCGTCATCGGGGTGGACTCGGACGACGAGCAGGCCAAGGCGATCTTGAAGGATCTCTACCGTCCGCTCTACTTGAACGAAACCCCGTTCGTGCTCACGGACGTTCCCTCGTCGGAACTCTCCAAGTACGCTGCGAACGCGTTCCTGGCCACCAAGATTTCCTTCATCAACGAAATCTCGGTTTTGTGTGAGAAGGTGGGCGGTGACGTCCAGGCTGTCGCTCGAGCCATGGGACTCGACCGGCGGATCGGCTCCAAGTTTCTCCACGCCGGCCCGGGGTTTGGAGGTTCCTGTTTTCCGAAGGACATCGCTTCCATGGCGCACTTCGCACGGGCCCAAGGCGGAAACTTCGAGATTGTCGAAGCCACGATGCGCGTCAACGAGCGCCAACGGACGCGAATGATCGAGAAGATCGAAGGGGTTTTCCCGGACGGGATCGCAGGGCGAACGGCGGCCATTCTTGGCCTGGCCTTCAAACCCGAGACGGATGACATCCGGGAGGCTCCCGCGATTCATCTCATTGGGCAGTTGCTCGATCGCCAGGTGAAAATTCGGTGTTTCGACCCCGAGGCCATGAGTGCCGCCAGCCGGGTTCTGGGCGACGTCACTTATGCGAAAGACGCCTACGAAGCCTGTCGCGGCGCAGATGCCCTGATCCTGATCACGGAGTGGAACCAGTTTCGCGCTCTCGACTTTGAGCGCGTCCGGTCCCTGATGAATGAACCCGTGATGATCGACCTGCGGAACGTCTACGACCCCGAAACGATTCGAAGTGCTGGATTTGTCTACCGGAGCGTGGGGCGAAGTTGACCCGGCGAGTTCGAACGGCCACTCACGCAGTCATCATCGCCGGGGGAGCCGGCGAGCGTTTCTGGCCGGCGTCGCGCGCCCACCACCCGAAACCGCTTCTTGAGGTGATCGGCGGCAAGAGCCTTCTCGAAGCGACGGTGGATCGCGCCCGGGGGTTCGCCGGCCGTGACCGTGTCTGGCTCGTGTGCGGTCACGAGCACGCGTCGGAGATGCGCCGGGCGTCGGGCCTTCCGTCCAGCCGGGTCCTGGTCGAGCCGCGGCGTCGAAATACGGCGATGGCGATCGCCTGGGCGGCCCTGCGGATTGCCGCTGAAGATCCAGACGCCGTGCTGGCGGTATTGCCCGCGGACCATCATATCCCGGACGCACGGGCCTTTGGGGAAGCGATCGAGGTCGGGGCTCGGGCTGCGAAAGAGGCCGAGGTGCTGGTGACCCTCGGAATCCATCCGACTCGCCCGGACACCGGCTACGGCTACATCCAACTTGACCGCCCTGTGGGCCGTGCGCATCCGGCTCTCCACCGGGTGCGTCGATTCGTGGAGAAGCCGGATGCCCCCACGGCCCGCCGGTATCTCAAGCAGGGCACGTATCGCTGGAACGCGGGGGTCTTCGTGTGGTCGACTCGGACCCTGCTCGAGGAGATTCGGGTCTGTGCGCCCGGGTTGAACCGCGCGTTGGCCCCATTGCGTCGACGTCCGCGAGGTCGCAATCGCGAAGCCGTCGAAGAAACCTACCGGCGTGCTCCGTCGCTTCCCATTGACATCGCGGTCCTTGAAAAGAGTCGACGGGTGTGGTGCCTGCCGGTGAAGTTTTCGTGGAGCGACGTTGGAACCTGGGAATCTCTCGCCGAAGAGTTGGGGCGTGGGGCGTCCTCGGGCGACAACCGGCTCGTTGCCGGAGAACTGCTTTCGGAAGGGGCCCGGGGCAACCTGGTCTGGGGCGGCGACCGTCCGATTGCGCTGGTGGGAGTCGAGGATCTCGCGGTCATCGACACGGGCGATGCCTTGCTGATCGCGCGCCTCGACCGAAGCGGGGACGTTCGACGAATCGTCGCCCACTTGAAGGCCCAAGGGAAAACGGATCTCACGTAGTCGAGGGGGCCGACCGAAGAACCCCGAAGGATGACCGAGGTCGGAATTACAGATCCCCCGAGGTTGAGCACCGTGTGTCCGGCCGCTGCGCGCACGTTGCCGGAACTTCTGGACGGCATTCCGCTTTTTTCCAACGTCACGGACCTGGATTTCGCGTTGCTTTCCGGGAGCCTGATCGAGAGACGTTTCACGAAGGGAACGGTGATTCTCGAAGAGGGCCTCCCCGGAGATCACATGTACTTCATCCGAGAGGGACGGGTGAAGGTGACGATGGCTTCTGGCGACGGGCGCGAGCGGATTGCGTCGCTTCTACAAGCGGGAGATTTCTTTGGGGACATGGCCCTGATCGACCTTCGCCCGCGGTCCGCGAGCGCAACGGCGCTCGAAGCGACCACGGTGTTGGCGATTTCGAGATCGACTTTCCTCCGGTTGCTGCGCGGCAGTCCGGAGTTGTCCCTGGGAATCATTCGGGATCTCGTGGATCGTCTTCGTCAAGCCGACGACAAGGTGACGGCGTTGTGTTTTCTGGGCGTGAAGGATCGGACGAGGCGGGCGATTGAAGAACTGGCTCCGTCGGGGGGAGAGCCTGGGCTCAGCGCATGGAGTCCCCCCGTGACGCACCAGCAACTCGCGGACCTCGTGGGAAGTTCCAGGGAAACCGTGACCCGGGCTCTCCAGGAACTCAAGCGAGATGGGGCGGTGCACCAGCGGGGAAAGCGATACCGGCGCGCCTTTTCCGGGTGATCGCCCCGGCGACCCCCGGAGCCCGATCCCTTTGCTTCGCGGTCGTTCGAGACCGAGGGGGTATCACCACGCCCCGTTTAAAGAAACGAGAGTTTTTATATAGTTGCCCCCGCAATGGTGCAGGGGCCCCGAGCCCCTCCCGTGAGTCTCCAGGGAGAATCCAAATGCCGAGTTCGATTTTTCAACGTGTGCGCGTGGCCGTCCTATTGGGTGCGATCGGCCTCGTTCTCGCCGCGTGCAAGAGCGATACCGAGAAGGTGGCCGATTTTCTGGAGCTGGGGGACGAGTACGCCGAGCAGGGTCAGGACCGCGAGGCGGTCATCGAGTACCGCAACGTTCTCCAGGTCGCGCCGAACAACCCAGCGGCGCATTGGGGGCTCGCCCAGGCCTACCTTCGCCTCGGCCGACTCAAGGATGGCTATTGGGAACTTCGCGAATCCGTTCGACTGGATCCTGAGAACCTCGATGCGCGCCAGCGGTTTGGCGAGGTTTCGGCCTTGGCCCGGGACTTCGATGAAGCGACGATCCAGGCGGACATCCTCCTGGAGGCGAAGCCGGATTCAGGGGATGCCCACCTGCTGAAGGGGGCCGCACTCGAGGGCTCCGGCGAGGTCGAGGCGGCCGAAGCCCACTACTTGAAGGCCATCGAGTTGGTTCCCGATAAGCCGACTCTCAATCTCGACCTGGCCCGCTACTACGTGCGGGTGAAGAAACTTGATCTCGCCGAGAAATCTCTCCTCGCGTACACCGAGGGCGATTCCAGCGCGCGATCCTTCGTTCAGTTGGGGCAGTTCTACCTGGCGAACGATCGCGTCGAGGACGCAGAGAACGCGCTGAAAATGGCGATTGAAAAAAACGACGACCGGCAATCCCAGCCCTATATCGCCCTCGCGAGCTTGTATCGACAACAAGACCGTGGCGATGAAGCGGTGGCGATTCTCGAGTCGGGGATCGGCTCTACAGAGCGCGATTCGCTTCTCTACTACGAACTGGCCCGTCTCTTCGCGAATCGTGGAGATGAACAGCGTGCCGACGATCTGATCCAACAAGCGACGGAAGCGGATCCGGACGATCCGAAGGGCTTCCTGGTTCTCTCCCGATACCGCAGTTCTCTGGGGGATTCGGAAGGGGCGCTCGAGGCCATCGAGCAAGCGTTGGCGATCGACCCCGAAGACACCATCGTGATCCTGCGCAAGGCCGAGTTGCTCACGGACACCGGTTACCAGGAAAAGAACTACGAAAAACTCCAGGAAGCCCGAGCCCTGGCGGATGCGGTTCTCGAAGAAGAGGTTTCGAATGCGAATGCTCTCTTCGTGCGGGCCAAGATCGAGATGGCCGACGGGTCGCCGGAGAGCGCGATTCTTTCGCTGCGCTCGGCCATCAACACGAGGCCCAACTGGGCCGAAGCGCATTTCATCCTGGGCTCGGCCCTCGTCTTGACGGGGGATTCCAGCGGCGCCCGGATCGAACTCTCCCGCGCACTCGAACTCAATCCAGACATTACGGAAGCGCGCCGGCTCCTGGCGACCATCCACGCCGAACTGGGCGAGCACGAGTACGCGATCGAGCAGGGGAGGCGTTTTCTCGAGTCAGGAGAGTCGGCCCCGCAGATGCGGATCCAGGTGGCCCAGAGCCTGCTGCGTCTCGGGAAGTTCAAAGAGGCCTACGAGGAACTGCAGAAGATCCCCGAGGAGGAGATGGGGCCCGAAGCGAATTTTGCGCTGGGGAGAATGCAGATGGCTCGCGGCGAATTCGACGAAGCGCGCGCGTCCATGATGCAGGCCAACGCGGAGGCTCCGAACCAACCGGAGGTATTGCGGGCATTGATTCGACTCGACCAGGCGACCGGACGGCTCGACGAATCGGTGGCGCGCATCGAAGAAGCGCTCGCGCAAAATCCCGACAGCGGATCGCTGATGCAGATTCGGGGCGAAGTGGCGTTGATCCAAGGAGATCGCGTTCACGCGGAGAAGAGCTTGAAGCAAGCGGTCGAACTGGACCCCCAGGACGTGGAGGCCTTGCAACTACTTGCGGGTTTCTACCAGTTGGGAGGGCAGGTTCCGGAGATGGTCGACGCGCTGGAGAGGGCCTCGAATATCCGCCCGGACGATGCCCAGATTCATCAGACGCTGGGGATTCTCTACGAGTCACAAGGGGACAAGGGCCGCGCGATCGAGTCGTACGAGAAAGCGATCCTCTACGAGCCCGACCTCGGGGAGGCCAAGAACAACCTGGCCTACCTGCTCGTCGAAACGGGGGGGTCTCTGGATCGCGCTCTCGAACTGGCACAGGACGCGAAGGCCTTGCTGCCCGACGATCCCAATGCGGCCGATACGCTGGGGTGGGTGCTCTACAAGCGAGGGGTTTCGTCCGCGGCGGTCGGGTACCTGCGCGAGGCGGTTGATCGCATGCCGCCAGGCAGTCCGAGCTTGAGCGAGGTGCGCTTTCACCTGGCGATGGCCTACGAAGCCTTGAAGGAGGAAGAGAGCGCCATCGAAAGCCTCGACACGGCGCTGGGCGAACTCGAAGAGCGCCGCAAGCAGGCCGTAGCCGCCGGTCGCGAGTTGCCTTCCCCCGCCTGGGAAAAGGATGCGCGCGAGGCCCGGGAAAGATTAGCGACGCCCCCCACGGGATGAAGCGTGATTACTAGATCAAGCGGGCTTCGTTCACGGCCGATAAGCCTCCAGTAGCAATCCGCGTTTCGACCTGGCTCGACCGTCCTTGAGCGAGTTCGACGGGACGCGGGGCAGGAGGCATTCATGCGCGCGGCCGCAGGCGGTTTCTTTCTTCTCTCTCTTGCGTTGGCGCTGCCGGTTGCTGCAGTGCCCCCGGACGCTCCCGCGGAAGTTCCCGCCGAATTTCAGGGAGTATCGATCGGCCCCGAGGTGATCGACGAGCAGGGACGCAAGGGGCGGCTGCATCGCGTCGCGGTCGGGGACACGCTGTGGGATATCTCCGAGGCCTATCTCGGCACCGCCTGGGTCTGGCCCTCTGTCTGGCAGGAAAACGGAGACATTCTGAACCCGCACCGGATCTATCCGGGCGACACCATCTGGATCAGTCGCAACGCGATGCGGGTGCTTCGCGGCGACGAGGTTGCGGCGCTGTGGAAGCAAGCGGACGAGGCTGCTCTTGCGCCGCGCGGGAGCGATTCAAAAACCGCATCTGTCCCTGGACCTTCTGTCCCGGTTTCCCAGGACACGGCCCGCGGCTTTCTTACCGAGGGCGAACTGGTTGCCGCCTCGAGCATCGTGGGGAGCCCCGAGGCTCGTACCTGGCTGGCGGACCGGGACCCGGTCTACATCGGTCTTGGCCAGGGCGAGGTCAGCGAGGGCGATCGTTTTACGATCTTTCGCGACCCCGTGCCGGTTTTCGACATCGAGAGCCGTAAGAAGATCGGTTACCACGTGCTCGTAGTGGGGTGGCTGGAGGTGACGGAACTTTCCGATTCCTCGTCGTTGGCCCGCATTCGGCATTCGAGTTCCGAGATCGCCCGCGGCGATCGCTTGATGCGCCGCAAGCCCCAGCCCGAACGCATTTCTCTGCGAGAGGCGTCGGACGCGCCGCTGGCGGGTCGGATCGTCTTCACCCCGGGCATGCGCAGCGTGCTGGGAACCCAGGACACCGTCTACCTGAATCGCGGCCAGGAGCACGGACTCGAAGCCGGTGTCGCTCTCGAAGTCTTCGAGGGCGGTTCGCGGGCGCGCGACCGGGTGCGATCGACTTCCGTGCGCACGCCCGACCACGTAGTGGCCGAACTCCTCGTGATCCGCGCGCATCCCGAAAGCGCGGTGGCCGTCGTCACCAAGACGGCGCGCGAACTCGAAGTGGGCGATCACTTTCGGACCGTTCCGCCTTCGAAACTCGCCGGGCTCTAGATCCCGCCGAGCGCTGCCTCGGCGCGGCTACTGCCGCTAGGCCTCGCCCGGTTGCCACGGGAGGTCGCCGGGGGTTCTCCGGAAGGCGCCGGGGCGGCGCGCTGCGCTATGCCTGGGGTTCCCCGGTCCCGGGGAGAATGCCCTTGGAACGCGATTCGATCTCCGCCGGCCCCAGCGCTGGCCTTCTCGACGCCCGGGATCCCAACATCGAGCACCAGCGGGAACTTGAACGGTGGCTCGATTTGCAGGCGACGCTGGCGCTTCGTCCCGAACGCGCCGTGGCGCTGCTCGAGCGCGCGGCCGATCCCGAAGCGGCGCTGCGTCTTCACGGCTCCCGGGTTTCACGGACGGCCTCCGAGCGGAAGGCGCGGTTGTCCTTGCTCCGCCGGTTGGAGATTCGGGCGCTACCGCTGGTCTCTCCCGCCTATCCCGCGGGCCTGGCCCGGCTTGTCGATGCCGCGCCGCTGCTCCTGGTGCAGGGGAGGGCGGACGTCTCGATCCTCGGGAGAACCTGTGTCGCCATCGTCGGAGCCCGCGCCGCTACGGCGTACGGGCTCGATCTCGCGTGGGAACTCGGGGCGGCGTTGGCTGGCGCTGGAGCCGTGGTCGTCTCGGGGCTGGCCCGGGGTATCGACGCCGCTGCTCATCGCGGTGCGCTGGATGCGGGTGGCGTGACGGTGGCGGTCCAGGCCTGTGGTCCCGACCGCG
>JAZAOF010000218.1:0-5836 GCA_036228265.1 Myxococcota bacterium | reverse complement strand
ACAGGACCGGCTTCGAGGTTCCGGGCACCGGCTTCGTCACCCGCAGCCCGGTGACGGAGGAGATATCGCCGAGTTCCGTATCGATCCAGTAGCGAACCACCTCGCGGTAATCGCCGGGGTACGGCCCCGCGGCTCTTTCGGCCTCGCGGGACAAGGTGGGGCCCACCGAGGCACAGCCGAGGAAAACCGCCAACACCAGCGGTAGTGCGACCCAGACGCGCGGGCGCCAGATCCTTGCCCTGTGCGCGCCCGGTCCGCCAAAAGGCGCCATTTTCGCAATCGCGTTCAACACGGTACGTACCTCATTCGCCCAACCAATCTCGCGGCTTCAGAAACTCTTCCGAGAGTCCTGCCTCCGGGCTTCCAGGCTCAGGTTGCCAGTCGTATCGCCACCGCACCGCCGGAGGAAGCGACGCCAGGATCGACTCGGTCCGTCCTCCAGCCTCAAGACCGAAGCGTGTCCCGCGGTCGTAGAGGAGATTGAATTCGACATAACGCCCACGCCGGTAGAGCTGGAACTCGCGCTCTCGCTCTCCATACGTAGTTTCGCGTCGACGCCGCACGATGGGAAGATAAGCGTCGAGATAAGCGCGGCTCACGCTGCGCACGAAGGCAAAGGCGGAGTCGAAACCGCCCCGATCGAAGTCGTCGAAAAAAATCCCGCCGATGCCACGAGGCTCCGCGCGATGCTTCAGATAAAAGTACTCGTCGCAAGCCTGCTTGAACTCCGGGTACAGACCGTCGCCGAAGGGCGCGCAGGCATCCCGCGCCGCGCGATGCCAATCGACCGCGTCTTCGGCAAACCCGTAGTAGGGAGTCAGGTCGAACCCGCCCCCAAACCACCAGATGTCCTCGTGTGCCGCACTGTCATCCGCCGCCAGGAAGAAGCGGAAATTGGCGTGGGAGGTCGGCACGTAGGGGTTACGGGGATGCACGATCTGCGAGACCGAAACCGCCTCGTAGGATCGGCCGGCGAGTTCCGGGCGTCTTTGGGTCGCGGTGGCGGGCATGCGATCGCCGCGCGTGTGAGAGAAGTTCACCGCCGCATGCTCGAGGACGTCGCCACCCGTGAGAATCCGCGGCCGGCCGAGCCCTCCAGACGCATGGGGGAACTCGTCCGTGGAGAACCTCGCTCCGCGGACCTCCTCGGCGTCCAGCCCGGCACAGATTCCCGCCTGGAGGCCCTCGAAGTAGACCCGAACCTGCTCGAGGTCAGGGCGCACGCCTTGTGAGTCGCCGGCCACCAACCGTCCTCCAATATCCCAAGCCAGGTGAGTGCCCCGCGTCAGGGAGACCCGGCCTCCTCGATCACCAACTCGCGGCCAGTGGGATCCAGGGGTTCGAGGCGAACGTAAACGGAGTCCGGATCCAACGCGGGAGCTTCCTCCGGGCGCTGAACCGACCGCAGCACCACCAGTTCCGCTCGGTGGCCGGGACTCTTCACGAAGATCTTGTGATGGCGGTCGCTGCGTAGATTTAGAAATTCGGGAGGTTCTTCCACCAGCTCTCCGTCGAGGTAGAGTTCTGCCTCGGGCGGATCGACGGTCAGCGGGACCTGTTGTCGGGGCGCACAGGCGACCAGCACCAGCGTCAGCAACACGACACCGCCGACAGCCAAAAGACTCTGCATGGCCGGAGAATAGCGCCAAGCATTCAGAATTGGGCATGGCCGGCCGTCGAAGGCCCGGATAGAATCCGCCGCGCCCGGGCCGTTCGAGTCTCCACCCCGCGACAAGATGGAGAAACCCAGTTGAAGCCTTCCCGACGTCCCCGCCGCCCCGAATTCTCCTCGGGGCCGTGCGTAAAACACCCGGGTTGGACCCCCGGCGTGCTGGAGGATGCGCTGGTCGGCCGATCCCACCGGGCTCCCGAAGCCGTCGCGCGCCTGGCGGAGGTCATCGACCGAAGCCGCGAACTGCTGGGAATTCCGAGCGACTACCGGCTGGGGATCGTCCCCGGCTCGGATACCGCGGCCTTCGAAATGGCGCTCTGGTCACTCGTCGCTTCGCACGGCGCCGAGGTGCTGGCCTGGGAGAGCTTCGGCGAAGGCTGGGCCGCAGATGTGACGGGACAACTCCAGGTCGAGGATGCCCGGATCCACCGAGCCCCCTACGGCGATCTTCCGGACCTGGACGCCGTAGACTTCTCCCGCGACGTCGTTTTTGCCTGGAACGGGACCACCTCGGGCGTATGCGTCCCCGATGGCGCATGGATTCCCGACGACCGGAGCGGCTTGACGTTCTGCGACGCCACCTCGGCGGTCTTCGCCATGCCGCTTCCCTGGGAGAAGCTGGATGTCGTTACCTGGTCCTGGCAAAAGGTACTCGGAGGCGAAGCCGCCCATGGGATGCTCGCCCTTTCGCCCCGGGCGGTCCGACGCCTGGAAGACGAAACTCCGCCGCGGCCCCTCCCGAAGATCTTTCGGTTGACGAAGCAGGGGAGCCTCCTCGAAGGAATATTCCGAGGGGAGACCATCAATACCCCTTCCATGCTCTGCGTCGAGGACGCCCTCAGCGGACTTCGTTGGGCCCAATCGGTGGGGGGACAGCCGGGCCTGATCCAGCGCTGCCAGGCCAACCTGGCCGCGGTTGCCACATGGGTCGAGCGCACGCCCTGGGTGAGCTTTCTCGCACGAGACGCCGCGCACCGCTCCTGTACGTCCATCTGCCTCGCAATCAGCGACGCCGACTTCGCGTCCCAGGACGAAGCGACCCAGCGCAAGAACCTCAAGCAGTTGGTGGGCCGCCTACGCGACGAGGCGGTCGCGAACGACATCTCGGGTTACCGCGACGCACCGCCGGGACTTCGAATCTGGGGTGGTGCAACGGTCGAAAGCGCGGATATCGAGGCGCTTCTACCCTGGATCGATTGGGCCTGGCAGCAGCGCGACACGGGCTGAGCCCTTCCCGGACTCGACCGGGTGAAGTCAGGCGCGCGGATTGCGGGGTGAGAAGAACAGCCGGTCGGCGTTCTGGTACAGGAACTTGTCGAGGACGCCTTCGCGGAGATCCAGCGCCTTTGCCTCCTCCACGCAGCGCTCGATGGGAAGCACCGGATGATCGGAGGCGTAGAGAATCTTGTCCTGCCCCCGGGTGTTCATGAAGTGAATCAGTTCTTCCGGCAGGTAGCGCGGTGAGTAGGCCGACGTCATCAAGTGTAGATTTCGGTACTTGATCATCAAGCGGATGGCCACGCCCCACCAGGGATCCGCACCGTGGGCCATGCAGATCTTGAGGTCCGGAAAATCCAGGCACACCCGGTCCAGGTGAATCGGGTGCTGGCACTCGGCCGGCATCGGCGGGCCCGGAATCCCCGTGTTGATCGAGATGGGAAGGTCCAGGTCGACGCAGCGAGCGTAGAGGGGGTAGTAGCTGCGGTGGTTCGGCGGGAGATCGGATTGGAACGGAACCACGCGGGCCATCACAACCGGGTGCGCCGCGACGAGTTCCTCGAGGGCCCAGCAGCCCTTCATCAGGCTTCGGGGATCGACCGCCGCAGCCAGGGCAAAGCGATCCGGGTGCGCCGCGGTGAAGGAGAGAACATGGTCCGATGGCTGTGAGGGGTCGGTGGTGAGCACGGACTTCTCGACTCCAGCCCGGTCCATGACCTCGAGAAGTTCCTCGACCGTCAGGTCCTTGAAGAAATCGGCTCCCGCCTTGAAGTAATCCTCTTTGACCCGAACGAGCCACTTCGGCGGAATCTGGGCGCCCATGTTGACGTTCACCCAGGGGTCGATCACGCGTACTCCCACAGCTGTTTCCTTTCCCCCGGACCGCAGCCGGTAGCCCTAACGATGAAACTGCATGCTCGCACGGCTGTCCATCGGCCTCCATCCCGGAACACAACCCGTCCACATGGGTCGCCCGTCGATCGGCTTGTACCACGTTGCCAAGCCACGCCCATTCGCGGCAGACTGCCCGAGCCGATGCCGCCCGTCCCCACAGACGGGCAAACCCCTTCGGTGAAACCCACCAGGCCTCGAGGTCCGAATGACCCGAATCCCCCGCCTCCGCCGCGCAACACGCACACTGTGCCGTGATGTCTCCTCGCTCGAGTTCAGTGGGCCCGTCACCCACGTCTACAATCCCCTCGAATATGCGAGGAAGGCCTACAACCTCTACTTGAAGAAGTGGGGGGACGGCCCCCGCCCGGTCCTTTTTCTCGGCATGAATCCCGGACCCTTCGGAATGGCCCAGACCGGGATCCCCTTCGGCGAAATCGCGAGCGTCCGGGATTGGCTGGATATCGACGCGACCATTGGCCAACCCGACAAACCTCATCCGAAACGTCCCGTCGAAGGCTTCGAGTGCACGCGCCAGGAGGTCAGCGGGTCGCGGCTCTGGGGAGCGATCGCCGAGCATTGGGGTACCCCGAAACGGTTTTTCGCACGCCACTTCGTCGCCAACTACTGCCCACTAGTCTTCATGGAGGAGAGCGGGCGAAACCGCACGCCCGACAAGCTCCCCGCAGTCGAACGCGAACTCCTCTTCGAATGCTGCGATCGCCATCTGCGACGCATCGTCGACATCTGGGAAACCCGTATTCTGGTGGGAGTCGGTGCCTTTGCGACCGCGCGGGCGCGTGAAGCACTGCGGAATCACGACCTCGAAATCGGGACCGTACTGCACCCGAGTCCTGCCAGTCCCCGAGCCAACCGCGGCTGGTCGGAACAGGCCACGCGGGAACTTCAGGAACTCGGCATCTGCAGAGCGCGGCGGCGCAAGGCCTGACACCACCCGGGGGCTTCGAGGAAAGGTCGGGCACGCGGCCCGGTGTCGCGTTACTCTGGGCGCCTCGGGATCTCCAGCGGCGTCGCCGAACTCACTGGCGGTAAGGAGTTGAGAACTCATGAATCGGAAGAATCACGGTTGGAATGGAATACTCGTCAGCATAGGCTGCCTCGTAATCGCCAGCGCTTGCGGCGCGGACACGCATTCCACGGACTCAGACTCGAGCGGAACCAAGGAAAACAAACAAATGGGAATCAAGGCAATCGACACATTTATCGCAACGAAGGATATCGACACCTCCAAACCGGGGTGGAAGACATCGCTGCCGAAACCCGAGAAGGTCGCCTTCGATCCGGACCAGAAGATCTACTGGGTTCTCAAGACCAACAAGGGCAACATCAAGATCCGCCTGATGCCGGAGGTCGCTCCGATGCACGTCTCCAGCACGATCTACCTCACTCGACTGGGCTTCTACGATGACACGGTCTTCCATCGGGTCATCACCGGCTTCATGGCCCAGGGGGGCGACCCGCTTGGACGCGGAACCGGTGGGCCGGGCTACAAGTATCGCGGCGAATTCGACAGTTCCGTGAAGCACGACAAGCCGGGCATTCTCAGTATGGCGAACGCGGGCCCCGGCACCGACGGGAGCCAGTTCTTCCTCACCTTTGTCCCGACACCGCATCTCGATGGGAAGCACACCATCTTCGGCGAAGTCGTCGAAGGCTTGGGAACCGTCAAGGCCCTCGAGTCCGCGGGGTCGGGTAACGGCCGCACCACCGAGCCCCTGAAAATCGTGACTGCGAGTATCGAGGTCGAGTAGCCAAGCCCTTCCACGATGCGGCCAAATCGGATCCTAGTAGTATGAAGACGAAGCGAAGCGGAATGCTGGCAGCACTAGTAGGTTCGGTGGTGCTGCTGGTGTGCCTCGGCCCCGTTCCGGCGGAGGCCGACGCGGGGTCGGCCGATGAAGAGAGCGCTACGCCGCCCGCAACTCGGGCACCGCCGCTCCCGCCGGGCTGGCAAATTTTCGAATCTCCGGAGGGAAAGTTCCGCGTCTATATGCCCAGCAAGCCGAAACTGAGCGTTGGAAAGCGCTCCACGGT
>JAZAOF010000217.1:0-7550 GCA_036228265.1 Myxococcota bacterium | reverse complement strand
CACTGCGCCACCTCGGCGGCGGGTTTCCGTGAGCCATCCAAAGCCCACTGGCGGGCAAAGTGCGCCCGAATCGCGGCGCGCCACTGTTCGAAACGAGGTCGCCCCGGAACCTCTGGCTCGCTCTGTGTGGCATTCTCGAGTTCTACGTCACAAACCTTGGCGACGAAATCCACCGGCGCCCCGCAGATCCTCTCCACCGCGCGCTCCGTGTGCTCAGTCGGGATCCCGGCGCGTGCCCGCGCCTTGGCCGCGAACGCGGCACCCTGGGCGAGGGCATCTCGATGACGACCCGCGCGTTCGACCAGGCGCGCGACCCCGTCGTCGCCGACTCCACCCGCGTAGCAACACGCAAGACCGCTGCCCGCCCAGAGGTCCGCGCGCCGCTCGACGGGAAAGCCGTCGATGCAGTCTCCAATCGCATTGGGATCCGCGGCGAACACGAACCACAGGCATCGCCCCAAGCCGGCATCGAAGACCGCGAGGCGAAGGCCCCGCATACTCCGCGGTGTGCGCTGGCGAAACACGGTCCTCTCGGTGTGGAAGAAGCCCTCGTGAAAGCCGAAGCCGTCCAGCGCCAACCACCCCAGCGTGGGGTCGAGACGCCGGCGCCGACGGTCCGGTCCCAGTCTCAGTCGTGCCCACAGCCAACCCGCGCCGATGTGAACCATGTAGGTATGGCTCGCACCGCCGCCAGCCAGGAAGCGCGGCAGGCGATCGCGCCGCAGTGGTGAGATCGTGTCGAGCAACTCGAGCGCCAGGCCGGCCCCCTCGTAGGCAAAGCCCCGGTAGCGCGGCTCGATCGTGTCGAGCCTCGTCGCGAGCACCTCGGGACCGCAATCCTCGAGGGCAATTCCGTGGCCCGCCGCAAAACTACCACCGACGCGCTCGAGTTCGGCGACCACCGCCGGCTCCGACGCCAGGAAGCCCCGCGTCGAGAATTGCAGCGCCCGTGGATCGATGCCGAAGAATCGGCGCCTCGCGCCTGTGGCTCCGACCGCCGACCCCGCCGGTCGGACTTCACGACACCCTGGCTGGCTGGGGGGGTTCCAATCCATCGGAGGCAACCTACACGTCCAGTTCACCAACGCAAAGGATTTTCATGGGGGGGGCGCTGGGGCATTGACTCTATCATGGACCCCGCGAGTCGAGGACCCGGTACAAAAGTCACCGAGAAACGTCCCTATCTTAATTTGCGCCACGCCATCTCCGCGTAGCTTCTCTTCCGCTGGCGCCCGGCTTCTCCTATGATTTCAAAGCTCCCCGTGGTCGGTGTTACCTGGTCGGCGAGCCTCGCAGCGCTCGCCGCTTCTCCCACCCCGAGGAGCAGACATGACCCCCAGTACGCGACTGGGCAACACCGGATCAATTCCCCACCGGAGGCAACAGCATGCAAGGCCACGTGCTCGAATCAGGTCGAAACTCGCTCAGGACCCGCCGCCTCGAACTCGGGCGAACCCGAGTGTACTGGACCTGCCTTGCAGCGCTGGCGAGCTTGACAGTCTGTGCAACGGCGACCGCACAAAGCTTCCCGCCCGCCGGACTGGACTCCTTCCCGAGCTCGATGGAACTCGAGTTGGACTTCCCCGAATTTGGAAAGCAGGTGATCCAACTGGAGGGTCCTGTCACCATTTTGCGCGGTGCGCCTCGAAAGGATGGCGACATAGACGTGATCGACACGGAAATCGTCGCCATGGATTTAAGGGGCGAGTTTTTGGGTGGAGCCGTGGTCGTGCGCGTGAACCCCGAAACGAGTTCGGTTGGCGAAGTGCGCGCCCAGACGGCCGACGCCGCTTTTCCCGCCGACAGCTTCTTCGATGTCTTCATCGAAATCGAACTCATCCAACTTGAAACCACGCTGATCAATCTCGATCCGGTGACGGTCCAGGTGTTCGACCTCATGAAGCTGCCGCCACTCTTCGACACCTACACTCATCCGATCGGTGGCATTCAACTGGTTGTTCTGGGGACCGTCGGGCCCGTCGTGGCCATCATCTCGGGGGAGAGTACCCACGATCCCGAGCAAGACCCCACCTTCAGCTTGGCCGCGGGGGGATCGCGCGATCCCGCCGCGGGCCTAGGGCTTCCGACCCCGCCCACCGACGAGATGCTGACCGTCGCCGGCCTGGGCCTCCGGAACGGGGACGACATGAACGCCCTCTCGTTCGGGACCGATATCATCGACGATCCGGATCACACGGGTGGGTTGGCTTTCTCGGTGGATCCAACCGCCATTGGCAAACCGAGTTCCGGAGTCTTCCAGGAGTCGTCCACCGACACCGAACAGGGCGCCGAGTTCATCACGTACGTCGACGCCAATAACCTGCTTCTCATCAAGGACAACCTGCTCGTGCCGGTCCCCGGCCCGGCACCTAGCGCCGACGATCTCGACGCGCTCAACAACTTTCCCGCGAGCGCCGTGGACTTCGGCGGCGACGGGATTCCCGAACTTCCCGTCTTTTATAGCCTCGCCCCCCTTTCCCCAACGCTGATCGCCCTCGCGGCGTCGGCGGCGGACGTCCTGGTGACGACCGGAGCCGGGGCCGTGGCCTCCGTCTTCGCCTCGGCCGCCGACATCGGCTTACAGGTCGGCGACGACATCGACGCCATGTGCCTGATGAAATCGGCGTATCCGTCCCCGGTCCTTCGCCCGGGACCCGGCGGCGCGAGCCAGATGCCCCCGATCGGGCCACTGCTCTCCGACTTCATGATCTTCTCTCTGGCTGCGGGATCCCCGACGCTGGCGTCCCTTCCGGCTTCGCCCGGCGACCTTTTCGTGACAAACTTCAGTAATTCCATGCCCGGCTTCGCGGCGCAGCCCCTCCAGGTGTACGCGTCTGCAGACGACATCGGCCTCATCGACAGCGACGAATTGAACGCCCTGAAGTGTCTCGCCCTGACCGTGATCGTAGAAATCGACCCCTTGGGTGACTTCAATCCCCTGAACCAACAAGAGGGATGTGGAGACGATTCGGTGTTGACCGCCATCCGTTTCAACCCAGGGATCGCGGAACTTGATGCCAGCGGTGACCCCTTCACCACGTGCAATGACACCTCGGACATCACGAACCCCCAGGTAGGCGACCACCACGGACCGTACGCCTGCCCGAATTCGCTGGCGGCCGAGGGGAATTTCTTCCCGGAGGTGGACCCAACGCTACTGAATTGGGTTGGGAACCCGGGCGACAATTGCGGGTTCATGCACATTCACGGGTTCTTCGGGGAGGACTCGGATGAATTTGGTTTCCACGCGGATCCCGATCCGGAGTCCTGCGGACACGGCATCTTCTCCCAAGCCTCGCACTCGATCGAGACGTTCGATGGGCCGCGCTCGCAGGCGGAGGACTTCATCGATTTGGTCACCGCGACCTTCAACCAAGACAACCTGGATAACCCGAGCGGAGTCTTTGCCACAAACCACCTCTACAACGGAGAGTCGACGATCGATGACCTAGGGTGTGAATCCTCCGGAGACAGTAACGTGGTCATCTTTACAGGTATGGGACGGACCAATTTCAGCCTGATCCTTCAGGGTGCGGGCGGCGGAAACGAAGCCAACCTGAAGAGCTCCAAGCTGACGACGAGGAGCGATCTGTCGAACTTCCGGGTCGGTGAGCCTCAAAGCTCGTTCGACGTTCCCCTGCTTGCCCCGGAACCGAACAGCAGCCTGCTCGGAGTGTCCGCACTGGTCTACCTCACCTGGTTGGCCCGGCGGAGGGCCCGCTGCTAGCGCCACGTGCTCTGGCTCGCAAAGCACGCCGTTGGGCATCCCCGCCGCTGGCTCGTTGGGGTAGCGATCGTCACCCTCGCGGCGGCGGCGGGATTGCCGCAGCTCGAACTGCGCACCGAAGGTCGCAGCCTGTACCCGCTGCAGAGCGCGGTGGTGATCCATGATGAACACGACGCAACTCGTTTCGAGGACTCACGCGAACTGATCGTACTCGTGGGTTGTCGCGGTTCCAAGGCCTGCCTCGCCCTCCCCCAGGGACTTCGCGATCTTCGTCGGATCCACGATTCGCTGGCTGCGTTGCCCGGCGTGCGGGGACACGGCCTCGAGTCGCTAGCTGGCCTTGTGAAGCTGGAGCGACGGGCAGACGGCCTCGCGGTCGACCACCACCTCGCCAACATTCCGCCCGATCCGGAGGCCTTTGCCGGGTGGCTCGCAACCCTTCGCCAGTTCGAACCCACCGACGGCCTGCTGTTGGCGAAGAGCGGCCGACTGGCTGCGCTCTACGTACCGCTGGCCGAGGATCGCGAGGTCCGCGAGATCGTCGCCGAACTGCATGCCTGGGCCGCGTCTCAATCGGCCCGGACGCCATCGTACACGCTGAGGCTCACGGGTCCGACGGTTGCAGAAACGACCCTTGGGAGCCTGGTGCTGAGCGATCTCGCTGTGTTGGTTCCCTTCATGCTGCTCGTGATCGCTGGCCTTCTATTCTTGATCTTTCGCGACGCGGCGGGAATCGCGATCCCGCTGGCCGAGTCGGGAATCGTCCTGGTCTGGACGCTGGGAGCCATGGGTTGGACCGGAGTCCCGGTCACGCTCGTGACCACCGTCTTGCCCGTGGTCTTGATGGCGATCTCGATTACGGACGAGATCCACCTGCTCGAGCGCTTCCGCTCGCTGGGACCCGGCCTCCCAGTAGAGGAAGCCGTGATCGAAGCACTCCAGCAAGTGGGACCCCCGATCGTCATGACCTCGGTGACGACGGCGTTCGGCTTCCTGGCCTTCTTATCGGCGGGCATCGAGCCCCTGCGTGACTTCGGGATCTTCGCCTCCCTGGGCATCCTCGCTGCGATGCTGTTGAGTTTCTGCTGGATTCCGGCTCTGCTGGTGAGCCTACCCAGCGCCTGGCGAAGTCGCGATCCCGTGGGCGACACCGGGTCCGGCGGACCCGGTCTCAGCCGGTTCAGTCGCTGGACCCTGCGGCGGCCAGGCCTCGCGCTGACCGTTGGGTGCGGCGTTCTCGTCGTGTGCCTGCCCGGCCTTTCGGTGTTGAGGGTCCAGGACTCCTGGATCGACAACTTCGACCCCAGGTCGGAACTCGCGACGGCGGAACGCGACTTCAACGACAACTTCTGGGGGAGCTACCGCTTCGACATCGTCCTCACAGCCGAGCCCGACTATTTCTACAGCAGCGCGGGCATCGCGAGTGTGATCGAAGTCCTGGACGCGACGGGGGACGCCCCCCACCTCGGGGGAACCCTGAGCTACCTCACCCCTCTCTCCGAGGTCGCCCGCTCGCTGGACGACAATTTGACTCTGTTGGAGTTGCCCGAAAGATCGGGCTCGGATCTGTCGAGCCTCGCTGAGATGGCCGGGGGAAGCCTGCGGCTGCGGCAACTGCTGACCGACGCCGGGGATGCGGCGCGGATTCGCCTGTTCGTGCAGAACTCGAACTACGAGAGGTCGCTGGAGCTTCGAAACTTCCTCGAGGATCGATTGCAGGGAATTGAGGGGCTCGTCGATTCTCATTTCAGCGGAGACCTGCCCGTGGCCGGAGCCGTCGTGGAGGAGGTCGTGCGTGGACAACTGCGATCGATCGGCTGGGTCTTTGCCTGCGTTGCGCTCAGCTTGATTCTTTTTTTCCGAAGCCCCCGGGGCCTCATCGCGATGATTCCAGTCTGCGCAACGACAACCGCGTTGCTCGGAGCCATGGGGATCCTGGGCTTCCCCCTCGGGATTGCCACCAGCATGTTCGCCAGCTTGGCCCTGGGTGTGGGGGTCGACTTCGGAATCCACTTTCTTCACGGATACCAGCACGAGCGAGTGTCGGGCCGTGACGACCGGTCCGCGCTCGAGGCGATGGTGGCGAAGGCCGGCTCGGCCCTGCGCTGGAACGTCGTGGTCCTCGCGCTGGGATTTGCATCGCTGTGCTTTTCCAATCTCAAGCCCAATCACAGCCTGGGGTTGCTCCTCGCCAGCTCTATCCTGCTGTGTTTTCTCGCCACCTTCTCGTTCCTCCCACGCCTGGCACGCTTCGTCCCCGGGCTCGCGTTGGTCTTCCTGGTGGTCGGTATCTCGCCCGACGCCTCCGCAGACTGCGCTCCCGACGAAGCCACTACACAAATCATGAGAGCCGCGGAAGCGCAGCAACGCGACGGAGATCGAATCGTCCACGTCAAGATTTCGGATACGCGGAAGGCAATGTCCGACAAGACCTTGTGGGGCGTATTTTCGAGCGACGAAGAGAAAACCGAGATTCTCTACGTCTTTTCCGGTCCGGGTCGCCTCGCGGGTACGACGCTGCTGATCCGCGACTTCAGGAAGGCCCGCGAGCCGGACGAGATGTGGCTCTACCTACCCGCGCTTCGCACCTTCACGAAGCTCGTGTCCCGGGCGCGGCGAATGGTAGTACCCGGAACCGTGCTCACCTACTCGGACTCCCGGGGGTACCTCCCGGTCGATCTCTACCACTTCGGACCGGGGAGCGAGGACTCCGACCCGGGAAAACCGGTCGTGGTTCGCGCCTGCCCGCGCGACGACCAAATCGCCGAAGAGCTCGGTTACACCGATTTGAGGATCGTCGTCGATACCGCGAAGAACATCGTTCGCGAGCTCGTGTACGAGGACTCTGCAGGCCCGCTTAAACACTACCGGTTGCATTCTGAGCAGCAACTGGGAGGACACTGGCGACCGAGCCGCGTGACCCTCGAAAACCTGAGAGACGGCGGGGTCACGTTGATCGACTACCGCTACTGGCCCGCGGAGCCGCCCCCGCCGGACACCCTGTTCGAGGCTCGAGTCGAACCGGCGACCTTTCTCGGGCGCCTCGAACCCTACCTGGAAGAAGCCGGACTGGAACCCCTCATCGCCCCGGAACTCGAGAGAGCCAGGCGCCACATCCGCGCCTGGAACGAGCGCTGGGGAAACACCGTCCCCCCGAAGTAGAGCGCGCGATGGCTGACCTGCGGCTCCGGCTCTAGGATACGAACATGCTCGAAGAGTTCGGACCCTCGCTCTACCTGGCCGACGGCCCCTGTGTCCCCTTTTTCGGGATCCCCTACCCGACCCGCATGGCGGTTGCCCGTCTCCAGGATGGGAGCGCCTGGGTGTGGTCGCCGGTCGCCCTCACGCCCGAGCTCGCGCGTGCGGTGGACGCCATCGGACCTGTTCGACACATCGTCTCCCCGAACAAGCTGCACCACCTCTTCCTGGCGGAATGGGCCGAGCGTTACCCCGACGCGAAACTCTACGCGCCGCCCGGACTCGCGATGCGAAAGCCGAACATCGCCTTCGACGCCGAACTCGGCGATAGCGCGCCTCCCGCCTGGGCCAGAGAGATCGAACAGGTGATCTTCCGGGGTTCGCTCGCGCTGGAAGAGGTGGTGTTCTGGCACCGCCCGTCCCGGACGATCATTCTCTGCGACCTGGTGCAACGGCATGACCCCGCGGACTTTCCATGGGTAAAGGCTATGATCCTCCGACTCGTCGGCGTTGTCGGAGAAGCCGGAAGCACCCCCCGCGAGTGGAAGATGACCTTCTTTCGTCGGCACTTGGCTCGCGAAGCGCGAGACAAGGTGCTGAACTGGAAGCCCGAACGGATGTTGAT
>JAZAOF010000216.1:0-39102 GCA_036228265.1 Myxococcota bacterium | reverse complement strand
CCGCACTTCTTCGTCCAGACCGCGCGCACGAAGTTCATCGCAGATCGAAATCGTCTGGCGAGACTGCCAGACCACGGCCGGGTGAATCGCCTCACCCGTGGCACGGTCCCATACGACCGCCGTTTCACGTTGGTTGGTAATCCCGATGGCCGCAACATCCCCAGCGCTCGCACCTGCGGCTTCGAGGGCCTCGCGCCCCGCCGCAACCTGGCTGTTCCAGATTTCCTCTGCGTCGTGCTCCACCCAGCCGGGGTGGCGAAAGTGCTGCGCGAACTCCCGTTGACCGACGCCGCAAACCTGTCCCGACCGGTCGAAGAGCAATGCCCGGGACGAGGTCGTTCCCTGGTCCAGGGCCATCACGTACCGGCTCATTGCGATTTCCCTTCGCGATCAGGACTCAAGGATTGCATCCACGAACGCCTCGGCTTCGAAATCCTGAAGATCCTCCACCGCCTCGCCCACGCCGATATACCTCACCGGAATTTCAAATTCGTCGGCCAGGCCCACGAGCACGCCGCCCTTCGCCGTACCGTCGAGCTTTGTCAGCACGAGGCCCGTCAGTTCGGTGACTTCGGCGAACAGCCTGGCCTGGGAAATGGCGTTTTGGCCGGTATTGGAATCCAGGACCAACAGCGTTTCGTGCGGCGCATCTTCGATCTCGCGACTGATCACCTTGGAAATCTTGCCGAGTTCGTCCATCAGGTCACGCCGCGTTTGCAGGCGCCCCGCGGTATCAATCAGCGCGACATCCACCCCGCGGGCAGACGCAGCGCGGACGGCATCAAATGCGACGGAAGCCGGATCCCCGCCCGGTGAACCCTTGACGATTTCGCAACCCACTCGATCGGCCCAGACCTCGAGCTGATCGGACGCCGCCGCGCGAAACGTATCGCCCGCACCGAGCAGAACCCGTTTGCCCGCAGCCCGATAGCGGCCCGCCAGCTTGCCGATCGTCGTCGTCTTCCCGGAGCCGTTTACGCCGAGAACCAGGATCACGTGCGGCGCGGCCGAGGTTTGCAGCGGTTCGCCCCGGGGCTCCACGCGCTGGAGCTTCTCGAGAACGGCGCCCCGAAGCACCTCCCGAACGCGTTGGGTCGGCGCACCACTGGCCTGCTTCCGCACGGTGTCCAGGAGATCCTGGGCGGTCGCCACGCCCAGGTCGGCCGTGAAAAGAATCGCCTCGAGTTCCTCGAGCAGCCCCGCGTCCACCGTGCCCCCGGAAAGAAGCCCCGAAAGTCGACCTGTCAGGGCCTGGCGCGTTCCGACGAGGCGACTCCGGAGGCTGGGGCGAGACGGCTCGGAAGGCGCCTCCGGCTCGGGCGCAATCGCTTCCGGCGGAGCTTCCACCGTCTCCGCGGGCGAAATGGGTTCGGGGGCCGTGGGGACCCCGAGAGCCGCCTCCGCGCTCGCATCGACCTCGAGACCACTCTCCAGCGTGGATACCCGCTTCGGCCTCGAATCGGGCGAGCGCATTCGGCTCGGCAGCGCGAGAAGAAACCCCAACAGGGGTATCCCCAGCAGGGAAAGCAGGAGGCCGACCGTGATCTCGATGCCCATGGCGGCCGAAGATAACAGCACCGGGGCGCCGCGAAAGACGCCAGGGCGGCGGTTTAGTTCAGTTCGACCGCCACGAGCTTGCTCACGCCCTTCTGCTCCATCGTCACGCCATAGAGCACATCGGCTACTTCGATGGTCTGCTTATTGTGGGTGATGATCAGGAACTGGCTGCTCGACGACATTTCGCGGATCAACTGGTTGAAGCGGCCCACGTTGCTGTCATCCAAGGCCGCATCGACTTCGTCGAGGAGAAAGAAGGGCGAGGGCCGGACTTGAAACACCGCGACAAGAAGCGCCAGGGCCGTCATCGTCTTCTCCCCACCGGAGAGAAGATTCACGTTCTGAAGCCGCTTGCCGGGAGGCATCGCCATGATGTCGACGCCCGCTTCCAGCACGTCGTCGGCTTCGGTCAACTCGAGGCTGGCCTTTCCGCCGCCAAAGAGCCTCGGGAAATTCTCTGAGAAACGCCGACTCACTTCCTCGAAGGTCTCCCGGAAACGCCGTCGGCTCGTACGATTGATCCGCGAAATCGCCTCCCGTAGCGACTGGATCGTGGTTTCCAGGTCCGCCTTCTGCTCCGAGAGAAAGCGGAAGCGCTCAGCCAGTTCTTCATGCTCCTCGATCGCCCCGAGATTCACGTCTCCCAGGGACTGCAACCCGTTTCGAACACGCTCAAGTTCGCGCGTTCGCTCGGCCTGGGGCTTCCTGGCCAACTCGGCATTGCGCCGCAGCTCGCCGAGCTCCGAAGCGGAAGCCATTTCCTCTTCGTCGGAGGCTTCCCCAGCGTCCGCCCCCTCTTCGGCGGGCGCTTCCCCGGCCTCTCCGGCGGCCAATTCGGGTGAAACCTCTTCGAGAGAAGGCAGTTTCCAGTGCGCGAGATCCACTCCCCACTTGTCCCGAATCGCGTCGCCCTGGTGGCTCAGGCGCAGTTCGCTCTCTCGAACCGCCAGATCCGCCGTCGAAGCCTCCTCTCGGGCGGCATGAAGCTCGCTCCGCGCTTCGCGCAGGGCGCTCTCGAGAACGCGAACCGACTGGGCCTGGGCGTCGTACGCTTCCCGCAGGCGCTCGCTCTCCAGTCGCGCCGATTCTTCCTCGCGAAGTCGAGCAGCCAGCCCCGTCTCCGCGACTTCAACCTCTCCGGCCAGAGAACGGTCTCGCTCGGTGGCCGCCAGGATCTCCCGATCGCGGCGATCCATCCACTCGGTCGTCTCGCCAAGCGCCGACTCCGAACGCTCAAGCGTCTCCTGCAGCCGCCCCCGGGATTCCACCCTTCCCTGGTACCCGACCTTGAGTTCCGCGACGCGACTCTCCAATCGCGTCCTCTCGCGTCCGGCGGCGCTGATTCGCAGAACGATCCCATCACTTTCCCGCTGGCGGGTCACCTGCTCCGTCCTGAGCCGCTCCACCTCGACCACGAGTTGCTCGCGATCGGCGACCAACGTGTTGGTGGTCTCGAAAAGATCCGAACGCTCCGCGATCCGTCCTTCGTGAACATCCCCGAGACTCTTCATTCGCTCCGTGGAGCGCTCGAGATCCTTTTCGCGATTGGCCACGGCGAGAGCCGCCGTGTGGTGCCGGTTGCGATAATTATCGAGTTCGTCGTTGATGTTCGCGAGTTCCTGCTCGGCTTCCCGATGCGCCCCCTCGCACTCGCGGACCTGCAATTCGAGGGAAGTCACCTCGCTGACCAACTCGCGAAGTTCTCTCATCCGACCCAGGGAGCCGCTACTCCCCGCTTCTACGGAACTCCGAACGATCCCGCCCGGGGTCAGCACGTCGCCTTCGGGAGTGACGAAGGTCGCGGGGAGGTCCGAGGCTCCAAACGCGTCGACCGGCTCTTGCAAGGTCTCTACCAGGTAGACGTCAGCCAGCAAAGCCCTCGCCACCGACTCGTAGCCGTCACGGGTCGCCACCCGATCAAGCAGCGGTTCTCCCATGGGAACAATTCCAGCCGACATCGGACTCGCCGATGGCTCCACCAGGAACAGTCCACGCCCAGCCCCTTGCTCGCGAAGGGCCCTCAATGCGTCCACCGCGCTCGCCGCACGGTCCACCACGATCGCCTCGGCCCGCTCGGCCAGAACAGAGTCGACCGCCCGCTCCACCTCTCGATCCGGCATCAACTGATCCCGCACCAACCCGCGCAACCCAAAACGTCCCGTCGCCTCGTCTCCCTGGGACAAGAGGTGACGATTGCCCTCGGAGACGTCCTCCCGGGTCTCGATGAACTCCTCCAGCGACTGCTGCCGGACCCGGCGTGCCTCGACCTTCTCCCGCACCTCCTGGAGGCGCTGAAGCTTGTCTCGCAGCCCCGCAGAGGCTTTCTCTTCGCGTTTCAAGGCCCCCAGGAGCAACTCCTGCACCCGGTCGCGTTCGGAAAGCAGCCCGTGAACCCCTCGCTCGATTTCATTTCGATCGCGATCGGCCTCCGCCACCAGCGATTGCTGGACTTCGATCTCGCGCTCCGCGCTGCGCAGCTTCTGGTCCACCTCCACGTGTCGGTCATCCAGTGCCGAAAGTCGATCTTCGGCTCGAGCCATGGAGGTGAGAACCTCGACCAGTGCGCGGTTGGACGCTTCGCGCTTCCCCTCGAAATCGCGAAGTTCGTCTGACGCGAGCCGCGCCTCGGATTCGGCGGTCTCGACCCCTCGCCGCTCGCCAGCCAGCGCATCGTCCAGGTTCGCAAGTTCGCTTCTCGCCACCCCCGCGTCGAGTTCCGCCTTCTGGCGCTGAGCCGTCAAGGTCTCGAGCTCCTGCTGGCGACCCCGGTTGCTCTGCTCGATGCCCTCGCGCTCGCGACGCGCGAGATCGATGGATCCCTCGAGTTCCTTGATCTGGCTGCGCAAGGCGTAGAGGCTCTCGGCCCCAGCCGATGCCGCCTTCTCCGACTCGGCTACCGCGATCCGTCTTTCCTCGATCTCGAGTTCGGAACGGGAATCCTGGTTCTCGAGTTGTTCCACCCGGCCCTGGAGTTCCGTCAACCGCCCCCGTTCCCTTTCGACGACGCTCTCCAACTCCCGGCGTTCATCGACCGCCAGCGAGAGTTCGAGAATTCGCTGGGTCTCCTGCAACCGCTTGTATCGAGACGCTCGGCGTGCCTGCCGTTCGAGCGACGAAATCTGCCGACGCACCTCGCCGAGAACGTCGTCGACCCGCGTGAGGTTCTGTTCGGTGGACGAAATCTTCGACTCGGCTTCTCGGCGACGCGCCTTGTACTTGCTGATTCCGGCCGCTTCCTCGATCAGGATTCGCCGATCCTCGGCCCGGGCAGACACGATCTCTGCGACGCGGCCCTGCTCGACGATCGTGTAGCCCTTGACGCCGATCCCCGTGTCGCGGAAGAAATCGTGCACGTCACGCAGTCGGCATGGCGTGTTGTTCAGGCGGTATTCCGACTCTCCGGACCGATAGAGTCGGCGATTGATCTGGATCTCCCCGTACGCGGCAAAAGCCGGGGGAGCCTGCCCGTCGGAGTTGTCGAACGTGAGCGTGATCTCCGCCATTCCGATAGCCGGGCGGTTTTCTGCACCGCCGAAGATCACGTCGCCCATCGCTGTGCCACGAAGACGGGTGGGCGACTGCTCGCCCATGACCCATCGGATGGCATCCACCACGTTCGACTTGCCGCATCCGTTGGGACCCACCACTGCGGTGATGCCTTCATCGAAGGTGAAAACCGTCCGGTCAACGAACGACTTGAACCCGTGAAGATGAAGAGCTTTGATCCGCACCCGGCCCTCAAAAGAACCTGGATCGCCCCTCGGTGAAACCCGCAGATCGAGCCACGCCGAACTGACGATCACTCAACGACATCGATATGCTCCGCCAAGCGGAGCCAGCCAAAAGGGGGGTCTCCTTATGAAACACTGCCCGGGGCCCTTTGGCAAGCACGAAATGCTCTAAAATCAGGCCTTCGCCGCCCCTGTCCCCTCCGGGTGGTCAATCTGCAGCCGGTAGAGCTGAGCGTAGGCGCCATTGCGGGCCAGCAATTCTTCATGACGCCCCGCTTCCACGAGTTCGCCCCCATCCACGACGTAGATCCGGTCGACATCGCGAATGGTCGACAGGCGGTGGGCGATGGCGATGAAGGTTCGGTCTTCCATGAGGGTGTGGATGCCGCGCTGGATCCACGCCTCGGTCTGGCGGTCGATGGAACTGGTGGCCTCGTCCAGGACCAGGACCTCGCCCCCGTGGGCGAGGGCCCGGGCAAAGGAGAGGAGTTGCCGCTGGCCCGCCGAGAAGTTCGAGCCTCGCTCCCGTACTTCGGTGTCATATCCCGCGGGAAGGGCCGCAATGAACCGCGAAGCCTGGACCGCCTCGGCGCACTTCCGAACCGCGGTCTCCCCGAGATCCTTTCGCCCCAGAGTGATGTTGTCCTCCAGGCTGCCGCTAAAGACCGCCACGTCCTGCAACACGGTGGCCACCCGTCGTCTCAGATCGCGCTGGGCCAATTCGCGGACATCAATCCCATCCACCAGGACCCGCCCGCGGGTCACGTCGTAGAACCGGATCAGCAACTTGATCAGCGTCGTCTTGCCCGCCCCGGTGGTTCCCACGAAGGCCACGCGCTCTCCCCGCTCCACGCGGAATGACACATCGCGAAGGACCCAGCCCTCGTCGTCGTCTGCCGCATCGGAGTCGGGCCCGTAGCGAAACCACACGTTCTGGAATTCCACCGTGCCCCCGCGCCGCTCGGCGGGTGGAAGTTCGGCGGGACGGACCGGATCGGCGACGCCGGGGGCGGTGTCGAGGAGTTCGTAGATCCGCTCCGAACTCGCCATCGACGACTGCATGACCGAGTACTTGGCCGAAAGATCGCGCAGCGGCATGAAGAAGCGCCGCATCCAATCGATGAAGATGTAGATCACCCCCGCCTCGGCGATCCCCGTGCCGTACCAGACGATGATCGTGATCGTGATATTTTGCGCCGCTTCCACCGAAGAAAAGAGAAGCGCGTCGTACCGGATCGACATCTTCCAGGCATCCCGGTGACTGGAATTCATTTCGTCGAAATCCGCCAGGTTGCGCTTCTCCCGCGTAAAGAGTTGCACGACCTTCATCCCAGTAATCGTTTCCTGGGTGTGGGTATTGATCCTGGCGATTCGGACACGGACCAACCGAAACGCTTCTCGAACCTTGAGGCGGAAAATCACCGCCGCCACCACGAGAAACGGCACGACCGCAAAGGTCCAGAGCGCGAGCTTCGGGTTGACGAGAAACAACGCGACCGCGAAACCCACCATCTTGAAGACGTCGGTAACGAGCGCCACGATCCCGGCCGAGAACATCTCCGAGACGTTCTCGACATCGTTGCTCGCCCGCGTCACGAGTCGTCCCACCGGGATTCGATCGAAAAAGCCGAGGTGGAGACTCTGAATGTGATCGAAAACCGTCGCCCGAAGATCCCGCATGGCGAATTGGCCGGTCGTCGCCATCAAGACCATGTTCGCGTACTGCAGAACCGATCCGAGAATCGAGATCCCGAAATACAGAACCGCCAGCCCCACGAAAGCCTGCACTGAGCCCGCCGGCCCGAGAAACGAAAACCAGGGAGAAGGCCCGCCCTCGTGAAGCGCCTCGTCGAGTCCCTGCTTGATGATCCACGCCGGTGCAAGTTCGAGGAGGAAAAGGGGCCCGACCAGGAGCAGGGTCACGACCACCTGCCAGCGGTAGGGTTTGACGAAAGTCCAGAGTCGCCTCATGAGGCGCGTGTCGTACGCCTTCCCCAGCACCTCTTCCTCGTGCAGGTCTCCGCCAAAGCTCTCGCTCATGGGCGCGCCTCCACTGGGTTCGAAACCGCCTCACGGCCCGAACGCCTTTGTTCCCGGGCCAGGGCGGCATAGAGCCCCCCCGCGGCCAGCAATTCCTCGTGCGTCCCCTGTTCGCGCAGTTCCCCTTCGTCGAGGACCACGATCTGGTCGCACGCCTGGACGGTGCTGACCCGGCTTGCCACCACCACCACCGTCAGCCCGGCAAAGAACTCGTTGAGTTCCGCCTGGATCGACGCTTCCGTTTCAGCGTCGACCGCGGAAAGAGTGTCGTCCAGGATCAGGATGCTTGGGCGCAGAGCCAGCGCCCGGGCCAACGCAGTCCGTTGCCGCTGCCCGCCTGAAAGCATGACCCCCCGTTCACCCACCAACGTGGCGTAGCCCCCGGGAAGATCCACGACGTCCTTGGCGAGCTGGGCCCGACGAGCCGCCTCGGACACCTGGTCGGGATCGGCCTCGGGAAGCCCGTAAGCGATGTTCTCGGCCAGGGACATCGAAAAGAGAAAAGAATCCTGGGGCACCATGGCGATGGACGAACGCAGCGTGTCCAGGGGAATCCGGTTGATATCGGTTCCATCCAGGAAGAGTTGCCCCGGGAGAACTTCGAAGAGCCGCGGGATCACCGAGGCCAGCGTGGTCTTCCCCGAGCCTACAGGTCCCACGACCCCGAGACTGGTACCGGCCGGAACCCGGATGTCGATCCCGCACAGGGCCGGCTTCCGATCCTCCACCCCGTAGCTGAAATCCAAACCGCGGAATTCGATCTCGCCCGCAAGTCGTTCGATCGGCTCCGCGTCTTCCCGGTCGGCAATCGAAGGATCGGTCGACAAGATCTCGTCGATACGTTCCAGGGAAGCCGCCCCTCTCTGAACGAGAGCCACCACCCAGCCCATGATGAACGTGGGAAACGTGAGTTGGTAGATGTACATGGCAAAGGTAAAGAACACCGCCAGTGTCATCTCTCCACGAGCCATCATGTTCCCCCCGTAGGCGAGGACCGCCACCATCCCCAGTGCGGGCAGCAGGGTGATGATCGTGGGGAGAGCGGCGTTCACGCGAACCAGGGCCAGGTGCCGTTCGAGCAGGGACTGGTTGGACTCGGAAAAAACCTCCCGTTGTCGATCTTCCATGGCGTACGCCTTCACCACCGCCGCCGCCGAAATGGACTCCTGGAGATGGTTCGAGAGATCGGCGAGTCCGACCTGAACGTCCATGCTTCGACCGTGAAGAGAACGCCCAAAGGCGCGCGCAATGAATACGAAAAAGGGATACGGCGCAATGACGAGGAGTGTCAGGATCGGGCTCATGACAAACATCGCGATAAAGACGCCGAGAAAGAGAATCGGGGTCTGGATCATGCTGAGAAATCCAGGCCCCAGGAGCAGTCGAACGGCGTTCAGGTCGTTCACACAGCGGCTCATGAGATCGCCCGTGCGCCATCGAAAAAAGAAGGATTGCGGAAGCGACTGGAGATGATCGAAAAGGTCGTTTCGAATCTCGTATTCGACTTCCCGCGCGGCATTGAAAACGAGGGTGCGGGAAAAATATCGGACCACCGCACCGCACCCCACGACGACAAGCAGTGTCGCCGAACGGAGACCGACTTCTTCGCGGCCGAGATCGCCCTCGGCCGCCGCCACGACTCGACCGACCAGGATCGGAATCAAAACGAAAGCCGCGTTGTAGATGAGAATCGAAATTCCACAAAGGATGTAGAAGGCCCGATTCCGGCGGAGGTAATACGACAAACGCCGCCAGGCATGACGCACCGGACTCTCGCCCCCTGCCGTCACCGGCGGTGTCATCGGGCCACCCAACTCTGGATCCGCTCCCGGTCGGCTCCGAAGCACCACCCCGTCACCGCGACGGCATTGCGCAGCACCGTTCGCGCGACGCCCCGGTCGCGATAGCGCCGGGCCGACGTTTGAACGGTGCGATCCAGGCCGACAAACCGCCCCCGCCTGCGAAGGAGTCGGACCAGGTCCAGGTCCTCCATCAGGGAAACCTGGGGGACCCCCCCGAGCGATGCGAGAACGCTTCGGCGGGAGAACAGGGCCTGGTCTCCATAAGGCCACCCCAGCAGGCTCCGGAGGCGGGCTCCGGCTTCAACAATCCGCAACCCCAGGCCGTCGACGCGATCAAAACCGAACCGAAAGGCGCCGCCCACGGTGTCCGAATCTGAAAGGGCTGCAGCAATTTCCCGGTCATACCCCGGCGGCAGGCGCGTATCGGCGTGGAGAAACACCACCGCCTCCGCGCAGGTGCGCTCAAATCCCGCCTGGAGTTGCACCGCACGACCTGGCGCGGACGAGATCACGTGGACCCCCAGAGATCGCGCCACGTCCCCGGTGCCGTCGCGACTCCCGCCGTCGACGACCCAGATCTCGATATCCGGTCCGGATGCGCTCTGGATGGCTCCCGCGATCTCGTCAGCCTCATCGAGGGTGGGTATGACGACCGCGATCCTCACTTCGATGAAACTAGCACGCCGAAACAGGTTCCCCGGGCCGACTCGCCCGACGTTGACAGCGGCAATGCCCCTAAACTACCAATGCGGCGTGGCAAGGCGGAACGCCAAGGACTCTGAAGAAAGCGGACCCCCCCCCGAGGCCTCGACGGCCCCGGAGGAGAACTCCCCTTCGGCGCCGCGCTACGCCCAATCCGGCGTCGATCTCGACCATGACGAGGCCTTCATCGACGAGGTCAAGGAGATCTCGCGAAGCACCTTCCGGCCCGAAGTCCTTTCTTCCGTGGGAGGGTTCGCCGGGCTCTTCAAGACCCCCGACCGGTACAAAAACCCCATCTTCGTCAGCGCCACCGATGGCGTGGGCACGAAACTCAAGTTGGCGGCGCAGATCCAGCGCTACGACACCATCGGAATCGATTGTGTCGCCATGGTCGTGAATGACCTCGTCGTACAGGGGGGCGAGCCTGTCATCTTCCTGGACTACCTCGCGATGGGAAAACTCGACACCGAGATCGCGGCCGAAACACTCCGGGGCCTGGCCGAAGGCTGCCGGCGCGCGGGGTGCGCCCTCCTCGGAGGGGAAACCGCGACCATGCCCGGCGTCTACCCGCCCGGGGAGGTCGAACTCGTCGGGTTCAGTGTGGGCGTCGTCGAACGCGATCTCGTCATCGACGGCTCGAGCATCGGCGAAGGCGACGTCTTGCTGGGCCTCGCCTCGAGCGGCTTCCACAGCAATGGATACTCGCTTGTACGGCAGGTGGTGGAGGAGGGAATCCGCGCCGGTCGGGTCGACCTGTTCGCAGAGAATCCAGACCTGAACACGACGCTGGCCAGTGCCATCCTGGCGCCGACTCGAATCTACGTAAAACCGATTCTCAACGTACTTCGCGACTTCTCCGTCAACGGTATCGTCCACGTCACGGGCGGTGGATTCGACGGAAACGTGCCCCGGGTTCTCCCCAAGGCCGTTCGCGCGCGCATTGACACCGACTCCTGGCCCCGCCCCGGGGTGTACGGGTGGCTCCAGGAACAGGCCGAACTCCCCGAGTCCGAGATGCTTCGGGTCTTCAACTGCGGTATCGGCATGATCCTGATCGTGCCCCGGAGCGAGTGCGAAGACATTGCCCAGCGCCTCGGCGGGCTGGGGGAACGCGCCTACGTCATCGGCGAAATCGAGCGCAAGGACGCCGATGACCACCCGCTCGCGATCGACCCGGGTTTTCTCGGAAGGAGCTGATGGGCACCCTCCCGGTGGTCTCGAAGACGGTGGGCCCCCGGGCACGTCGCTGGGACGTCATCGTCCTGGGCAGTGGGATCGCAGGACTCGTCGCCGCGACGCGTCTGGGCATGGCGGGACAGCGTGTACTCATCGTCGAAGAAGCCGCGGCCCACGATGCATTCCCGGGACTCCGCGAGCCGTTTTTTCACGCGGGCCTTCGCAAGTCCGGAGTGCTCGACGAAGTTCTTCGCGAGCTGGGAGTTCCCCTGATCGAGCGCCGACGACTCGAACCCACCGCAAGGGCGTTCCAGGTTGTCGCTCCCAACATGAGAATGGACCTGGGAACCCCCAACCTCACGCAGGACGAAATCGAACATTGGGGACTGGCGAACCCGGCCGAAACACAGCCCCTCCTCCAGGCCCTGGAGCGCGCGGCCGAAGCCGAACGAAAGGCCATGCTCGAATCGCCACTGGTCTACACCGGTCGCCGCAGCCGCTTGCGCAGCCCCACCGTCGACGCCTTCGGGCGGGGCCTCCCCCCGCAGATTCACAATGCTCCCCCGAGACTCGCGCGACTCTTCGAGACCATCATTGAAACGCTTTCGAACCGCGCATCGACTCCGCCCTCGTCTGAGGCCCGGGCACGGCTTCTGGGATCGCTCCTGTCCGGCGGAGTCGAACTGAAGCACGGTCCCCCCTGGCTCCACGGGTTGCTCCGGCGGCGGGTCGAGGCTCACTTCGGCGAATTTCGAACGACCGACGAACGCTTTCAACTCGTCTCGGCCGGCGGCCATCCGGGACTGAGCATCGGCAAGGGTCGCGAACTCTGGCTCGGCCGCGCCCTCGTGGTGGCGGCCTCCGGCGCCGCTCTCTCGACCGCGTTGGAGCAAGAACCGATTCCTTCGTTTCTCGCCGAGAAACGGCCAACGCGCCGCCGAATCACGCTCCACTGGAAAGCGCCGAAAGACTCGATTCCGGCGGGAATGGGACAGAACCTGATCCTGGTGGGCGACAGTCATCCGTTGCTCGACTTGGAGGAACCCGAGACAAACGCCCCGGAGACCGGTCCCGCCGTCACCCTCTCGATCTTCGGCAGCGACGGAAATACCGGGGACTGTCACCTGGTGGGCGCCTCCGTGTCGAAAGATGGCGAGAAGATCGAAGCCGTCGAGGCTCGGATCGAAAAACGCGTCCGACTTCTTTTTCCCTTTGAAAACGGCAGCATGACGCGCTCCAGCAGTCGACGCCCCCGCTGGGACGACGACAACTGGCTCGAAGACCCTCCGCGAAAACTGGGCTGGCCAACCCAGGTCCCGCTACGGGTGAGTTCGCGTCCGCCGGTGTACCGTCTGGACCGGTCCGAGATCGGGGGACTCGGCCTCGAAGGGGATCTGCTGCTGGGCTGGCGAGGCGGTGACGCCATCGCCTCCGAACTGTCGTAGTCGATACGGCTCCGAGTCGGCCAAGCGAAGAGGACGGAATCGAGATGGGAGCCAAGCTCTCCGCTCAGCAACCTGGGAAAATTCTTTCGGTCGCCCGCAGGATGGGTGGCTACTCGAAGCCGTACCTGTGGCTCATCGGGATCGCCCTCGTCTGCTCGCTAATCTTTGCCGGGGGCCGCTATGGGCGGGCGCTGCTCATGAAACCCCTCCTTGACGATGTCCTGATGCCCTTCCAGGCCGTGTCGTCCGAAACCCGCGACTGGTTGCCGGATATCGGCTTCGGCTCCAGCAGCGACAGCGAAACTCCGTCGCCCCACACCCACGCCCCCGAGCCGGGACTCGCCACGACTCCTTCCGACTCAAACTCAATCTCCTCCACGGAAGCCTTGGCGGCCGAAGAACGACTCCAGGAGCACGACGCGAAGGTCATGGCCCGGGTGGGAGCCGATTTTGCCTGGATCGTGAAGCTGTCGTTGATCATCGTGATTGCTCTCCCCCTGGCCCTCTACGCCCGCACCTATCTGCTCGCCTATGCCATGGGGCGTGTTTCCGTCGACATCCAGAGAAGCCTGGCCCAGAAACTCCTCATTCTCCCACTCTCGTTTCACCACGAGGCGCGCGGGGGAGACACGCTGACCCGAGCGCTCTCCGATTCGGAGGCCAGCCGACAGGGCATCGAACTCTTCTACTTCGAATTCCTGCAGGCAGCCATCATGATCACCTTCGGAGTCGCGTCCCTTCTCTACATCTCCTGGCAGTTGACCCTGGTCTCGCTCATCGTGATTCCCGTGATCGTCGGAATTCTCGCCGTCTTCGGCCGCAAGATTCATACAAAATCCCGGCGGCGACAGGAGCAACACGCCGAGGTGGTTCATCGACTCCTTTCGATTCTCTCCGGGATCAAGGTCATCAAGGCCTTCCGCGGCGAAGAACTCGAGAACCGGGCCTTCACTCGAGAAGCCGAGAAATTCTTCCGCCGAAATCTGAAGGTCGAGAAAAACCGGGCCATCGCAACGAGTCTCGTGGAGACGCTCAACGCCGGTGTCGCCATTGGCATGATCGTGCTGGGCAGCCTGATGGTCATCCAGGGGCGGTGGGGTCTGACCAGCGGCGATGTCGCCGCTTTTGCCCTGGCCCTGGCCACGACCTATCAACCCATCAAGCGAATCAGCCGGGACTGGACGCTCTTGAACCAATACGTGGCCTCCGCCGAGCGATTCTTCGCTCTCCTCGACACCGCCCCGGAGACCAAAGACACCGAAGACGCCATCGAACTGGGCCCGATTCGCCAGGGGATCCAGTTCACCGATGTCAACTATTCCTACGGACGCGAACCCGTTCTTCGCGGCGTCTCCCTCGAGGTCCAACCGGGCGAGGTCGTAGCCATCGTGGGGCACACCGGCGGCGGCAAGAGCACGCTCGTGGACCTGTTGCTGCGATTCTTCGATGTAGACAGCGGCTCGATCTCGATCGATGGGACCGACCTCCGCAAGATCAAGCGTCGCTCGCTGATGAATCACATTGCCATCGTCAGCCAGGAGCCGTTCCTCTTCGACACGAGCATCCTGGAAAATATCCATTACGGGCGCCCCGACGCGAGCATCGAAGACGTCTACCGCGCCGCCGAGGCGGCCCACGTCGATGAATTCGTCGATCAACTCCCGGACCGCTACGAGACGCAGGTGGGCGAGTTCGGTGTCCACCTCTCGGGCGGGCAACGACAGCGCGTGACCATTGCCCGCGCGCTACTCAAGGACCCCTCCATCCTCGTGTGCGACGAAGCCACCAGCGCCCTGGACGCACGAACCGAGCGCACCGTGCACGAAGCCATCGAACGCCTGCGCGGAAGGCGGACCGTATTCGTGGTGGCTCATCGCCTCTCGACGATCCGAAGCGCCGACCGGATCATCGTTCTCGAAAACGGACGGGTTTCCCAAAATGGAACCCACGACGAACTGATGAAGGTCCGGGGCTACTACCGCGAACTCGTTTCGCTCCAGGTCGAGTCCCCGGGCGATCTCGACGAAAACCGCCCCGCCTGACTCCAAGGCCGGACTTCGTTCACACCTCGGGCTCCCGGGCAGACCCGTGATCCAGCTCCCATAGCTTCGCGTACTTGAGGAGCACGTGGAACGCCGTAGCGGCCGCAATCAGGAAACCGGGCAGTCCGTCCCGAAACCCCTGCTTCAGGAAATACGCGCGTAGAAATCGCGCGGGTGGGCGCAAAACCACGTCGCGAATCCGCGCTGACCGGCCTTCGGCGCGCAGGGCGTTTGCCGCTTCCGCGCTATAGAACTGGATCCGGTCGACCTGGTCTCCAAAATCGCGGTAACTGAAATGCCGGAGTTCGCCCTCGATCCTTTCGACGCTCCCGTTGACCTCGACTCGGCCGTGCGGATTTCGACCGACCCAGCGAGACCGCGACCGCCGAAAGATGCGCAGTTTCCAGTCGGGATAGAAGTCCCCATGCCGAATCCAGCGACCCAGGTGAAAGGTCACGCGGTCGACTTCAAACCCGTCGGTGTTTTCTGGAGCGCATTCCACGGCGCGGCGAATGGACTGCGCCAGCGAGGAAGAGACCTCCTCGTCTGGATCGACCACGAAGATCCAGTCGTTCCCCGCCAACTGAACACAATGGTTCTTTTGGGAGATATCGCCTTCATACGCCCGGCGTTCCACGCGCGTCGCAAAGCGGCGGGCAATGGCTTCGGTCTCGGGGCCGCCGCGATCATCGAGAACGACCACGATTTCATCCATATCGCCCAGGGCTTCCAGGCATCGTCCCAGGAGTTCGCCCTCGTCCCGCGCGATCAGGCAGGCGCTAATCGGAATCGTCATCCGCGAATGCGCTCCACGGAAATTACGCCGCGGATTTTCGAGATCTGCTTGATCAAGCGCTGCAAGAGCGCGGAATCGGCAACTCCCAATTCGAAAATCTGGACGGCGTGTTCCCCCTCGCTCGTGCTGATCTTCGCCGCACCGATATTCAGACCGAGGTCCGATATGGTGTTCGTCACTTTTGCGAGAATGCCGGGTTGGTCCTCCGATCGGACCCGAATCTTGACTTGCCGAGGAGCAATGGAATCGGACTCCCAGGCCACGTCGATACGCCGGTCGGGATCGAGTTCAAAAACCCGGGAGCAGTCCGAAACGTGAACCGTGACCCCCCGGCCGCGCGTAACGAATCCGGATACGTCATCCCCCGGCAGGGGATTGCAACACCCTCCAAATCGGACGAGAACGTCCGCCTGGCCGCTGACGCGAATCCCGGTCTCTGAATCGCGCGTCTTCGGGCGCCGGAAAAGCGAACGGATCCTCCCCGGCGTCGGCTCCGGCTGAGGTTCCTTATCGCCCCGAAGTTTCTTCATGACGGCGGCGGCGGAAAGCTTTCCATAACCGACGGCCGAGTAGAGTTCCTCTTCGGATCCGCCCCGCAGTTCCTCGCGAGCAAATCCCTCGATGGCCCCGCTCTCGGAGAGCCGAGATAGCGAAAGACCGGCCTTCCTCAGTTCCCGGCGAAGCATGTCGCGCCCCAGTTCGAGGCTCCGCTCGCGGCCCGCGGCGCGAATCGCGTGGCGAATCCGGTTTCGCGCCCGACCCGAAACCACGAATTCTAGCCAGTCCTTTCTCGGAAATTGATTGGGCTTGGTAACCACCTCAACCGTATCTCCGTCGACCAGTCGTGAACGAAGGGGCACCATTCGGCCATTCACCTTCGAACCGGCGCAATGATCTCCGATCTCGGTGTGAATGGCGTACGCAAAGTCAATGGGCGTCGATCCCTTTGGAAGATTGATCACTTCGCCTCGAGGCGTAAAAACAAAAACCTCGTCCGAAAAAAGGTCAACCTTGACGGCGTCAAGGAACTCATGGGGATCCTCCAACTCCTGCTGCCGATCGAGCAGCTGGCGAAGCCACGTGAATTTCTTGTCATCTTCCGAAATCCCAACTTGCCCCTGTTTGTACTTCCAGTGGGCTGCGATCCCCAATTCCGCATCGCGGTGCATCGCGCGGGTTCGAATCTGAACTTCCATTCTTTCACCGTACGGACCGATCACCGTGGTATGGAGAGAGCGGTAGCCGTTGGGCTTGGGGAGCGCGACATAATCCTTGAACCGCGACGCCACCGGACTCCATGTCGCGTGAACGATCCCCAGGACCGCGTAACAGGCTTCGGTATTCCCCTCGATAACGATTCGAAATGCGATCACGTCGTAGATCTGGTCCAGGGTGAGCCCCTGGGACTTCATCTTCGAATAGACGGAAGCCAGATCCTTCAATCGCCCCGTGAATTCAGCGGAGATGCCCGCACCGGCGGTTTTCTCCTCGAGAATTCCGATGACCTCCTCGACATATTTTTCTCGCTCGACGTGCCCCCCGCGAATCTGGGCTTCCAACTGGTCCGCGACGGTGGGCTCGAGGGTCCGAAAAGCCAGGTTCTCAAGCTCCTGCTTCATCCAGTAGATTCCCAACCGGTGGGACAGCGGCACATAGATCTCGAGCGTCTCCTGGGCCACTCGACGCCGGGCATCCTCTCCCAGGTGGGAAAGGGTTCGCATGTTGTGGAGCCGGTCCGAGAGCTTGATGAGCAGGATCCGGATGTCCTTCGACATCGCTACGAGCATCTTTCGAAAGTTCTCGGCCTGGCGCTCACGGGCCGAGGTGAACTCGATCTTCGCGATCTTGGTGAGCCCCTCGACGAGAAAGGCCACGTTCGTTCCGAAGAGACGCTCGAGTTCCTCCGATGTCGTCAACGTATCTTCCAACGTGTCGTGGAGAAGCCCGGCAGCGACCGCTTCGTAATCCAACCGAAGGTCTACGAGGATCCCGGCGACCTCGAGCGGGTGCACGAGATAGGGCTCGCCGGAGAGGCGCTCCTGCCCCTCGTGCACCTTCGCAGAGAAGACGTAAGCACGCTGGAGCAGTGCGAGGTCCGCAGAGGGCTCGTACTCCAGGATGCGGTCGGCGATATCGTTGAATCGCAGCATCGCGTCCGCGCCTCGCGCGGCTCGGGCCTCCCGATAAAAAGCCGTTCTAGAACAGCGTCTTATAAAGATAACCGGGGAGCCGCTGGGCGCAACGCGGGGCTCCGCCCGGCTCTCGCGGCCCCATCCACGGGGCCTACTCTATGTAGCCGAGCGCCCGCAGCCGACGGATGGCCTCGGGCCCCAGGCCCACCGGTTTCGGTGGGAGGCCAGGGAGATCGTTGAACTCATCGAGGAGGCCGCGCAGACGCTCGATCGGCGCTTCCGACCCGGCCCGGGAGCCCCAAAGGTTCCTCTTTTCACCGGGGTCGTCCTCGAGGTCGTAGAGCTCGTATCCGTCGTCGTCGAGGCGATGGATCAGCTTCCACGAGCCGTCGATCACCGCTCGCTTTCGCGCATCGACGCCAAACGCGTGAGAGCCTTCCGCGAAAACCGGCTCGCTGTCTTTCCCCCGTGCCACAGCGAACAGGTCCACGCCGTCAAAGCCTTCTTCGCTCAGACCGAGAAGGCCCATGACCGTTCGCGGAATGCTTCGGGTCGCGACGGGAACACGAACCACCGACCCCCTCAAGTCGTTGGGAATGGCTCCCCCGATCACCAGGGGAACCCCAATCAACTCGCCATAGACATCGCGACCGTGAAAAAAACGACCTCGCTCCAGGAAATACTCCCCGTGGTCGCCGGTCACCACGAGAATACTGCTGTCCGAGCCATGCCGTTCCATCAAGGCGCCCCAGAGTTCGCCGATCTCTGCATCCGTAAACGCGATTTCCTCGTCGTAGACCGCCTTGATGTAATCGAGATCTGCCGGTCCGATCGATGCTCCCCCGCCCTGAACGAGCCGCTCAGAGGTCAACTTCGTCGGGAGCGACCCCTCGTAGCCGTCGGCGAAAGCGTACTCGGGGTGACGAACGTACGTAAAATGGGGATCGAAATAGTGAACCCAGAGAAAGAAGGGTTCCGGCACATCCCGAACGGCCTCCAACGCCGTCTTTGTCAATGCCCTCGAAGACACTCCTTCGTGTCCGAGAGAATTCCGTTCATCAAAAAAATCGAATCCCTGGGAAAACCCGTGCTTGCTTCCCACGAACTGGTGGGAAACGACACCCACGGTGGCGTATCCGGACTCGCGGAGCCTCTCGGCGAGAGTCACGGCCGTATCGGGCAAGGCCGTCTTCGCCTCGACCGCACCGTGCTGGGTGGGATAGAGCGAAGAATGAAGCGATGCCATGCTGGGCAGCGTCCACGGAGCCTGGGCCATCGCACGGGAAAACCGGACCCCCTCGGAGGCCAGGCGCGCAAGATTGGGGGCCGTCCGCCGATCGTACCCGTAGGCTTCGAGATGGTCCGCCCGGAGCGTGTCCACGGTCACCAGCACGATATTCGGCTTCGTCCGCGCTGGCGAATCGCCGCAACCGGCAAGGCTTCCGGTCATCAAGAGCCCCAGCGCCAGGAGAAGAACATTTCTCGGAGTCCGACGAAAACCCTGTCTTCTCGCCGGGTGCTGCCACCACAACGGTACTGCCCATCGGCGAACCGCCCAAGACCGCTGAAGCCTGGTCATGACCGGAAGACAGACGGCCGTGCCGCGTCCCTGGGCCGAGAAGCCCCCCCTCGTCGAGGACTCACGTCCGAAACCCCTTCCACTTCTCGAGAGTGTGGGCTCGTCCAAACCGCGAACGAACCTCCGAGACCTGTCCGGATCGCTCGGCCGCAACAATTTCCAGCACGGCCTCCACGCACTCTTCGAGATCGTCGTTGACGATGGCGTAGTCGAAAAAAGCGACGGCCTCGAGTTCCTGGCCGGCGAGAGCCAACCGATGCTCGATGACATCCGGCGCATCGGTACCCCGCCCCCGTAGACGCGTTTCCAGGATGGCCATATCCGGCGGAAGGAGAAACAAGAACCGAGCGTCCTCACGCCGGTTTCGCATCTGTCGAGCCCCCTGCACTTCGATCTCGATCAGGAGGTCGTACCCCCGATCCAGGGGCCCCTGGAGCGAGGCCCAACTCGTTCCATAGAGATGACCCGCATATTCGGCGTGCTCGATGAATTCGTCGTTCTCCACCATTCGACGAAACGTGTCCGAAGGCACAAAGAAGTAGTCCTCGCCATCCACTTCTCCCTCTCGAGGCGATCGTGTCGTATGGGAGGTCGAAAACCGCAACTGGGAATCGCGCTTGAGCACGGCGCGACAAACCGTCGTCTTCCCCGTTCCCGAGGGAGCCGCCGCAACGAAGGGGATCCCCGTCCGGCCCACGCCGTTTAGGCCTCCCCGAGGTCCGCGTCGGAAAGACGCGAAGCAATGGTTTCCGGGTTGATGGCCGAGAGAACCACGTGGTCGCTATCCGTCACGAGGATCGAGCGTGTCTTCCGACCCTGGGTCGCGTCGACGAGTTTCCCACGGTCCGCCGCGTCTTCCCGCAAGCGTCGCATCGGCGCCGACTGCGGAGAGATCACTGCGATCACCCGGGAGGCGAGCACGAGGTTCCCATAGCCGATGTTGAGCATCGCACGGCCGATGGCCCGCGACTCCGAGGCCCTACTCAAGGTTCTGCACCTGCTCTCTCATGCGCTCCAACTCGGTCTTGAGTTCGACCACGTCCTGGGCCAACAGGGCATCGCTTGCCTTCGAGCCCACGGTATTGGCCTCGCGAGCCATCTCCTGGAGGAGAAAATCCAGTCGTCTTCCCACCGCTGAATCTTCGGCGAGAATCCCCCGAAACTGGGACACGTGGGATCGAATCCGGGCCAACTCCTCCGTGATGTCGAGACGGTCGCTCGCGAGAACGATCTCCTGGTGAAGCCGACCGGGGTCTACAACATGGGTTTCCATCTCCAGCTGTTCGAGTCGCCGCTTCCACTTTTCGCGAACCGCCTCCACCACCTCTCCCGAACGGGATTCAAAGCGAATGGCCAGGGCTTCGACGGCGTCGAGGCGAGTCTCCAGGTCTCGGCGCAGGACCTCCCCCTCGGCTCCACGCATCTCCGAGACCCCTTGAAGAGCACGGCTTACCCCGTCAAGAACACTCGCGGCGAGAGTTTCGTCGTCCGCCCAGGGCTCGCTGAAGGTCACGACACCAGACATCGACAAGAGCCCTCCCGCGTCCAGTCCCACGTCCAGGCCGTGTTCTGCGGACAACTGCTCCGCCGCCGCCTGGTATTGTCCCGCCAGGGCCACATCCACGTGGAGTCGAGGCGTCAACGGCTCGCCGTCACCGAACGAAAGGCTGACGTCCACGCGCCCTCGGTCGAGATGTTCACGCACCCGGGCCTTGATCGGTGCATCGAGAGCGCCGAACGAACGCGGGAGGCGGACGCGCACATCCAGGTGGCGATGATTGACGGTTCGGATCTCGATCTCGATGGGTGTCGACTGAAAATCGACGCTCGCGCGGCCGTACCCGGTCATACTGCGACTCATGCGGCCTCCTGGGCATACCGGAGGGCGACCGGCAGCATCCCCCTCAACTCGGCCTGGCTGGCCGTCGCCGTCCCCATCTTCGCGACAACGATCCCCGAAGCCGCGTTGGCGATGACCGCCGCCTCGAGCAATGTCGCCCCGGTGCGCAGAGCCAGGGTCAAGGCCGCGATCGTCGTATCGCCAGCTCCCTGAACGTCAAAAACCTCGCGCGGCATCGTCGCAACCCTCTGAACCGGGCCGTTCTTGTCGAGAACATCCATTCCCGCGTCGCCAAGAGTGATCACCACCTGGACCTCTCCCATTTTGTCGCGCACGCGTTCCGCCACGACCGAAGAGGTGACCTCGTCGGTGTCCGAGAGCCCCACCAGCGAGCGCGCCTCGGGCCCGTTGGGTTTTACCAGCGAGGCTCCCCCGTAGATCGACAAAACTCCCTTGGGGTCCACGGAAACCGGAACACCGGCATCCGAAAGCTTCCTCATCAACCCGGCCGTCAAGGACTCCGAAAAAATTCCCTTCCCGTAGTCCGCAAAGATCGCGCCGTCCAGTTCACCCGAAAGCCGGGAAACCGCTTCGTCCAGGGTGCTCGCGGTTTCTTCCGACACCGCGCGGCGTGTCTCTCGATCGAAACGGATGACCTGCTGCCCCCGAGCCACCACGCGGGTTTTCCGAGTCGTCGGCCTCCCCTGCTCGGAAACAATCGCTTGCGTAGAAACGCCGAGATCCCCGACGAGTTGAAAAACCTTCGCGCCATCGGCATCCGAGCCGACCGCGGAAGCAAAGAACCCGCCCCCCCCCAGGGCAACGACATTGCGCAGCACGTTTCCCGCACCGCCAAGCACCACGGTCTCGCGGTCCACGTGGACGATGGGCACCGGGGCTTCGGGACTGACCCGCTCGACATTGCCCCAGAGATACTCGTCCAGGACGACGTCCCCTACGACGAGGAGACGGATCCGGTCAAAGCCCTCCACGAGCTTTTCGAGCCGGGCCAGGTCGAGCGCCTCCAGGCTTCGAGCGCCCTCGGGATCCGTCATTGATCGCCTCTCCTCCCCGACCTCGAAATCGTCATTCACTCTGGAGGTTCCCTCTTTTGGGTGCCCCCGTCGAGCCTTCCGTGCCGGCCCCCGGCCCCGAAAGTCCATCCTGGGGGGGGCAACCACGCAGGTGCCATCGCAGCAAGCCCAGCCGCTCCCGAATTCGGCGCCGGGCCGAAGAGCGAAAAACAGCGGCCGGGGTCGAGACGATCGCGGTCCCCAACGCTCTCCCAAAACGGATCCAACAAACCGCGCGCGCGACAAGGGGCCCGCGATGCAATTCCACAAAACGATAGAGCGAGCGATGAAATTCGATTCTCGTTCTGAGCGGCGATACCCGCTTGCTACTCGCTCCCAACTGGTGGGCGGCCGTGGCATTCGGTACGAACAACACCTCCCAACCCGCCTCGTGCATCCGCCAACACCAATCCGTCTCTTCGAGGAAAAAGAAATAGTCCTCGCAGAGTGGCCCCACGTTTTCGATCACTTCGCGACGCACGAACAAGGCGGCACCCCGAAGCGCATCGACCGAAGCCACGCTCGACGCCCCGATATCGAATTCACCCGCCGCCCGCCCTCGCCAACGGCGCGGGACGAGTTCGTCCCAGAGCCCTGGGAATCCGTGAACCGAAGCCTGGGTCCGGCCATCGGGAAAGAGCAACCGCGGACCCACGGCCCCGGCTCGGGGCGAGTCGCGCAACACCCCGACGCATCGATCGAGCGACGCACAGGAAATTTCGACATCGGAATTCATCAACAGTACGAATCGGCCGGTAGCCCGGCGGAATGCCGCGTTGTTCCCGGCGGCGAACCCCCGGTTCTCCGGCAGGCGGATGACGTCGACCCCCGGAAAGTGTTGGCGAAGCGCTTCATCGGTCCCGTCGATCGACCCGTTATCGACCACGAGAATTTCGCTGGAAATTCCGCCTTTCGCGCCGAGTTCGCCGAGTTCCCACTGCAAGCGACGGATGCAGGAAACCGCGAGATCGCGCGTATTCCAGGTCACGATGACGACGGAAAGCTCCGTCACGTGGATCCCAACGGCGGAAACTCGAGAGTCCCTCGCCCGTCTCGTAGCGCATCGAGTACGGCTTCCGGCGACAGGCGCGTCATGCAGCGATGATCGATGGGGCACTGCCGCTGGTAGCACGGACGGCAGGGCACGTCGGCCTGGAGGACCGCGACCCGATCCAGGTTCATCCCGGTTTTCTCGAGACGTGTCGGCCCCATGAGAACGACACAGGGAACGCCAAATGCCACCGCCACGTGACGCGCGCCGGCGTCGTTGCAAACTACCGCCGCGGCCCTGCGAAGGGCCGCCTTGAGGGCACCGAGGTCGAACGCTCCGGCAAGATTTCTCGCGGGCGATGACATCGCAGCACACACCCGGGCCGCGAGCGCAACTTCGGACGCGGTTCCCAGACCGCCGACCCGCGCACCGGCCGCCGCCAATTGAGCCCCCACCGCGCCAAAAGAAGCGACCGGCCAGCATTTCGAAGGACCGAAGGAGGCGCCCGGCGCGAGGAACACCCAGGAACGCCGAGACTCCTGGGCGGAGCTGGCCTCGTCGAGAACGGCCGTGGCGCGCGCTTCCTCCGCATCGGTCGTGAAGAGTTCGAGGTGGGTGCCCCGCTCGGGGCAACCAAGGGACTTCACGAGTTCGAGGATCGACCGCTCACGGGCCACCCACTGCCGCCCCCGGCCTCCGGGCGGCGAAATTCGCCGGTGCAGAAGCGCACCCCGCCCGGACCGGCCATACCCCACCACGCATTCGACGCCGGCGGCCCGCATCAAGAAGGCCGAAGAAAATGAATCGGGAAGGCACACCCCGAGGTCAAAGCGCCGAAGGGAACCCAGCGCGCGACCTTCCCTCCAGGCTTCGCTCCACCGCGGCTTCCGGTCGAAGGAATGCAATTCGTCGAACCACGGAGCGCCATCCAGGAGGGGAGCCAGTTCTCTTCGCACGTGAAAGTGGATTCGGGCGTTGGGAAAGCCCGCCCGCAGGGCGCGAAGACCCGGCGTCGACATCACGACATCGCCCAGCCAATTGGGCAGTCGCACCAGGATATTCTGGTTTTCCCCGAACCTCATTCTAGCCTCCCGATGCTTTGGCTTTGCGAGGCAGTCCGAGAAGCGATTCGCATGCTTCCTGGATGGACGCGACGCCGAGGGCACTCATGCACGAGGCCGCAGCACATCCTCGGCGACAGGGGCTGCAGGGAAGTCCCGCGCGCAAAGACCGGGATGGCGTTGCAGAAAAAGGCGCATTCTCGACAGGATGCGTGGGCCCCAGGAGCTGCACCACGGGCGTTCCCACCAGGGACGCAGCGTGCAGGGGGCCGGAATCACCGCTCACCAGGAGGCGGCAACGGGCCAACAGTGCCGCGAGATCCCCGAACGAGACCGTCCGGGGACCCAGGCTCGCCGCTGCACCAGACGCCGCGACTACGGCTTTCGCCAGGGCCTGTTCTTCCTCCCCGGGCCCGCCGGTCACGATCACCGGCAATCCATGATCGTGCCGAAGCCGACTCGCCAGGGCGGCGTAGGTCGAGACGGGCAGCCGCTTGAACGGCGTGGAGCGGCTCGTTCCGGGGTGAAACGCGACGGGAGCGGGGCCGTCGCCAAGGTGCTCATCGATTTGTTGAACCGCGTGCGAATCCAGGGTGAGGCGGAATGAAGAAGCCTGCGGGGACCCGGCGACGAAGGGCTCCACCAGGGCGAGATTGCGCTCGAACCGCGAAACAGGGTGCCCGGGAAGCGAAATACGATGGGTCGAGAAGAGCCAGGAACCTTCACGGGCCATGGGCCTCGCGAAGCCCACCCGAACCGCGGACCCCGTCGTGCGCGCAAGAATCCCGCTCTTCAGGATGCCGTGGAAATCCAGAACCAGATCGAAGCGACCCGCGTACAGGTCCTTTCGGAGGCTCACCGCTTCTCGAATCAGGTGCCCCCAATGCCCGGCGCGGAGCGCCTCCGTCCACGTCTCCCGTGGGAAGATCCGCACTTCGTCGATCATGGCTTCCGCCGCGAGGGCTCCCGAGGCCGAACTCTCGACCAGCCAGGTAATATGCGCCTCGGGGAATCGCCCGCGCAATCCAGCCACCGCGGGCAAGGTGCGCAGCACGTCACCCAGCGCCCCCAGCCGGATGACCAGGATCCGGTCCGGGCGCAGCGACTGCAGCGTGGAATGATGCGCTGAAGAGATGATGGCCCTCGCCGCAGGCAGACAACCCCGATAGGATACCTCGCCATGCGGAACGACCGCATCCCGCCTCACCGCGCCCCCCTGACTCGAGATGGTCTTCTCGTAGCCGCTCGCTCGCACTTTCCTCCTTTTCCGGTGGAAGGCGGCGGTGTCTGTTACAGCGCTCCCGAATATGCAGCCGCGGCCCGAGCGCTGGGCGACTTCCACTCCGCCCAGGGGCCGGGGCGGGAGGCACCGCCCACGCGGAGCCGGGCGGTCAACCGAATCATTGCCCTCCCCGGCCATGCGCAGAAACTCATCCTCCGTCCCCAGCGGCACGGAGGGGCCCTCGCCTGGCTCTGGGGAGACTTCGTCGGGAGCCCCAACCGGTCTCTACGCGAACTCGAAGTGCTTCGGCAGTTGAGACAGCGAGGGGCCCCGGTGCCCGTCCCGGTGCTCGCCGCCGCCACCCGCCGAGGCGGACTCTGGCGCGTCGCCATGGGAACCGCTTTTGAGGAGGACACCGTCGACCTCGAAACCCACCTTCGAGACGCCCCGTCGTCGGACTGGCTCCGAAATAGCGCGAGAGAGATCGGCCGTGCGGTCCGCCGCTTTCACGATCGTGGCGCGCGCCACGGCGATCTCCATGCAGCCAATATCGTGATCCGAAACGAACACGCACGGGCCACCCACCCCGGATCCCCCGTCACACTCGTCGATCTCGACCGCGCGGTCCTACGGGAGATCGTCGACACCCGGGATCGAATGCGCGATCTCATGCGACTCTACCGCTCCCTGGTCAAGCGGGGCCTACTGGAGCGTGTTGGAGACCGCGGCCTTGCGATGTTCTTGAGCGGGTACGCTTCGGGGGATCGCGGGCTTCGACGAAGACTCCTGGGGGCGCTCCCCCGCGAGCAAAGACGATTGCGCTGGCACCGCCTTGCCTGGAGGCTGACACGAGAAGTCCCCCACCCGGGCTAGCTCACGGAGTTCTTCGCCGACAGGCGATCGGCGAGCCAGGCGAAGAAATCCGATTCCTCTTCGAACTCGAGGGTCGTGCGAACAACTCGCAGCCGTTCCGCTCCTCCCCACGAAGGAAGGATCTTCACGGCATCCTTCTCGGTGGTGAGCCACGTGGGACATTCGGCCTCCAGCCCCACGAGATCGCGAGGTCGATACACGTGATGATCCGGAAAACGACGCTCTGCGACGACGCGAGCCCCCAGGGCTTCGACGGTCCGACGAAATCCACCGGGAAGCCCGAGCCCCGAGAGCAGGCCGACGGATTCCCCCTGCAACGACGCTGGCGACTCGATCGGCTCGCCGGCCAGCGGGGTCACGCATCGCACGCGGCGCTGAGCGGTGAACCGTCGCCCGTTCGCACGCCCTTTGGCGATCCGCTGCTCGTCGATCGTTCGCAGCGGTCCGTCGACCACGACCACGGCATCGGCGCGGGCGAGCACCGAGAGTGACTCCCGCAACGGCCCCCGGGGTAGCAATTGACCGTTTCCCAGGCCCGCATCGCCGTCGAAGACAACGATCTCGACATCCCGGGCGAGCCGGTGATGTTGAAAGCCGTCATCGAGAACCAGGACTTCAGTGTCGTAGAGCGACACGGCCCTCAACCCTGCAAGGCCACGATCGTCCGAGACCACAACGGGGACTCCTGGCGCGTTTGCGGCCAGTACCACGGGCTCGTCTCCCCGCTGCTCCACTCTTGCCAGGAGCCGACGTCCATCCGAGACCAGGGTCACCCCGTCGTTTCGGACACGACCGTAGCCGCGGGTGCCCAGTGCCGAACGCGAACCTCGTTTGCAAAGGCCCACGGCGATGGCCGCGGCCAGCGGGGTTTTTCCCGAACCGCCCACCGTGATGCTCCCCACGCTCACCACGGAACACGGGAGATTCCGGCGATCCATCCAGCCTTTTTCGTACGCGAACCGGTGAAGCCATGCCGCCGTGGCGTACGGCACCGAGAGAAGCACCTGGGGAACGAACCTCCACCACGAGATCCGGCTTTCCTCCTCGTCCCCGTACCAATGGCGTCCCGCTCTCAAGGACTCTCTCCCGGAAGCCGTGAACCTTCTCCGGGGAGGCGAACGGAAGAAGCCAGCCCCGATCGCCCCAGGACCTCATCCAACATCGCCACGGTCCGCTCGACACTCCCCCGATGTTCGAGCAAGAGTTCGCGTCCCCGGGCGGCACGGCGACGCGCGGATTCCGGGTTTCGAACCGCCTCGGCGACGGCCCGGCCAAGCGCGGCTCCATCCGGGACGCATTCGCCCGCCTGGCTCTCGAGAAGCAACGCAACAGCACGGCGAACGTTCTGAACGTGCGGCCCGAAGAGCACCGGGCACCCCGCCTGGACGGGCTCCATCACGTTGTGGCCACCCAGCGGACTGATCGTACCACCGACAAAAGCCACCCGTGCCCCGCTATAGAGAGAGGGGAGTTCGCCGAGCGTATCCAACAGCAGCACGTCGCCCGCAACCACGCGAGACAAGCTCCGGGAACTGGCCCGAATAACCCGCCGCCCGGACCGCTTCAACTGCCTCTCGACGGCCTCCACGCGCTCGGGATACCGAGGCGCCAGAACAAGTGCCAACGACAGTCCCTCGGACTCACAATGCTCCAACGCAGCGACGGCCGCCTTCTCTTCCCCCGCGTGCGTACTCCCCGCGACAAAGTACGAGACGTCTCGCAGTCGGTCTTCCAGCCCCCCGGATTGCGAAAGGGCACCCTTGCGCGGGTCGAGTTTCAGATCGCCCGTGAGGCGCACGCGATCGGCTGGCACGCCTAGCATGGTGAAGCGATCGGCATCCAGGGGGGTGCGGGCACCGACCGCCAGGAGGCGGCGAAACGTCGGAGCGAGAAGTGACCTCATGCGCCAATACCGGGGAAAGGACCGATCCGAAAGCCGCCCCGAGACGACGACAATCGGGGTATCGCGGCGGGCGGCGGCTGCGATCCAGGACGGCCAGAGTTCCGTTTCGACGAGTACGAGCGCCCGGGGAGCGACTCGCGACAACGCAGCCTCAACGCTCCAGGGGTGATCGAGCGGGGCCAGTGCGCCGGGAGTCTGCGGCCACGAACGGCGAATCGCCTCGCGTCCAGCGACCGTCGAAGAAGAACCGAACACCGCTTCGCCGCGAGCCCACAACTCTTCGACAAGCCCAGCCGCGGCCCGCACCTCGCCAAGGCTCGCCGCGTGAACCCAGAGCCGGTCGGGCTCCGTTCTCCCTACGAGCCCCAGGCGCTCGTGAAAGCCAGCCGACCACCGAGGGCGCAAGACCAGGGTCGCCGCCGCGTGGGGAGTCGCGACGAGCGCGGCCAGGGCGGCCCCACTATGACGCAGAAGATCCAATCATCTCCTCCGCGATCTGGGCCACCCGCTGCGCCGCACCGGGTTCCCCGAGACTCGCCCGAATCCGCTCGAAACCGACCCGTTGCCGATCACGCCCAGGTCCCGAGAGGAGACCGACCAGGCACTCTCCAATTCGATCGGGTCGAGCATCCTCCTGGTACAACTCGGGCACCAGGGGTTCGGACGCTAGCAAGTTGGGCATCGACAGGTAGGGGACCTGCACGAAGCGGCGCAAGAGAGCCGCCGTTCCCCGACCCGCACGCCCCATCACGACCATGGGACAACCCAGCAACGCGGCCTCCAGGGTCACGGTCCCGGGTTTCACCAGGGCCGCATCGGCTGCAGCCAGCGCGTCCCACGAGCGATCTTCGACGAAGCGAAGGTCCAGACCCGGCGGAAGCGGATTCCTGGCGAGTATCGATTCGACGAACGCGACTTCGATACTGGAGGCAAGAGCGAGCACGTAACGCACTTCCGGGGAACGCTCAAAGATCCAGCTCGCAGTCTGGAGTTGCAACGGCAAATGGTACGCGACCTCGTTGCGGCGACTTCCGGGGAACAGGGCGATTAACGGTCCCGCCTCCGGAACCCCCAACTCGTGCCGGGCCCGCTCCCTTCTCCCCGGAACCGGAAAGGAGGACAGGCGGTCAAGCAAGGGGTGGCCCACGTGGTCCACGCGCACGGGCTGACCGGCATAGACCTCGGTTTCAAAGGGAAGAATGACCGCCAAGCGATCGACGCGGGTCGCGAGCTTGCGGATTCGGCTTCGGCGCCACGCCCACACCTGGGGGGCGACGTAATACAGGATCGGGATGTCTCCCATTCGGCGAATCCGACGCGCCAGGGGAAGATTGAAGCCGCCCGAATCCACGAGCACGGCGAGATCCGGCTGAACTTCCTTCACTACCCGTCCCATGGCGTTCCAGGCCTGGACAATCGAGACCGCACTGGACGCCACCGCCGAGAACCCCGACACCGCAAGCACGCTCTGGGGGACCGCCACCTCCACGCCCGCACTTTCCATTCGCGCGCCGGCCATGCCCACGAAACGCGCCCCGGAATCGCGCTCCCGAAAGGCCCTGACGAATTCCGCCGCATGTTGGTCGCCCGAACTGTCCCCAGCTACAAGGAGCAGGGTCGTCATCCAGAACGAGCCCCACCGGTCGTCATCGAATCCAGCACCCGAAGAGCCGTCCTCAATGCCCCCAACCCGTCCAGGCCACCCACGGGAGGCGCCTCCGCCTGTTCGATACAAGCAAGAAACGCGCGCAACTGTTCCAACAGGGCATCCCGGGGCGCCGCCTCAATCACTTCCGTATCGATCCGGGCGGAGTCCGATGAACTGGCGTGCGAAATCGAGGCCTGCTGTGCACTCAAGTCGATCTCGAAGGAAAAATCGCTCTGAAATATATGCAACTTTCGCTTCGAGGTTCTCGAAACCCGGCTCGCCGTGAAGTTCGCCGTGCACCCTCCCGGGAAAGTCATGCGCGCGTTGGCCACGTCGATCCAGTCGGTCAGTACGGCGACTCCCGTCGCCTCGATCTTTTCCGGTTCCTCTCCAATCAACTGTTGAACGAGGTCGAGATCGTGAATCATGAGATCGCGTACGACGTCGGTATCGGTGGACCGTCCGGCGAAAGGGCCCACTCGAACCACTTCGACGAGACGGGGCTTGTGGACTCTCGGCTGAACCGCCTGGATTCCCGCATTGAACCACTCGATGTGCCCGACCTGGAGAACTCGATTTCTCTCGGATGCGCGCTTGATCAGGTTCTCGGCTTGCTCCAGGTCGGCCGTGATGGGTTTCTCCACGAGAACATCGCAGTCGCGCTCCAGGGCGCGACACACGATCTGGTAGTGCTCGACGGTCGGCACGGCAACAATCGCAGCATCCGCCATACCCAGGAGCGAAGAAACCTCGGTGGTGGCATGGGTTCCAAATTTCCGAGCGAGGCGCTCAGCCCGAGCCGCGTCGATATCGCATACGCCCGCGAGCTCAATCGCGCGCCCATCGAGACCAAGCGCAACGACCTTTTCCGCGTGCAGGGTGCCCATGTGCCCCGCCCCAATGACCGCCACCCGAATCATCGTGAACCCTCCGGTCCGTCCGCCGGAGATTCGACCCCCACGACCACAATCCCGAGACGATTCGCTTCCTCGGCCATGCCCTCGGGATCCAGAACCAGCGTCGAACCCGCTTGGAATGCGAGGACCGAGGCCCCCGCTTCGGTCATGGCCGCCAGGGTGTCCCGGCCAATCGCGGGGAGGTCGAAACGACGGTCCTGCCCGGGACGAACGACTTTCACCACAACCGCTCCTTCTCCCCCGACCTGTCCGGCTCTTCGGATCGCGGCATCGGTCCCCTCGACAGCCTCGAGGGCAAGCACGCAGCCGCTACGAACAATCGCACACTGGCCCGCCCCCAGCCTACCCAGGGCCACGGCGACCGAAAGGCCGAACTCGATGTCGCGCTGCTGCTCCCTGGAGGGCCGCAGCGTTCCGAGAGCCCCGACCGACGGCAGGAGATGCGGCACCCACTCTCCCTGGGAGCACACGCGCACACCGTGGGCTTCGATCTCGGAAACCACGGCGCCTAGGAGGGTGTCGTCACCGTGATCCTTCAAGCCCCGGAGAACGCCCGCTGCCCGGTGATCGAGACGCAGCCCGGCCTCGGCATTGAAAAAAGCTCGCTTGCCCACCGACCCCGCCAGGACGACGTCACTCACCTCGGACTGTTCGAGGCAGTCCATGAGCGGGCCCAGCCCGCCGAGTTCTACCCCGTGCCACTCGTCGACGAGTTTCTCAAGCCCAGGTTCGCTGAACCCCACGAGGCCCAGCCCGACGACACGACATCCGCTCTCGCGGGCTCCCCTCGCGATGGCCGCCGGGAGTTCCCCCCGGCCGGCGATCAGACCTAGCGTGCGGCGCGTCGCCATGTGTCCACCCCTAGCGGCAGAATCCCCGTTCGGATCGCTCCAGAAAGCCGAGGAGATGCTCCACCTCGGGCACCTGGGGCCGTTCGTCCCGAACGCGGCGAATCGCCGTCTCGATTCTGAGCTTCGAACGGAAGAGAACGTGAAAGGCGTGTTTCAAAGCCGAGCGAGTTCCCGCACTGAATTCTCGCCGCTCGATCCCCACCTGGTTCAAACCCAGGAGTCGCGCTCGATCACCGGCCACCAGGGCAAACGGCGGTGCGTCCATCGAGACCTTCGCGTTCGCCGCGGACATGACCGACTCCCCGACGCGAGCAAACTGGTGAACCCCCGTATACGCCCCCAGGACCGCATAGTCTTCAACAACGACGTGTCCCGCAAGACCGACAAAACTCGAAATGACGCAATCGGAACCCACCTGGCAGTCATGAGCGACGTGCGCTCCATTCATCAGGTAGTTGCGATCTCCAATGGACGTCGAACCGCCGCCTTGGGGCGTCCCCACGTGGATCGTCACGTGCTCTCGAATCACGTTATCGCGGCCGATTTCGAGGGTTGTCGGCTCTCCTCGAAAATCGCGATCTTGCGGCGTTCCACCCACCGCGGCAAAGGAATGAATCCGCGTCCCCTCCCCCACGCGCGTTCGACCGCAAATGACGGCGTGCGGTTCGACCACCACCCCGGGAGCCAGGGAGACGTCCGAACCGATCGTCGCATGCGAACCCACCGTCACGTCGGAGGCCAGGCGGGCTCCCCCTTCGACAACGGCTGTGGGGTGAATTCGGGCCATATGCCGATCAGCCCTTCTTGTTGAACTCCGCCACGGCGAGGTCCGTGATATCCAGGGCTTCTCGCGAGTACATGATTCCAGGGTCCTGGCGTTCCAGGATCAGCGCGAAGCCCTTCTTTCGACCGATCTCGTCGACGATGGTCGCGAACTTCTCAAGCAGGGGTTGCATGAGCCGGGCTTGATCGAGCTTGAATTGCTGCTCGAGTCCCTGCCCCTCGGTTTCGATCTGCGTCTTCATTTCCATCAGGTCGAACTGCTTTTTCTGCAGCGCTTCCTTCGAGAGGACATGCTGCATCTCCTGAAGTTCCTTCTGCGTCTCCTGCAGGCGCTGGATCTTCGGTTGAATCTGGGCCTCGGCTGCTCGCACCTTGCGCTCCAGGTCTTCCTTGACCTTCTTTCCTTCTTCCGTCGAAACGAGAGCCTGTTGGACGTCGATCAGACCGATTTTGACCTGCCCATCGTCGGCGCCCAGTCCCCAGCCAAGAAAAGCGGCCGAAAGAACGAGCACGAGAACCTTGTTTACACGCATGACTTCATCACTCCATTTGGTGCACTGGGCGGGGTGCCGCTAGAGGCCCACTCCGCCAACGGAAAATTCGAACACGGGGCTCTTTTCGAAAGCCAGTGGATCCAGGGGGAATCCCAGGACGACCTGAAGGGGCCCGAAGGGGGAAAACCATAGCAGGCCCGCGCCAGTACCAAAACGCCACTCGCGGACATCAAAGAGGTTCTCCTTCTCGGCGAAGGCATTGCCCATGTCGACAAAGAGGATCGCCATGAGACCCAACTCCTCCGACACAGGAAACCGATACTCGAAACTCGTCGAAATAAAACTGGAGCCGCCGACGACGTCCGTCAAATCGATGTTCGCGAAGTCGCTGTTCTTCTTGTCCCAGAGATTGTTGCAGCCCCTTGGATTGCTGCACGCCGCTTCCAACGGACCACCGGGGGTCGCCTGGCTCGGGTAGTCTCGATCGTACGGGTAGTACTCATCTCCCTGGTAACGGGAGAGTATGGCTCGGCGCGGCCCGACGGATCGCGCTTCGAAACCACGCAACGGAAACGGCCCAATGCCGCCGAGAAAATAACGTTCAGTCAAGGGCAGCTTCAGGCTCGGATCGATCGAATTCAGCGGGAGAATATTCGGACCGCACCCGACCGCAGCGCAGTTGGCGGAAAGGTACGGCTCGCCGAAATCGGTGACGTTATTGAACGGGATCGTGTAGCCAATTCGACTGCTGATCACGAAGGTCGACCGCTCGAAGAGCCAGGACGGAGCCCCGAGATAGGCGGCGATGCGGCCCTCCGCCCTCAAGAAGTTCGTAAACCCCCCGATGCCCGCATACTCGAGAGTCGTCCCCCAGCTGTACCCAGAGGTCGGAGCGAAGCGGTCGTCCCGCGTGTCGCTTCGAAAGGAGAGCCCGATCATGCTCGTCAATTCGCCGCCGTGCTGCAGCTCCCGAATGATCGGCGCCGAGCCCAGCGAGACGGAGTCTTCCTCGATTTCCCGGGAAGACAGGCTGTAGCGAAGAAATGCGCGCGTGCGGTTGTCCTCTGTCACCGCGTGCCCGAGGCTGAAATCCACTCCGTACTGGCGCTGACGAAAATCGTCGTACTGCAGTTCGGTCAAATAGGCCGTTGCTCCGAAACTGAAGTCCGTCCCCATGAAATAATTGTCGGAAAACGAGATATAGAAACGGTTGGTGCCTCGCTTGGTGGGACCGAAATCGGCCGTAAGGTTGACGCCGTACCCCCTCCCGAAAAGGTTGGACTGGGCCAAGGAGGCCGTGAGAACGATCGAATCCTGGGAGGAATAGCCCGCGCCAAAACTGAAACTACCCGTGGGCCGCTCCACCACGGTCACGTCGAGGTCGAGCTGGGAGGGGTCCTGGGTTGGCCGGGGCTCGAAGGTTACGTCCTCAAAGAAGCCCAGGTTCCGAACCCGGATGTCCGACAACTGAAGCGACCGGGCCGAATAGAGTTCGCCCTCGGTCACGCGCATCTCGCGCCGAATGACCTCGTCCACCGTTCGCGTGTTGCCAGAAATATTGACCTTGCGAATGAAGTAGAGCGGCCCCTTCTCGACCTTGAAGACGATATCCACCGTCTTCTGGGCCTCCGCGAGGCGCGTGTCCGGCTGAACAGAAGCGAAGTAGAACCCGCGGTCGGTGTAGAAACGCTCCAGCTCTTCGACGTCCGCGGTGAGATGAGAACGGTTGAAGACATCCCCCGATTCCAGGTTGAGAAACTCGCGAAGGGCGACCAGGTCGACCGTCTTGTCCCCCTCGACATCGATGGATCCGACGTGAAATTGGGAACCTTCCCGGATGGGGACGGTCACGGTGAGCCCATCCTGGGAAGGATCCACGATAGGCTGTCCGACTTCGACCTGGAGATAACCATCGTCGGTGTACTTTTTCTCGACGGAACGCAGGTCCCGCATGAAAACCGGCTCGGAATAGGTCCCCGTCTTGTCGTACCAGCTGGTGGCATACGACCAGAAACGCCATCGCTTCGTCGAGAAGTCGCTCTCGAGGTCGCTGTCGGAGAATGCGGTATTCCCTTCGAAAATGATCTTCGTGAGCCGCAACTTTTCGTTCTCTCGAACATCGAAGTCGACCGCCACCGAACCCTCGGAGATGGGTTCGATCTTGTAGCGGACCGAGGCCAGGTAGTACCCCTCGGCCCGGTAGAGCGCTTCGATCCTTTCCGTGTTCTCGAAGAGCAGTGGGTAATCCAGGGTCGAGCCCGTTGTCAGCGAAAGCGCATCCCGGATCTTCTCGCTATCGACATTCTCGTTCCCGACAATCGAGATCTGCCGTACGACGGGATTCTCTTCCACCCGAAAAGTCAGGATCACCCCGTCCTTTCCCTCGGTCCTCGTCACCACCACGTGCCCGAAGAACCCCAGCGCGTAGATATTTTTTACGTCTTCGGCGAGTTCCGCCCGATTGACCTGCCCACCCACCTTCGTCCGAATCCGCGCCCGGATGGCATCGGCTTCGATTCTCCGATTTCCCTCAACCCGGATGGCCTGGACCCTCTCCCCGGACGCGGTTTGAACCCGGTCGCCAAAAATCTGGCCCGTGCGGTTGACGGTGTACGTAATTTCGACGCCCTTGTCGGTGCGCTCGATCCCAATCGACGCCGTGGCCACATCGGGGTGGGCTTCGAGCTCATCGCGATCCCGACGCGCGGCTTGCGAACTGTAGTCCTGGCCCGGAGCCACGCGGATGCGCGACCGCATCTCGCTTTCGAGGTCCCCGGCTCCTTCGACCTTGACGGTCAGAATCTTTCCTGCCGCGGTTCCCGAAAGCACGCTTGCGACGCGATCGACGAGTTCGTCGAGATGCCCCTGCAACTCTTCTTCGCTTTCGGCCGTGATTACGATCGTCTGGCTTCGCACATCCGGGGACGCCGGCGTGACGCGCAAATCCAGGCTGAACCGACCGGCGAGTTCCGTGAGACTGCCGGTGACGATGGCCCGTACTCCCGCCTGCTTCGCGATCCCGCGGAGTTCTGCATCGCTCAGGTCGCTCGGATTGGACCCGGCGGCCAGGCGAATGGGGGCGGAATCAATGACCACGATGCCCGGATCACGCGCCTGGAGACGGGTCGCCACGAGGTCACCCAGGGATTCCGTCAGGTAACCGAGACTGCGCGCGCTGTGAACACGAATGGGCAGGATCGCAACGGGAGTCGGGTCGGACGCTTCTTGAGCCGCCTCGGCGACGGGTTCCACTTCCGCCGGAGCGCCGGCGGTTTGCGCGGGCAGCGCCGTGGGGAGAAGCGCCAGGCTGCAAAGGGCTGCAGCCCAGGCCTGGCGAACCGCGATACGCGGCGACGACAACAGCGCTCCTCCGAACTCGGATTGACGGGGCGACGACCCTCGGGTTCGCCGCTCCCGGAATGCGCCCCAGTCTAGTTAGCAGCGGCCGCGGGCGCAAGCGGGCGAACGAACAAAATTCCTTTTACTACCAGTAAGTTACGACGAGTCCCGCGCGCCGGAGGAGAGCGACTCGGAAGCCGGCAGCTGGCCATTTTCAATGCGAACGACGCGCCCCAGTTTCGAGGCCATCGCGGCACTATGGGTGACCACGACCAACGTCGTTCCCCGCGAGCGGTTCATTTCCAGCAGCAGATCCGCCATCTCGTCCCCCGTGGTCGGATCGAGGTTTCCGGTGGGTTCGTCGGCGAGAACCAGCGGCGGATCCTGAACCAGCGCTCTCGCCAGCGCAACGCGTTGGCGCTCCCCCCCCGAGAGCTTCGTCACCGGTTGTTCCAACCGGTGACCGAGCCCGACATCTTTGAGCATACCGACGGAGCGTTCACGAACCGCCTCGCGACTTTCCCCTGCGATCAAGCCCGGCATCATCACGTTCTCCAGGCTGTTGAACTCCGGCAGAAGGTGATGAAACTGGAAGACGAAGCCGATTGCGCGATTTCGAAGCCCCGCCAGCGCCGCGGGGTCTTTCTCAAAAACATCCTCGCCTTCGATCCAGACACGCCCCGAAGTGGGACGGTCCAGGGTGCCGAGGATATGGAGCAGCGTACTCTTCCCTACGCCAGACTGGCCGACGATCGCGACCCGCTCCCCTCGGTCGATACGGAGATCGATGCCGTCGAGAACGGAAATCTCCGAATCGCCCATCGGAAACGACTTTCGGAGAGATTCCGTGCGAAGAAGCGGCTCACTCATACCGCAACGCCTCCGCCGGATCGAGGCGAGCGCCCTGCCGACTGGGAAGCCAGGTCGCTCCCAGGGAAAGGATCATCGCGATGCCGACCACGAGGGCCACCTGGAGAGGGTCGACCTGCGTGGGGAGCGTTGACAACTGGTAGACCGAAGCCGGAAGGGTATCGATGCCTGTCAACGTCTCGATCCAATCCTGGATCCAGGGGAGTTGGTCGGTCACCGCAACGCCGGCCAGCACGCCGATCACCGTCCCCGCCAGGCCGATGAGCGTCCCCTCCACGGCGAAAACCCTCTCGATCGTCGCATCTTCGGCGCCCATCGCTTTCAAGATGGCGATGTCGCTCGATTTCTCCATGATCATCATGATCAGGGTCGTGACGATGACGAACGCCGCGACGATCATGATCATCGTCAGCAGGAGGAACATCATCACGCGCTCGGTCTTGAGGGCCTGGAAGAAGGCGGGGAAGTAGTCCTTCCAATCCCGCGTGTAGTAGCCGTCCCCGAGCCGCTCGACGGCGTCGGCCGCCACCACGCGAGAACGGTAGAAATCCGTCGTCCGGGCGTCGATCCCGTCGATCACGTCCCCGGAACGCTTGAACTCCTGCGCCGCTGGAAGGTGGACGTACGTGTACACTTCGTCGTGCTGAAAGAATGTCGACTGGAAGATCCCGACCACCGTGAAACGCGCGAGGCGGGGGGCGGGACCCAGCGGCGTCGTCGGCCCTCCGAAGGGAGAAATCAGCAGCAGCGGATCGCCGACCCCGACACCCAGCGAAACCGCCAGTTGGCTTCCCATCAGGATCCCGGGGGCGGAAGAGTCTGCGTCCTCGGCGAGGTCCGCGAGGGAGCCGAGAATCATGTCGTCCTCGAGATCGGAGACTCCCACCACGGATTCGGGGTCGATGCCGCGCACCCGGACGCTGAAAATGCCGCCCTCGTCGCTGCGCACCATCCCCTCGGCTTCCAGGTAGGGCGACGCTCCCACCACGCCGGGGGTGGCGCTCACCTGCTCGAGGACTTCCGCGTAGTGACCGAAGGGCCCGGAGATCTCGTGAACACTGAAGTGCGCCCGGTTGCCGAGGATCTCGTCGCGCCAGGTCTGCTGGAATCCGTTCATCACCGAGAGGACGACGATGATCAACCACACGCCCGCGGCGACTCCCACGACACAAATCGCGGTGATCGCCGAAATGAAAACCTGGCGGCGACGAGCCACCAGGTAACGAACCGCGATGAACCACTCGACGGTGCGCCGCAGGTCGAGAAAACCCGCCGCCGCCAGGGGAACGAGTCCTACGGCCACGGCCCCCAGGAGAGCCGCGAGCCACTGGAACCCGAGTTCTCCTACGGCGGGGTTCGGGCTCCCGCCGGAAAGCGCGAGCCCAATCCCCCCGGAAACCGCCAACGCCAGGAAGAGAACTCCTGCGAGGCCGGTCGCCGTCCCCGGTCCGTGCTCCATCCGCCTCCGATTCCAGGCGGCCAGAGCGCCCCAGAGTGCGGCACTGGTAGCCATCGCCACGCCAACGGGAACCCCGCCCCCGCTCGAGAGGAGGGCCCCAGCTCCAAGCCCCGCGACCCCAACGACTCCGGCCGCGAGTCGCTCGGGGCGAACCCGTCTCACGAGCACTGCAGCCAACGCCATCGCGATCGCCACGCCCACTCCCACCTGGGCGCTCGTTCCCAGCCACCACTGCACCTGGTCGAGCCACGGCACGGGGCCGCGTTCTGAGCGGGTCCACTCGAGGAGTACGGCCCCCCCGAGACCACTGGTGACGAGACCGCAGACCGCGATCGACCGTCCTCTTCGAGCCACTCGTGCAAACCGCTCAAGGACAACGACGGCCGAGCCCAGGTAGAAAAGGGTCAACGCCAGGATCCCGGCCGCCAGCGCGACGATGAAAACGAGGGCGATCCCTCCCCCGGCGGCGCCGAGAAGGCTCCATGCACTGGCGCCGACCTCCACCTAGCCCTCCGGCCGGACGAGGGGAAAGAGCACAGTCTCCCTCAGACTCGACGCATTGGTGAGACTCATGACCAGGCGATCTACACCGATCCCGAGCCCCCCGGTCGGCGGCAGGCCTTGCTCGAGAGCGCGCAGGTAATCCTCGTCGAGCGGGTGCGCCTCTTCGTCCCCGGCCTCGTGGGCCCGTCGCTGAGCTTCGAAACGCTCTCGCTGGTCGATCGGATCGTTGAGTTCACTAAAGGCATTCCCGAGTTCCATGCCGGCGATGAAGA
>JAZAOF010000215.1:0-6823 GCA_036228265.1 Myxococcota bacterium | reverse complement strand
GATCGGCTCCAGGCCGTCTCCTGCCCGACGCTGGTTTGCGGGGGGCTTTACGACGGACTGGCGTTGCCGGCGGCCCAGGCGGCACTGCGGGACCGAATTCCCCACGCTCGACTCGAGATGTTCGAGGGGGGGCACCTTTTTCTGCAGCAGGACACCCGGGCTCTCCCGGCCATCGAGGACTTCTTTCGTTCCTGCGAAGCGGCTGGGAGCACGACTTAGAAACCCGTAGCGGTGTCGGGTTCGTCGATGATGGGGTTCTCGATGTGGCCCAGTCCCTCGATCTCGATTCGGACGACATCACCCGGGACGAGCCACTGCGGCGGCTTCATGGCGACAGCCACGCCGCCGGGAGTTCCCGTGGAGATGACGTCGCCCGGTTCGAGGGTGAAGGCCGTCGAGAGATGTTCGATCAGGGCCGGGACGTCGAAGATCAGTTCGCGGGTATTCGACGACTGCCGTTCTTCGCCGTTCACCCAGGTGCGGATTGCGAGCCCACTTCCGTCGCCGACTTCGTCGGCCGTGACCAGTGCCGGGCCCAGGGGGCAATGGGTGTCGAAGGACTTTCCCATCGTGAAGGTCGGAACGCGAATCTGCCAATCCCGAACGCTGACGTCATTGGACACGCAGTAGCCCGCTACGACGTCCAGGGCTTTTTCCTTGGGCACGTGGCGACAGCGGCGACCGATGACGACCGCGAGTTCACCCTCGTAGTCGAGTTTGTCCGAAACCTTCGGCCGATGAATAGGAGAGTAGGGGCCGGTGGCCGACGTCGACTGCTTGTTGAAGATCATCGGAAACGCGGGTTGGTCCATCCCGGTCTCGGCCACGTGATCGGCGTAGTTGAGGCCCACCGCGAGGATCTTCGGCGGCCGGAGAATGGGTGATTCCAGGGTGACTTCGCCCAGTGCGAGAGACGGCCCTTCCTGGCGCGCGGCGGCATCGAGAGCATTGGCCTCGAGCAATTCCAGCATCGACCCGGGAAGGGGGCTGCCCCCGAGATCGACGAGGGTTTCCCCTTCGAGTCGGCCGAGGCGAGTGGATCCATCATGGGAGAAGGTGACGAGTCGCATGGGGTCTCCGGTGGTTGGGTGGGCTCGGGAAAGGCATCGTGTTGGTATCGAATCCGGCGCGTGCGTCAAGCCGTGTTTGCGGTCGCAAAACGAAAGCCGGGCTACCCTGGAGATGGCGGAGGCCGGGGAGGTAGAGGGTGCATCGAGACGACTACGCGGGGGAGTTCGACCCGTCTTTCCAGTGGCCGGATCTATCGCGGTCGGCTCTTGGGCGCCTGGGTCGGGAGATCATGCTCTGCGCGATGATGCATGACCGCGGTCTTCTCCCCCAGGTGGGCCGCCGATACGGACCCGATGCCATGACCGATGTCGCGGTGGATGAATGGATGGGTTCGAGCCCGATCTACAACCAGCGCAACCGTTCCTTGTTGGGGATCGAGGGAGATGACGTGGGCTCGATTCTCAAGGGATTGCAACTCGATATCGGGGCGCCCCATCAATTCCTCGATTTCCAGTTCGAGTTGGTGGACGAGCGCCGGGGGTATTTCTGGCTCCCATTCTGCGGAGCGTATTCGTACGTGAAGTCGATGTCAGGAAGCAGTGACCGACCGATTTTTCAACTCTGCCACCACATGGAAGACACGACGTTCGACGCCACCGTGATGGCCGTAAATCCCTATGCGCGGTGCGTCCCCGAGCACCGGCCGCCTTTGGATCTCGATCACGAGGGTCCCGTGTGTCGATGGAGGGTCGAGATTTCGGAAGAACACGGTGCCGTGCTTGAGCGCCCCCTGACCGAGACGATGCGTCGTTCCCGGGCGGCTCGTTTCGAGCACGAGCCCATCGCCTCATCTCCCGACGGTCTCTCCGACTACGCCGGAGACTTTCGGCCCGGGTTCGTGCTGGAGGATCTCTCCCAACCCGTCCTGGCGCGGCAGTGCAAGGAGTTTGCGCTCGACCTTCAATTGCTCGTTCGAGCCGCGTATACGAGCCTGTCGAGCCGGTACGGAGCTTCCGCCATGAAGGAAATCGCCCGCGTGCACTGGGCGGCGATGGCCCCGGTCTATTCGGCTCGGATTCGAAGGGCTCTTGGAATCGAGGGAGATGGGATTGACGCCGTGCTGAAAGGCCTTCAGGTCGATCCCTGCTTTGCTCCGGACTACGTACGCATCGGGTGCGATCGCATCGACGCCCGGCGCGGGCGATTCTGGATCCGGGAGTGCGAGGCCCTTCTCGAGGACGAACCCCGGGCTTTCCTGGGGCTTCTCGAAGGGGAGGAGGGCGACGCACTCGAGGCGGTCGCGTGCGCCGTGAACCCCAGGGCCCGGGTGACTCCGATCTCCCCCGGGTCGTGTCCGGGCGAGGATGTGAGGCTGGCTTTCGAGATTGAAATTTGCGCGTCGGCCCCCGAACGTGAGCGGGAGCCTCTTTCCGACCTGGTGCGGTCCAACATTCTCGACTTCGGGTTTCGCTCCGGAGGCGATGCCCGTTCCGCTTGAAGGATTCTACTCGGCCCCGACTTGGCAAGGAGGTGAAATCGATGGCGCAGGAGGAGTTGAGCCGTCCGGAGGTGCCGCTGTGGCGTTCGGAGACGACCCTGGGCGTGGGCGTGGTGGCGGCGTTTGTCTTCGGGTTCTTCGGCGCCGGATGGATGGCGGATACATCGTCGCTTGGGCTCCTGGGAATGACGGGGGTTCTCTTCGCCGTCATTCTCGCGGCGGCTTTTGGCGTGGTTCGCCACGCCGATGCCCTGGCGGTCTTGCTCGGGGAGCCCTACGGCACGTTGATCTTGACGCTCTCGGTGATTTCCATCGAGGTGATGATGATCTCGGCGGTGATGCTCACGGGTGCGGACAATCCGACGATGGCACGAGAGACGATGTACGCCGTGGTGATGATCGTGCTCAACGGAATGGTGGGACTTACGCTTCTTGTCGGGGGGATTCGTCACCACGAACAGGAGTACAACCTCCGGGGCGCAAACGCGTTTCTCGCGGTCATCCTCCCCTTGGCCGTGATCGTCCTGATCCTGCCGAACTTCACGCGGTCGACGGACGAGCCCACGTTTTCCCTCGTCCAGGAAATTTTCCTGGGGGTCGTTTCCCTCGGCCTCTACGGGGTTTTTCTCGCGGTGCAGACCGTCCGTCACCGAGCGGACTTCCTGGTGCCCTCGGACCCGGGGCACTCGGACGAAATCGACCTGGGCGCCGAACACCCCGGGCTTTCGGTCCGTTCGCCGGGACTCCACGCCGCGCTTTTGCTGGCTTACCTGGTCCCGATCGTATTCCTCTCGAAGATCCTGGCGGTCCCGATCGATGTGGGAATCGACCACATGGGAGCGCCTGCGGCCCTGGGAGGATTTCTCGTAGCGGTACTGATTCTCTCCCCCGAGGTCATGAGCGCGATTCGCGCGGCCTTGGCGAATCGATTGCAGCGGTCGGTGAACATCTTCCTAGGATCGGTCGTAGCGACGATCGCGCTCACGGTTCCGGCGGTTCTCGTGATCGCGGTCTTCCTCGGGAAGAAGGTCGTTCTCGGACTCGATTCCGTCGATTCCACGATGCTCGTGCTGACCCTGTTGGTTTCCATGGTGACGTTCGGGAGCGGGCGAACGAATGTTCTACTGGGGGCGGTACACCTGGTTCTCTTCCTGGTGTACCTGATCCTGATTTTCGATTGACGAAGCGCGCTCAGTTCGCGGCGCTCTCGGACGTGAAGACCGTTTCTCCATCGACGATGGTTTCGAGCACCTCGATTTCGTCGATCCGGTCCGGGGCATCGATTGGCGATTCCGAGAGAATCACGAGATCGGCCAGTTTTCCGACTTCGAGCGATCCCTTTTGATCCTCTTCGAAATGTTGGCGTGCGGCGTCGATCGTCACCGCCCGGAGTGCCCGCATCGGGTCGATGCGCTCGTCGGCACCGATGACCTGGTTCGATCGCGATCGCCGATTGACGGCGGACCAGACCAGTCGCAAGGGTTCCATGGGAACGATCGGCGTATCGGCGTGGATCGTAAAAGGGATTCCTCTTTCATCGGCGCTTCGCGTGGGGCTCATTCGGGCTGCGCGTTCGGGTCCCATGAAGATGTCGCGGTGACGATCGCCCCAGTAGAACGTGTGGAGGACAAAGAAACTCGGGATGACTCCGAGTTCGGCCATGCGATCCAGTTGATCGTCGCGGGTCATCTGGGCATGAATGATGATGGGGCGTGAGTCCGCGCCTTCTTCGTGGGAGTTCTCGAGGGCGTCGAGGATGTCGTCGATCGAGGCGTCGCCGTTGCCGTGGATGGCCACCTGGAGACCGGCTTTCCGGTAGCGCTGGACCCGTTCGGCCAGTTCCTCCGGCTCGATTCTCGGATAGCCACGGTATTCCGGGTCGTCTCCAGGGGGAACGTGGTAGGGCTCGGAGAGGTAGCCCGTGTACCCCTGGATGGAGCCATCGGCGATCAATTTCACCGCTCCCAGCCGAAGCCATTCGTCGTCGTAGGATTCGAAACTCCAGTCGCCGTCCAGAATCTGGTCCGCGGTTTCCATTCCCGGCCAGACCACCAGTCGGATGGGGATGACGCCCAGCCGCGACATCCACTGAAAGCCCTCGATCAATTCCGGGGCGGTGTGTCCACTCTGGGCGGTGGTGACGCCTGCGGCGGCGTAGTGTTCCGCTCCGGTTCGGCTGATCTCAAAGGCCTGGAGCATGCCGATATCGAGCGCGCCAGCCGTGAGGGGGAGCGTCGCGTTTTCTTCGAGGACCCCGGTAAGCCGCCCGCTCTGCGGGTCGCGTTGCCGGTGACCGCCGGGAGGGTCCGGAGTCGATTCATCGACGTCGATGGTCTCCAGGGCGAGAGAATTCGCCACGGCGAGGTGTCCCGAAGTATGTACGACCGCGACGGGGTGTTTGCTGGAAACCCGGTCAAGGTCGTCCCGGGTAGGGTGTCTTTTTTCAGCGATGAGCGTGTCGTCGTAACTCATGCCAAGGACCCACTCGCCTTCGGGAGTTTCGGCGGCGCGTTGTTTCATTCGAACCACGATGTCTTCGATGCTCTGGACGCTTCCAATCGGTGGACTATTGAGGTCTTCGGCGACGGAGTAGATGCCTGTGCCGGGAAAGTGTCCGTGGGCGTCGATAAAACCGGGCAGAAGCGCTCGGCCGTCCAGTTCGACAACCCGGGCGTTTTCGCCGCCCCAGGCCCGCACGGAGTCCTCGTCCCCGACCTGGGCGATGCGGTTGCCTTCCACGCCGAGCCCCGAGACGATTCGGTCCTCGGCATCCATGGTCAGGATGGGGCCGCCGACGTAGACGGTGCGTTCGGGCGCTCCAGAGCAGGAGAGAATCGCCAGAATCGCCAGGGTCCCGGGTAGCAGTCGGCTCACGTTGGGAGGCCTCCACTCAGCGCGCCCCATCCGGTTCGACCCACGTCGAAACTCCAGGGCACGCGCGATGTCCCGGTCAGGCTAACCCATGAGGCGAATTGTTGCGCCGCGAGCGGAGAATGTGCCTAGGCGTTCGGAGGCCGCACCGCATTCCCGGGGAGCACGGGCACTGGCTGGTCTGGATCGAGGTTCTTTCGCCGGATCATGTCGAGGAGGGTTGTGCGCTTCACCCCCAGTGCGGTGGCCGCAGCACTCTTGTTCCAGTCGGCGTCGTCCAGTGCCCGCAGGATGAGATCGGATTCGAATCGCTCCACGGCATCGCGAAAGCCGAGGGCCGGTTGGAGGGACTGCGGAAGAGGTTTTCCGAGTCCCATTTCGCCCGGGAGGTCTTCGACGCGAACCTCCTGGCCGGCGTTCAAAACAAGGAGTCGCTCGATGAGGTTCTCCAGTTCCCGGACGTTGCCGGGCCAGGAATGATTGACGAGCGCTCCGACCGCGTTGTCGGAGAGTCGCGATTCGGCGATCCCGCTGGTTTTTCTGAATCGCTCGGTGAAGTGTTCGATCAGCGATGGGATGTCCTCGGGGCGTTCCCGAAGAGCGGGAACTTCGATAGGAATGACTGCGAGCCGGTAGTACAGGTCCTCTCGGAACCGCCCCTCCTGCACAGCCTTCTGGACATTCTGGTTGGTAGCGCCGATGATGCGGACGTCGGCATGGTGGGTTTTAGACGATCCGACAGGCTGGAAGTCGCCCGTTTGCAGCACGCGGAGCATCTTGACCTGGAAGCGTAAGCTCATGTCCCCGACCTCGTCGAGGAAGAGGGTTCCTCCGTCCGCGGCGGCAAAGCGACCCTTGCGGTCTTCGGTGGCGTGGGTGAAGGACCCCTTCAGGTGACCGAAGAGTTCCGATTCCAGGAGATCCTCCGGGATGGCCCCGCAATTCACAGCGATGTAGGGCTTGTCGGCCCGAGAACTCTGGGCATGAATCTCACGTGCCACGAGATCCTTTCCGGTGCCGCTCTCGCCCAGGACGAGGACCGTGGTGTCGAGGGGAGCGACTCGGCCGACCCGGTCCATGAGCAGAGACAGTGCCTCGCTCTCTCCAATCATCCGGGGAGTTTCGCGCCGTTCGGGCTGAGATGCGTTCTGGGCCCGACGGATCAGGATTCGGCGGTGTTCGAGGGCGCGGTCCACGAGGTGGGTGACGGTTCGAACGCCCCCTTCGAAGGGCTTCGGGAGGTACCAGAACGCGCCTGCAGCGAGAGCCTCTACCGCGCGCTCGGCGGTTCCGAAGCCCGTCACCAGGATGCAGGGAACGTGAGCGTCGATTTTTTTTGCGCGACGAATCAATTCGGTGCCCTGCATGTCGGGCATGCAGAGATCGGTGATGATGACGTCGGCTTTTCCCTCACGCAGGATGCCCAGTGCGGTCTGGGCATCC
>JAZAOF010000214.1:0-10020 GCA_036228265.1 Myxococcota bacterium | reverse complement strand
GCCCCATCGGCCCGGGTTCCCGCAACCCGCGCGATTTGCGTGTGGCTCGAGGGCGGGAGCCCCTTGGCCCGCTCGTCGATCACCCGGTACGTGAGGACCCGCGCGGCTTCGCAGGCGGCCCTCGCCGCCCCCAACTTTTCGGCGACCACGGGATCGTTTTCCCGACCCCTCTCTCGCGCGATCTCGGCCAGGCGGTCGAGGGTCCGGGCCGCCCGGGCGTAGCGCGCGGCGCCGACGCGTTCGTACTGGAGCGCGTAAAGAACGACATCCCAGCCTTCGTGCTCCGGACCCAGCCGGCACGCGCGGGGCACCCGAACCGAGTCGAAGAACACCTCGTGAAAATAACGATCGCCGACCACCGAGGGAATCTCCCGCACGACCACCCCGGGAAGGTTCATCGGCACCAGCAGAACCGAAATGCCGCGCTGGCGCTTCGAGTTGGGATCCGTCCGCACGAGAAGAAAACAGTAGTCCGCGTGGTTGGCGTAACTGGTCCAGATTTTCGTGCCTTCGACAACGTAGTCGTCGCCATCGAGAGTCGCCCGGGTGCGCAGCGCTGCGAGATCCGAACCCGCGTCGGGCTCGGAGAACCCCTGGCACCAGAGGACCTGGCCCGCTGCGATGGGAGGGAGATGGAGAGCCTGCTGCGCCGCGCTCCCATAGTTCATGATCGCCGGGCCGATCCAGTTTACGTTCATGTACTGGGGACCCCGGGGTTCGCCGATCGCCCAGAGTTCTTCGCCGAGAATCGAATGCCACCAGGCCGGGGCGTCCTTCCCTCCGAAATCCCGGGGCCAATGCGGCGTCAGCCAGCCGCGGTCGGCCAGTTGCCGACAGAATTGCTTCGAGTACTCGGCCTGGGCGTCACTTCCCGGTCCTCCCTGGGAGATCTCCTCCCAGTCGGCCGGCAGCGCTTCGTCGAGAAAGGAGCGTACGTTCTGGCGATGGGTAGCGTCGCGCTCGGACCAGTCGAATTCCACGAGTTCTCCTGGGTGCTGGACGAGCCACCGAGAGTAGCCCCACCCGCAGAGCCGCCGCACCCAGGGCGGAGAGCGCGGACCTAGTGGCCGGGTTGCACCCGCTGGCGGCGCACCTGGAGAGCCAGAACAAAGAGAGCCAAAATCGAAGCCCCTGCTCCCGGCTCCGGCACCGCTTCGGTGGGCTCCGGGAAGACGTACACCTCGCCGGTCGCGTTGGGTACAGCAACGTTGACGATTTCTGCGCCGGTGTTCGGGCTCGCCACCAGGACGGTCTCGTCGGCCAATCTGATCTGGAAGCCGAAATTGCCCGAACTCTGCGGTTCGGGCGAAACCCACGTTTCCACCCACGTCCACGACGCCGGCTGCCCCCCAACGCCCGCTTCGTAGACAAAGCGTTGAACCGCTCCGCTCGCAGTATCGGTGCCAGTGGCTCCGACAAAGAGGTGATCCCCCGACAGGGCGACCTCAGTTCCAAAGAGTTGCCATTCGTCGTCATCCACCGGGTCGACCCTGGCGGCATACACCCAATCGCCGGCGCCGGGGGTCTCTTCTTCGAAGATATAAACCCGACCCACAGCCGCGTTTCCATCGGGGTTCGTGCATTCGTACTTCCCCCCCCCGACATCATATGGCACGCAAACATCCTGCCGCGCCCCCACCGCGATTCGGCTGCCCTCTATGGCCAGTGTCATTCCGAAGAGACCGTTCACCCGGTCGTCGGGGTCCGGTACCAACTCCATCGCCAATTGGAAGGGCTGGCTCGTGTCGTCACGCCTGTACATGTACACGATTCCCGGGAGCGTCGTGGGCGTACCCTGCCAAAACCCGGGATAGTACGGCGCCCCCACCAACAGCGTCAGAGCATCTTCGCTCATCGCCAGCGCTGCGCCGAACGCGTCGCGATCGTTAAACTCGCCGGGCTGCAGTTCGGGGCCGACATCGAAGGCCACTCCCGCCGACACCCAGCACGGAAAATCGGGAGGGGCCTTCAGCGTACGGACCCCGGTAACCACACCCGTCGCGACAACAGCGGGATCGAACCCAATTCCGTCATAAGCGGTCACCGTGCAGTAGAACTCGTCGCCGACAGGGCAGTCCGCTTCGGGGAACGCATAGAACTGCCCCTCGGTCCGCAGAGGGTAGATATCGAGGATTCCGCGCGTCGAATCGTCCGGATCCGGGGTCCAGGACGTCACCTGCCCCATCCGAAAGAGATTGAACGGCGGAATTCTCCAGGTGGCGTTGCCCCTCGCCTTAATCGTGTCGCCGCAACCACTCGAGGGCCGTGCCGAGTCATACGCCCCACCCCCCGGGCAAAACGATTTTTCGCCGAATTCCCCCGTCACCTGCTCCAGAGTGAGTTCGACGACCTCCGGCCGCGGCCAGGCGTACTCGTAGTTGTTGTACGCGCAAATGCGCCCATCGCCGGGAGGGGCATCGAGGTACTCGTAAAGTTGTACCGGTCGATTGGGTGCAAAGTAAAACGACCCCCGGAGATCGCCCGGCGTGGCAATCGCCAGCCAGTTCGACGCGGCAGCCATGGCGTAGCCAAAGTTCCCGTTGAGCGTCGCGGTGTACGCCTGAGAACTTGGCTCTGTTCCGTAACGGTTCGGGACGATAATCTGGTGGAGCCCCCAGTCTCCCGTGATCGGATCGATCTCGTAGGAATAGACCACCCCGACCTTGCTCTTCGGCTTGTAACTGTTCGGTTGGATCTGGTCGTAATACTGAGAAGCGGCGCTGAAAGTAATCGTGGGCTTGAACTCGGTGACCTTCAGCCCCGGTGCACTGACGAGCCCAGTGTTGCCGCTCAACACAACGTCGAAGCCGAACGAGTAGGTGTTTCCCGCCGTAAACCCCTGCTCCACGTCGACGGGGCCGCCGATCGGTGCTCGGATTGCGGCGCCAATCTCCCAACCGCCTTGCCCATCCGGGACGACCGTCGCAATGCCGCCCGCGAACGTCCAATCCTGGAATTGGGGCTCCTGGGCCCGCGCGGGATCCACGTAGTATCGCTGTGCCGGATTGACTCCGGCGTAGCCCGGGAGCACGGTGCCAGGAGCACCGACCACGCCCAGGCCATCGCGGACGGACATCGATGCGCCAAACTGGTTTCCCAACTTGGCATCCGGTGTCACCAGCGGCGACTCCGCTGGCGCAACGCTCGCTCCGACCCCGAGACCAAGCAGGATTGCCAGTAAGGCGACGCCTCTTCGCCCGAACCGGGCCAAGGGCACGGGCCAAACTTCCGCACGAGCCGAGCCAACCGCAGGCCCCGAGAACCACCGCTTCATCATTGGATCCTAGCGGTCTCGGTCGCGAAATTCCGCACTCGACCCACCCCTGGGGAGAACAGCTTTTTCGTTTGAACGCACCCGAGCCGTTCACGCATCGGGTGCAAAGAAGGGCGCCACGATGCGGCCTTCGACCCCGCTGAACTCGAGACCCCGAAATACCGCCCGTAGCCGAAGCCCCACGCGGAGTTCCTCGACTTTGCAGTCCACGAGATTCGTGGGAATCCGCACCGACGGAGCCTCCCGCGGCAACACCAGTGCCGCGACAAAGGGAACGCGATCCGCGAAAGGCTTCGCAAAAGCGCGCTCCACCACGGCCCAGGAAAAGAGTTCCGCTTCTCCACTCAAGTCCTGCCAAGCCGTCTCGACTCCCTCGCAGGCACCGCAGGTTCCGGTTGGGTACCAGTCCCAGCGACCACACGAGGGGCAGCGCGGGAGAGCCAACGTTTCTCGGGAGGCCGCCTCCCAGAAACCCTGGGTCGGCTCCCATTCGATGTCGGGAAAGGGAAACGAGAGGCTCAACGAATGGCCTCCAACACGAGCGTGCTCGCGCGCTCACCCGTGTACCCCCCGTAGACCCCGATCCGCGCTCCCGGCACCTGGCACGCCGCCTCGCCGCGAAGCTGTCGCACGACTTCCACCACGTGGGAGATGCCCAGAACGTAGGCGTGGGACAGAAGACCGCCGTGGGTGTTGTAGGGCAGTTCCCCTGAATCGAAGTGGAGCCGAGTCCCCTCGACGAAAGCCCCTCCCTCGCCCTTGGGGCAAAAACCCATGTCCTCGATCTGCATCAACGCCACGATGCTAAAGGGATCGTAGAGCGTCAGGACATCCACATCCTCGGGCGTGATGCCCGCCATCTCGAACGCGTGGGGAGCCGACACGACCTGGGGCGTCGCGGTAAAAGCGGGTTGCTGACTCCAGTGCCCCCCCGTGGGCGATAGGCACTCGCCAACACCCGCGACACGCACCGGGGGGCGAGGCCGGTCCTTCGCGCGCTCCAGGGACGTCATCACGTAGGCCCCGCCGCCGTCCGAGATCAAGCAACAATCCTCCAGCCGCAGCGGGTCGACGAGCTTGGGGTGGGAGAGATAGTCGTCAAGCGACAGGGGTTTGTCGCGCATGACCGCGCCGGGATGTCCATTGGCATGGCGACGGCAGGCGACCGGGATCGCCCCCAGTTGCTCTTCGGTCGTGCCGTACTCGTGCATGTGCCGTCGCGCGATCGTCGCGAAGTAGACCGGCTGGGGAAACCATCCGAAGGGAACCTCCAGGTTGGCTTTGTGCGCTTCCTCGATGTGAAACTTCGCATGTGCGCCCGCCGGGCTACTGTTGCGCTCGCTCGCCCAGGCCACCGAAAAGACATTGACAATGGTCTGAGCCTTCCCCTCGGCCAGGGCACGCGCCGCAGGCGAAGGCGCCGTCGCGGCCCACGCCATTCCCCCGCCCCAATTCGACGTCCACATCTCGTGGGTCGTGCCGAAATGCTTGCGGTAGGCCTCCGCATCGAATTGGGGCCCCATCCCCATTCCGAACATGATTCCATCAACTTCTTCGGGGTCGAGTTCGGCATCCTCGAGAGCCCGCTCGACAGCCTCGGCCCCGATCTCCACGGCGCTCCGACCCGAGGCTTTCGTGTGTTCGGATTCGCCCACGCCACAGATCGCCACCTGGCGTGCCTCCGCCGAATGCGGGACCAAAGCTCCCCACTCGTTTTCGGATTCCGATTGCCCCATCCCGAGACCCTACCTCAAGATTCGAAGGCCTCCAGATCTGCTAAGCCTCTCGTAACCCCTGACGGGTGGTAGCCAATCGAAATGGAACGCGACGTTCTCATCTCCCGCATCGCACTCCCACTGCTCCTCGTGGCGGCGACGTTGGCGGTTTACGCCCAAACCCTCGGCTTCGCGTTTATCGCCTTCGACGACGACCGCTACATCCTGCGCAACCCCGCCATCCAGGGCGGCCTCACCCTCGAAAGCGCACGCTGGGCGCTGACCACCGGCTACGAGGGGGCCTGGCAACCGCTTACCTGGCTGTCCTTCATGGTCGACTTCGAGCTCTTCGGGCTCGAACCCGCCGGCTACCACGCTACCAATGTGCTCTTCCACGTTCTAAACACCCTCCTGGTGTACGCGGTTTTCCTTTTCCTCACCCGGCGTGCCCTTCCGAGCGCCGCCGTCGCCGCACTCTTCGCCCTCCACCCCCTCCACGTCGAATCCGTAGCCTGGGTGGCCGAACGCAAGGACGTCCTCAGCGGGTTCTTCGGGCTTCTCTCCCTCTGGGCCTACGGAGCCTACGCCCGCGGGCGAAAGCGCAGCGGCTATCTCCTTCTTTCTCTTGTCGCCCTGGCCCTCGGCTTGATGTCGAAGCCCATGTTGGTGTCGCTTCCGTTCTTGTTCGTGCTTCTCGACTACTGGCCGCTAGGTCGCTTCTCGCGATGGCTCGGACAAGGCGAAGCGGACGCCCCCCTCGTCGAGAACACCGGAATTTTCGGCCCGTGGACGATCCTCGTCGAAAAAATTCCGTTCTTCCTGTTGATCGGCGCCGCGAGTTGGACCGCCCTCCGAGTCCACGAAAACCTGGGAGCCCTGGAATTGACCGTCCTGGTCCCCCTCCACCTGCGGATCGCCAATGCCATCGTGTCCTACGCGATCTACACGGCCAAGGCCCTCGTGCCCCTGAACCTCGGGCTCTTCTACCCCCACCCCTACCTCGAGACGACGGGGGGAGAGCCCTGGTCCTTTTTCGCAATCGCCGGGGCGTCGATCCTGCTGCTGGTCGTGAGCGGCGTCGCCCTCGGCTGGGCGCGGCGCGCCCCCTACGCGATCGTGGGCTGGCTCTGGTTTCTGGGTTCCCTCGTCCCCACGATCGGACTTGTCGCATTCGGCACCCACGGGATGGCGGACCGCTTTACCTACCTGCCGCTGATCGGGCTTGCCGTCGCCGTGGTTTTCAGCCTGGACGCCATCGGAAACCACTGGGTGAAGCGCCGACCGTCCCTGGCCCGGCCTCTCGGCGCTGCAGCACTGTCGCTCCTGGTCGCTTACGGGGTCGTGGCCACCTGGCAGACGAGCCACTGGAGAGACACGATCTCGATCTTCAGCCATACCCTCGACGCGAGCCCAAGAAGCGCCGTCATCCATTTCAACCTCGCCAACGAGCTCAAAGCGTCCGCCCAGCCCAGGGAGGCCATTCGCCACTACCGCAACGCGGTCAACATCCACCCGGGATACAACCGGGCCCGGTTCAACCTCGCCAACACCCTCCGGAGCCAGGGCGACCCCGACAACGCAATTGCGGAATACCGACTTCTCGTTCTTCGCGACCCCGGCTTCACGCGCGCCGTTTTTGCACTGGCCGCGACTCTCGAGGGCGCGGGGCGCATCGTAGACGCCCTCGACGTGTACGAGGCCGCAAGCAAGCGCCTGCCCGGCTTCCGCCCCTACCGGGAGAATGCCGCTCGCCTTCGCGAGCAACTCGAGAAGGATTCCACCGCAAACTGACGCTCCGCGATCGCGTCGCCGATTGTTCCAAGGACATGTCCATGCCCGAAACCGCCACCACCATCCCGCAGTTCGTACGACAACTCGCGCACGCTCACGGAGAGCGGACCGCCATCGTGCTGGACGATCACCGCGTGAGCTTCCACGATCTCGAGACCCGCTCCGCCGACCTGGCACGGGGGCTTCTCGAACTGGGCGTGGCCAAGGGAGGGCGTGTCGCCGTCTGGATGCCGAACGGGCCGGAGTGGCTGGTCGCCTTCCTGGCCATCGGCCGCATCGGCGCCCTGGCCGTACCGCTCAACACCTTCTTCAAGGACAGCGAACTCAAGTGGGCCCTGGGACACGCCGACGTCCACACACTCCTCCTTGAAGACGATCCCGGTGGGCACGACCTCTTTTCCCGCCTCGCGACGGCTGTCCCCGATCTTCTCCAAGCGCAGAGGGGGCCCCTCCGACTTCCGGCGGTCCCCCACCTCCGGCACCTCGTGACATGGGGCGGTCCCGGTCGCGCCAATGCCATTGCCCACGCCGACCTCGAACACCCGGCGGGCACCGAGAGCACGATCGATCGCGCACTTCTCGACGCCGTGGAAGCCAGCGTCCACCCGGCCGACCCTCTCGCTCTTCTCTACACGTCGGGCAGCACCGGGGACCCCAAGGGCGTACTCCACTCCCAGGGCGGTTTCCTGCGCCACAGCCACGCCCTCTACGAGGATCGCGACCTCATGAATTCCGATGTCGTGTGGTCGCCGATGCCGTTTTTCTGGGTCGGCGGTCTCGTTTTTTCTCTTTTCGGAAATCTTCATGCGGGAGCCACGACCCTCTGCGAACGATCCTTCGACCCCCCGAAAACCCTCGCGCTATTCGAGAAGGAACGCGTGACCGTGGCCGTCGGCTGGCCCCACTTTGGAAAGGCACTCGCCGACGATCCAACCCAGGAGCAACGCGACCTTTCCGCGCTTCGCGCCGGAAACCTTGCGGGCATTCTCCCCGAGAGCGTCGTTTCTCCCGACCCCGAACTGCGCCCCAACTCCCTGGGCATGACCGAAACCTGCGGCCCCCACACGGCCGTTCCAAGCGGTGTTCTGCCCGAGAGCCTGCGCGCGACGTTTGGCACCGCGATGCCGGGCGTCGAACACCGCATCGTCGACCCCGACTCCGGAGAGCCCCTGCCCCCCGATGGCATCGGCGAAATCCAGGTCCGGGGATACAGCCTCATGCAGGGACTCTACAAGCGAGAACGGGAACAGACCTTTGAAGCCGATGGATTCTACGCCACCGGCGACATGGGCCACTTCGACGAAGCCGGGGTCCTGCACTTTCACGGAAGGCGCGGCGAGATGATCAAGACCGCGGGAGCCAATGTCACCCCCGGCGAGGTAGAGAGCCTGCTGTCCGCGGTCGCCGGCGTCGGGCATGCCTTTGTCGTCGGCATCCCGGACCCCGACCGTGGGCAGATCGTGGTGGCCGCCGTGGTCCCCGAAACCGGTCAGCAGCCCTCCACGGACGCGCTACGCCAGCACCTCAAGGACTCCCTGGCCGCCTACAAAGTCCCCCGCCATTTCTTCGTATTCAACCGACTCGACGAGTTGCCCTTTACCGACTCCGGAAAACTCGATCGCATCGCCCTGGCCAGCCAACTCGAGGCACGTGCGACCCACGGGTCCTGACGCGACGGGAGCGGCGCCTAGCCCTTCTTCTTCTTCATCTCTTCGTCGATCACGACCTTGAACTCGGAAAAAGGCTTGGCCCCCGACATGTGGCGTCCGTTGATAAAGAAACCCGGGGTTCCGGTAACGCCGAGACGCCCCGCCTCCTTCACGTCCTTGTCGACTCTCGCCTTGATCGCTGCAGAGGTCATGTCCTTCTTGAATTGGTCGACGTCGAGGCCGATTTCTCCGGCCCAGACGACATAGTTCGCCTCGGACATCTGGCGCTGGTTCTTGAAGATCTTGTCATGCATCTCCCAGAACTTCCCCTGCTTGTGGGCGGCCTCGCTGGCTGCGTGAGCCGCCGGAGCCTTCTGGTGAAACGACAAGGGGAGATGCTTGAAGACGACTCTCACCTGGTCTCCGTACTCGGAGCGGATCTGGTTCAAGGTGGGCAGGAATCGCGCGCAGAACGGGCACTGAAAATCGCTAAACTCGACCACGGTGACAGTCGCATCCTCCGGACCAATCGCCGGCGACCCCTTGACGTCCACCGTGTAGCGCTTGGAAGGGTCGGGTCCCCGGCGTGCCCGCGCATCACGGCGGGGTGCCGGATCGGGAGCCATGGCGACCTTCATCTGGTCGGCGATCCCCGTCACGATGCGATCCCCGGCCCTCTCGGTGGCCTGGGCCATCAGAAAACCGGCTCCCAGGACGCTAGCGCCCAGGATAATCGCCGCGACGATCAATCCAAATCCGCCGCCTTGCGAGCGCTGTCCGGTATTCGCCTCTTGCTGGTTCTCCACGACCTTGTCCTCCTGCCGACTCGATTGGATTCGGTTCCAGGTTTCGGATCCGAAAGCGAAGTGCCCACTTCGACACCGCTTGATGGCCCACGGGTTCCCGGGCCCGGGGGAAGCCGACCATAGCACCGGCCAGCCCCCCAGAGCCCCCCCGGGAGCGCTTTCCACACAACAAAGCCGGGGCTAGCCTCCGATCCATGGCCTCTAGCCAACCGGCTCCCCTCGGTGGTCGCACGGGCCGACCGCTGCCCACCGCCCTTCCCGAGCGACTCGTCCTCTTCGACGGAGTCTGCGGGCTCTGCAACCGCTCGATCCAATGGCTCGTCGCCCGCGACGACGCTCGCGTCCTTCGCTACGCCCCTCTACAGGGAGACACCGCCAGTCGACTGCGCCAGTCCTGGCCCGACACCTTCCCCGAAACTCACGACACCGTTCTCTTCGTCGACACCTCGGGCGAGGACGTCCGGATCCTGGTCCGCTCGCGGGCCGCGTTGGCCATCTTGCGGGCCATCGGCCGAGCCCCGAAGACGACCCGGGTCCTCGGCTGGATCCCTGCGCCGTTGCTCGACCTCGGCTATCGAGCTCTCTCGGCCGTTCGTTACCGGTTGTTTGGCCGGTCGGACGAGTGCCGTATTCCTACCCCCGAAGAGCGCGATCTCTTCCTCGGCTGAGGCCGGCGCCGACCTAGACCTCTTCGTCTTCGTCGATCGCCTGGATGCGAATGGGATGAGGGGCGTAGTCGGGTCCCGTCGCCCACCCCGGAAGGCGGGCGGCCTCTGCCAGCCAGG
>JAZAOF010000213.1:0-11105 GCA_036228265.1 Myxococcota bacterium | reverse complement strand
AGTGCTCGTTTTCCGGGGTCACCCGCGGCAGGATGCGGAAGGGTTTTTCGCTCATGATCTCCTCGGGCGACTCTACCTGTTTTGAAGCGTTCTCGGTTCCGGGACGCCTCCGCCCGGCTACTCGGCTCCCGAGGATCCGTCGGCGCCGCCTTCTTCGACTCCGTCATCGAGCGACGAGAAATCCCCGGAATAGAACTTCCGGGCTCGACGGCGATATTCGCCAATGGGTCCGTCCTCGGCCACCAGGAGCGGCCGCTTCCAATACCGCTTGTGTTCGAAGACGACGATGTCCTGTTCCATCTGTTTCTTCAGGTCACGGAGCATCGCCTGGCCGATCCGCTCGGTTCGCGGATCTTCGGTCTCCCGCTGCATGTACGAAAATCGCACGTCGACCGTTTCTTCGTCGATGGGTGTCGAATTGTTGAGGATGATCGTATCCACGATTCCCTTGACCCGGACCATCCCAAGCCCCGGACCGAAGCCCCGGCTCTCGATCGACCCCGGTACGGGACCCTTCGGCGTGGTCATTTCCATCTCCGAGAAATTCGACGCCGTTCCGTCCTCGCCCACCCGCTGTTCGAGCGTGGGGGCGCCGCTGGCTCCGTGGAGGTACTTGAAGTGGACGTGATCGACGGCGTTCTCTCCCATGTCGTACATCCGGCTCTGCACCTTCCAGCGCAGCTTCGTGAACGCGGTCCAGTCGGGCGAATGAACCTCTTCGATTTCGGGCACCTCGCGGTCGGGAGCCTTTCCCTCGGCGTGATGCCAGAGGTAGAGAAGCCCGTTTCTCTCGGTCACGCTCCACGAACCGATCTGCGCTCCCTTCGGAACCTTCGCCGCGTAGGGAATGTCCGTGCAGCGTCCATCGCCGTTCCATAGCCAACCGTGGAACGGGCAGCGGAGACCTCCTTCATCGACCGTCCCCCCGTAACCGAGATGGGCTCCGAGATGACGGCAATGCGCGTCCAGCACGCGCGCCGTTCCCCCGGCCTCCCGAAACAAGACCAGGTCGCGGCCGAAGGCCTCGAGCGGCTGCACTCCCCGGTCCTCGAGTTCGTCGCTGTAACCGATCTGGAACCAGCCATTGGGGTAGGCGGGAAACGGCCATTCGCGCTTTTTCATGATCACACTCCCGGGTTCAACGAGCCGCGGTTTCAGCCCGTCATGTACCAACCCCCGCTGACGTTGATGATCTCTCCCGTCACGAAGCTGGACTCCTCGGAAACGAGAAAGGCCACCACGTCGGCCACCTCTTCGGCATCACCGATTCGGCGCAGGGGTGTCTTCTCGATCTCGCGCTCGAAGTCGTTCTTGTACTTGTCCACGAACTTCGAGTGAATAATGCCGGGGGCCACGGCATTGCAGCGCACGCCGTGGGGGCCGGCCTCCCACGCCACCGAGCGTGTCAACGAGTGCAAGGCGGCCTTCGAAGCCGCGTAGGGTCCCTCCCGCCCGCCACCGGCGAGCCACGCCGCCACGGAAGTGACGTTGACGATCGAACCCCACCCCTTCTTCATCATGGCTGGGAGCGCTCGTTGGATCAGGTGGAAGCAGCCGGTCAGGTTGACGTCGATTCCTCTCTCCCAATCCGAAAATTTGTAGTCGGCAATCGGCGCCAACACGTTCTCGGCGGCGTTGTTGACCAGGATGTCCACCGGACCCCATTGCCGGGACACTTCCTCGAGGATCTCGTCTGCGCGATCGCGGTTGGCCACGTCGTAGGCAAACCCCTGGATCCGATCTCCGAACTCGGCTCTCAGCGCTTCCGCGGTTTCCGCGGTACGGCGCTCGTGAATATCGGTCACCATCACGGCGGCCCCCCCGGTGGCCAGTCGACGCGCAACCGCTTTCCCGATTCCATCCCCCGCTGCACCCGTGACCAACGCGACGTGACCGCTCCATGCTGCACTCATGCGCCCACCAACCCCCGGGCGTTGTCTCGCATGACCCTCCGCACATCATCGCGATCGAGAGATCTCAACTCTTCGAGAAACTGGCGAGGCTCCGCCAGGCCTTCGGGATGCGGAAAATCCGAACCGAAAAGAACCTGGGTCGCGCCCACTTCCTCGACCAGCGCACCGATATCTTCTTCGTGGTACGGCGATACAAAAACGTGCCGCTTGAATATCTCGCTGGGTTTTTCCCGAATGCGACCCCCGGGCCACGGCCCGTTGCGCCCCATCCCCCCCATCTTGTCCATCACGCGCATGAGGTAGGAAACAAAAAGCGACCCGTTCTCGACCGAAATCACCTTCAACCCCGGAAAGCGGCCGAAGAGATTCCCAAAGATCAGGGCGGCCAAGGTGTCCATGATCGGGCGGTCTCCGTAACAACACGTCCACTGGAAAGCCGACTGGAGGTGAGACGAAGGGTTCTGCTCCTCCCCGTAGTGCCCACTGAACAATTCGTTGTACCCGGACTCGCCGATATGAAAGGCCACGGGGCAACCCGCTTCCTCGCCCCGGGCCCAGAAGGGATCAAAGTAGGGATCCGCCGGAGAACGACCAAAGGCCGGTCCGGGGCGCAAACTAATGATCCTCGCCCCGCGCGCCAGGACCCGGTCGAGTTCGGAAACCGCGCGGTCGAGATCGCAGAGGGAGAGCAACGGAACTCCGTAGATCCGGCCATCGACACCGAAACCCCAGTCTTCTTCAAGCCAACGATTGAACGACCCAAGGTTCGCGTAGAGTTGCTCCGGGTCGTCCTTCATGAAGTGCTCGACGCACACCGCCAGCGTCGGAAAAATCCAGCACGACTCGAGACCCTGCTCATCCATCAACGCCAGCCGCGCGCCACGCTCTCGGTACTCGGGACGAACCTCTTCCGCGATCGCATTCGTCCCGTCGTCCACCCGCTTCATGCGAAGCATCTCGCGGAGAGCCCCCGGACGAAAGGCCCGGTCGAAGTCGTAGTTGGCGAGAAAAGTGAAGGGACGATCGCCAACGAAGATTCGATCCCGGCCCCGGTCGTCCGCTTCGACGCGAATCGCGCGATCCCGAAAACCCGGTTCGATATGCCGCGTGAAACAATCTCTTGTTTCGTAATAGTGATTGTCCGCGTCGAAAAAACCGGCGGTCGACTGGTCCATGCGGGGCTTCCTCGCCAAGCCGCGTCAGTCGAGCGGACTGGCGTAGACCTGGGCGAGCTGCGTCGTAATGTCCTTCGCGGTCACCGGGCGAGGCTCGTCCACGGGAGGGGTTCCTCCGTGACTCTTCAACGAAAGGTCGACGCCGTCCGCTTCGGCACGCAGCGCAGCCACCGTACAGGCCTCCTCTGGTCGATGGGCAAAGGGGTCGAAGTGGAACTCCCGCATGGCATTGCGATGCGTCATCTTGTGGATGTCTTCGTCGGGAACTCCCTCGAAATTTTCCCAGAGGATTTCGGGAGCCCGCGGCCAGGTCGTGTCGGAATGGGGGTAATCGCATTCCCAGGTGATCGTGTCGATGCCCACTTCGTGGCGAAGTTTGACCCCGACGCGGTCATCGATGAAGCACGTCACGATGTGTTCACGGAACACCTCGCTCGGAAGCTTTCCGCCGAAGTCCTGGTGGGTCCACTGGTGATGGTTCTTGTAGACGTAGTCCACGCGCTCGAGGAAATAGGGGATCCATCCGATGCCCCCCTCGGAGAGGGCGAACTTGAGCGTCGGGTAGCGCCGCAGTATCTGCGACCAGAGCAGGTCCGCCGCGCAACTGGCAATGCTCATGGGCGAAGTCGTGATCATGACGTCCACCGGCGAGTCCATCGTGGTAAAGGCCATGCCCGAAGCCGATCCGATGTGAATACAAACGATCACACCCTCGTCGCTACACGCCTTCCAGAGCGGATCCCAGTGGGGGTCGTGAAGACTCGGACAATCGATCTTCTCCGGATTCTCCGTAAAGCTCAGCGCGCGGCAGCCCTTCTTGGCAACCCGGCGCACCTCCTCGGCCGCGAGGTTTGCATCCCACATGACGGGAAGCGCCAACGGAATGAACCGGCCGGGGTGCGATCCACACCACTCGTCGATGTGCCAGTCGTTGTAGGCGCGAAGCAGAGCGAGGGCGAGTTCCTTGTCTTCCGTCCGCGCCCAAAGCGCCCCGCAAAACGAGGGGAACGACGGAAAGCAGAGTGAAGCGAGGACGCCGTTGGCATTCATATCCCGAACGCGTTCGTCGGAGTTGTAGCAACCGGGACGAAGTTGATCGAAGGACGTCGGCTCAACGCCGTATTCCTCGGGCGGTCGCCCCACGACGGCGTTCAGCCCAATGTTCATGAGCTGCTGTCCTTCGTAGAGCCACACATCCTTTCCATCGGGTTTCTGCGTAAGCTGGGGCGCTCGCGACTTCCATTCCGGCGCGAGATGTTGGTCGAAAAGTCCGGGGGGTTCGACCACGTGGTCATCGACACTGATCAGGATCATGTCTTCGGTCTTCATGACAAACTCCAGCAGGCGCAAAGGGGATGGAAAGAATGGCTCAAATCTCACAAGCAAGCGTATCCCGGCGGGCAGCGACCTTCCAGTCGCCCCCCCGCCGCCCCCCCGCGGGCGAAAACCGCTTTCAGAACTCGATGAGTTCGAGCAGGGTCCCATCGGGGTCGCGAAAAAGAACAAACCGACTCGCGCCAACGACATCGATCTCGACGGGAGCGCTTTCGCATTCGATACCCATCGAGCGCAGTCTCTCGACAAACGGAACGAGATCCCGGGTTCGCAGCGCAACCCGCGCAACTCCGGCCTGGGTGACGTCCCGCGGCGGGGCCGGCTGGGTCTTCGGCTCCATCCACTCCAGCAATTCGATCTTGGTGGCCGCCCTCGGATGGTCGCTCAGGGACAGGACGACCCCACGGCACCGACGGCGGCGCATTTCCATCGGCGTCCACGAGTCGGGACCCTCCCGCTGGCCGAAGACGTGCATCACCGTAAATCCGAGCGCCTCGTAGAAAGCCAATGACCGAAAGATATCGGTGACGTTGATATTTACGTGGATCAGTTCTCGGATCACGTTGTCGCCTCCCGTGGCCCATCGGTCCGGACCTTTCGAGCGTCGAAAGTCCGGTCCGAACGGCTTTCCCGCACTTTACCGACTTTGGGTTTCTCCGGGCGACTGGTCACTCTCTCATCGCGGGCCAATCGGTTAGGATTGACCGCGGCGTTCACCGGGAGGAATGCATGCCGCCGCTCACGAAACGAATTGCGCTCGTCACGGGAGGGGGCCGGGGCATCGGTCGCGCCATTGCACTGGGGCTCGCCGAAGACGGAGCCGATGTCGCAATCAGCTATGTCCGCGATGAGGCGTCCGCCTCGGATACCGCGGCGGCCCTCCAGGACCGGGGCGTTCGCGCGCTCGCGTTCCGGGCGGCCGTGCAGGAAAGCTCCCACTGCGAAGCTCTCGTCGAGGCGGTTTCCGGGGAACTCGGCCCGATCGACATTCTCGTAAACAACGCCGGAATCGCGAGCCGCCGCAACAAGGTAGAAGACACCGATCCGGGCGAACTCGAAAAGGTCATGCGAATCCATGCGCTCGGTCCGCACCGACTCTGCCAACTCGTTCTTCCGAGAATGAAAGAGCGCGAACGCGGCGACATCGTGATGATCTCGAGCAGCGCGACGCTCTCGATGATGGGTTACGGAGCGCCCTACAACATGGCCAAAGCCGCCATGGAGGCTCTTGCTCTCACGCTGGCCAAGGAAGTCCGTCACCACGGGGTACGCGTCAACGTCGTGGCCCCGGGTCTCGTGGAGACGGAAATGGGTCGTCGACTCATCCAGTCGACCCAGGGGATCGAGGATCTCCGAAAAATCGACAGCCGCATGCCCTTCGGGCGAGTCTGCCAACCCGAAGACATCGCGAACGCGGTTCGTTTTCTCGTCGCGGACTCGGGTTCGTATATCACCGGCGAGAAACTGAACGTAAATGGCGGCGGGGGGGTTCCCACTCCGGCCCGGTAGGCAGGGAACCGCCATAGGAGGTCTTCATGCTGGAGACGCTGCGTTACTTCTTCGCGCCGCCCATTTTCGCAGAGACGGCGGCGAACAAAACCAAGCTCATCTGGGTCGTTCGGTTGCGTTGGCTCGCCGTCACCGCCCAGTGCCTGGCGCTTTTTCCCGCCATGGCCTTCCACATACTCGAAGTGTCCCTGGTCCCGGCCTTTCTCGGGACCATCGCGGGGTTGACCGCGCTCAACGTCGCGACCTGGCTGGCCCTTCGGCGTGGACTCGAGCCCGGCCCCCTGCATCTCTTTTTGCAGTTGGTCGCCGATATCGCCGCTCTCTCGGCTTTGCTGGCACTCACCGGCGGCGGCTGGAACCCTCTCGTCCCCATACTCTTTGTTCACTCGGTTCTGGGGGCTCTGCTGCTCGAGCGCCGACTCAGCCTGGTCTTCTTCGGCCTCTTGATCCTTTGTCTCGTGTTGCTCCAGACCCTCGCGCACATCCCACCCGGGCTGGGCCCAAGTCTTCTCCCAAAACACATCTTGTTCCCGGCTCAATTGCTCGTGGCGTTCGTGTTCTGGATTCTCACGACGTGGCTCTCCCATACCCTGAGTTCCGCCCAGGCGCACTTTGCGTTTCTTCGCGAACGACGCACGCGAATCGACCGCCTCCGCGCGGTCGGCGCCCTCGCGGCCGGGCTGTCCCATGAGTTCGCCACGCCGCTCAACACGGCCAAGCTGCGGATCAACCGACTCGCCCGCAAGCAGGAACTGGAAAACGATCCCGATCTCGGTGCAGCACGTGAGGCCCTGGACCGCTGTGAAGCCGTTCTGCGCCGCATGAGCGGAGCACAACTGCTTCCGGACCGACTCGAACTCGAACCCGTCGACGTACCCGAACTGGTCGAACGCGTCTGCAACAGCTTCTCCCAGGTTCACGAGGAGGCCAACCTGCAACTGGCCATCGATCGACGCGGTCCCGGCCGGGCCGTCCTCCCCTCCGTCGCGTTCTCCCAGGCCCTCCTCAACTTGATCGACAACGCCCTGCAATCGTCGGGCCCGGCCCAGCCCGTCGAAGTCAGCGTCCGCTGCCCGGGCGGGCGGATCGAGGTGGCGGTTCTCGACCGGGGTCCGGGCTGGCCGGAGGTCGTGCGCTCGCACCTGGGAGAACCCTTCGTCACCACGCGGCCCAAGGGGGTCGGACTGGGCCTCTACTACGTCCATAGCTTGAGCGAAGCCGTCGGTGCCGAATTCAAACTCGTGGATCGCGCCGAAGGCGGGGCCGTGGCGCAGATTCTACTGCCCACCGCCATGCCCACCGCGGAGGTAGCGTCGTGAGCGACACTCTCCCGCGACTTCTCGTCGTCGAAGACGACGAACGATTCGCAGACACCCTGGCCACCGAGTTCCGGGATCGCGGATACGACGTTTCAACGGTGGCGGACGCGCGGTCGATCTCCCATATCGACGCACCGATGTTCAACTACGCCGTCGTCGACCTGCGCCTTCGGGATACGAGCGGACTCGATGTCATCGTCGATCTGAAGGCCCGCGCCCCTGAAATCCGCATCGTCGTCTTGACGGGATACGGCAGCATCGCCACGGCCGTACAGGCGACCAAGCTGGGGGCCATCGACTACCTGACGAAACCCGTGGACATTGACGTCCTCGAAAGATCTTTTCTGGGAGACGACCCGGCGAGCGAAACGATCCCGATTCCGGAGCAGTTTCCTAGCCTGTATCGCCATGAGCGCGAGTACATCGAGTACGTTCTTGCCGAATGCGGTGGAAACATTAGCCAGGCGGCACGACGCCTCGGACTTCACCGACAGAGCCTCCAGCGAAAACTGCGGAAATTCACTCCGCCTTCGTAGCTCTCGGCGTCAGCCCAGGGCGCCGCTCTCCCGAAAGCCCGCAATGGCCTCCGCATCGAAGCCCCAGGACTCCAGGGCTTCGATGCCCCCCTCTCCCGGCGCAACCGCCGACTCGGGAAGGTCGGGAGGCGTGCGACTGAAACGGGGGGCCGGCGCGGGTTGCGCCAGTTCATCCACCTCCACGAAGGTCCGACGCTCGCGGTTGTGCGGGTGGTCAATCGCTTCTCGCATCGAGAGCACCGGGGCGAAACAAACCTCGGCGTCTCCCAGGATCGCTTCCCACTCGGCCCGCGTCTTCGATCGAAACGTGGCCGTCAGTTCATCACGCAAGGCGGGCCAACCGGAAGGGTCCATCTGGTGCGGACGGTCCCCCGCGTCGAGATCCAGTTTCTTCAGCAACTCCGCGAAAAACTGTGGCTCGAGCGAACCGATGGAGATCCACTCTCCGTCCGCCGTCTCGTAGGCATCATAAAAAGGCGCGCCGCTGTCGAGGAGGTTCGTTCCCCGAGGCCCCCACCCCCCCACGGCCTCGGCGCCGTAAAGAGGCGCCATCAGGAGTGCCGCTCCGTCTACCATGGCGGCGTCCACGACCTGGCCGAGCCCCGAGCGTCCCCTCTCGAGAAGCGCCGCGAGTACCCCGTAGGCGAGCAGCATCCCTCCTCCACCAAAATCCCCCACGAGGTTCAGTGGCGGTGTCGGCGGCGCACCCGCTCGCCCCACGGCGCCAAGGACCCCGGCCAGGGCGATGTAGTTGATGTCGTGACCCGGGGTTTTCGCCATCGGCCCGGCCTGCCCCCAACCCGTCATCCGGCCGTAGACCAGGCCCGGATTGCGCTCGAGACACGGTTCCGGACCCACGCCCAGGCGTTCCATCACGCCCGGGCGAAACCCCTCGAGGAGCACATCGGATCGCTCGACCAGTTCGAGAAGGAGTCCACGCCCGGACTCGCTCTTGAGGTCGACCTCGATGCTCTTACGGCCCCTCGCCAGGAAATCCATCTTCGGGTCCGCGTAGGCAAACGCCTTGGCCCCGGCTCGATCCACGCGAAGAATCTCGGCTCCGAGGTCCGAGAGCATCATCGCGGCGAAGGGACACGGGCCGATCCCCACGATTTCGATCATCTTGATCCCGCTGAGCGGTCCCATGTCGGGCGCCCCCTTTTCCCCCCGGGCCCGAGAGGGGGCCGCGGTTCTACTCGTCGGTGACACAGCCCTCGGTCGCGGTCTTGACGTCCTTGATGTAGCGAAAGAGCGTACCCCTTGTGGCCTTGAGCGGCGGCGGCGTAAAGGCCGCGCGACGACGCTCGAGTTCCTCGTCGGGTACCTCGAGATCGATCCGGTTGACCTTCGCATCGATGGCGATCCGATCCCCGTCTTCGACGAGAGCGAGGGGCCCTCCCTCCTGGGCTTCCGGGGTCACGTGTCCAATGATGAAACCGTGCGAGCCACCGGAGAAACGGCCGTCGGTGATCAAGGCCACGTCTTCTCCCAGTCCAGCCCCCATGATGATTGACGTGGGCGTCAACATTTCCGGCATGCCGGGCCCCCCTTTTGGACCCTCGTAACGGATGACGATCACCGAGCCCTTGCGGATCTCTCCGCGCTCGGCCGCAGCCACCATGTCTTCCTCGGCGTCGAAAACCTGGGCCGGGCCGGCAAAGGCGAGGCCTTCCTTCCCGGTAAGCTTCGCCACCGCGCCGTCGGGTGCAAGGCTTCCACGCAAGATCGTAATGTGACCGGTCGCCTTGATGGGGTCGTCCCACGGACGAATGACCTCTTGCCCCTCCGAAAGGCCGGGCAGATCGGCGATATTCTCCGCGAGGGTCTTCCCCGTAACGGTCATGCAATCGCCGATGAGCAAACCGTGCTCGAGGAGCAACTGCAGCACCGCGGGGGTGCCCCCCACCTCGTGCAGATCCGCCATCACGAAACGCCCCGACGGCTTGAGATCCGCCAGGAACGGAACCCGATCGCTCACCGCCTGGAAATCGTCGAGGCCAAGCGACACGCCCACGGACTTCGCCATGGCGATCAGGTGCAGCACCGCGTTGGTCGATCCGCCGAGAACGGAAACCACGACCATCGCGTTCTCGAAAGCCTCGCGCGTCATGATCTGGCTCGGCTTCAGGTCGAGTTCCAGGAGGTTTCGCACCGCCACCCCCGCGCGCGCGCACTCTTCCTGCTTCCGCGGATCCTCGGCGGGTGTCGACGAACTGTAGGGGAGCGACATACCCAAAGCCTCGATGGCAGAAGCCATCGTATTGGCGGTGTACATGCCTCCGCATGCCCCAGCCCCCGGACAGGCATTGCGAACGATGTCGAATCGTTCTTCTTCGTCGATCCGTTCGGCAATGTACTCGCCGTAGGATTGAAACGCGGAAACGATGTCCAGGGGCTGGCCGTTCCGATCGCATCCGGTTCGGATCGTCCCCCCGTAGACCATGATCGACGGGCGGTCGATGCGGCCCATCGCCATCAGGCAGCCCGGCATGTTCTTGTCACAACCCGGGAGCGCCACCAGGGCGTCGTACCACTGGGCTCCCATCACGGTTTCGATCGAATCGGCGATCAGGTCCCGGGACTGGAGCGAATAGCTCATGCCCTCGGTCCCCATGGAGATCCCGTCGGAGACACCGACGGTGTTGAATCGCATCCCCACGAGATCCGCCGCAATTACCCCCTCCTTGACGATGTCGGCCAATCCTCCGAGATGCATGTTGCACGAATTGCCGTCGTACCAAACGCTCGCAATCCCGACCTGGGCCTTGTCCAGGTCTTCCTCGGAGAGACCGGTGGCGTAGAGCATGGCCTGGGAAGCCCCCTGGGACTTCGGCTGGGTGATGCGCTGGCTCGTGCGGTTGAGTTTCCCCGACATGGAAAGCTCCCGTGGCTGGAGAAAACCCCATACTAGCCCAGCCCCCCCCACGCGGTTGACCCCGTAAAAATACGCCATCCTCCCGGTATGGATCTGCAGGCACTGCTGGCCCGCGAGGCCATCCGCGACCTCGTTGCCCGGTACAACATCGACGGGGACGCCGGACGATTCGACAAGCAGATCGACCTCTTCACCGAAGACGGGTGGATTGAAATCCCCGGTGCGCGCCGGTACGAAGGGCGGGAGCGGCTTCGCGAATTGTTCACGGGAGCCGTGGGCCACGACGACTCCGGTTCCGCCCCGCAACGCATCGCGCATCACGTTTCCAGCCTGGCAATCGACCTGGACCCGGCGGATCCCAGCGCGGCCACAGGAAGCTGCTACTACGCCGTCCTCACCGGGGAGGGGCTCGACCACTGGGGCCGCTACAAGGACGTCTACCG
>JAZAOF010000212.1:0-15531 GCA_036228265.1 Myxococcota bacterium | reverse complement strand
GAGCCGCTCGAACGCGGCTTTGGTGTCACGTTGGGGAACGCCCTGAGGAGGGTTCTCCTATCGTCGCTTCGTGGAGCTGCGATCACCAGCGTGCGAATCGCGGGCGTGCTCCATGAATTTTCGACGATGCCCGGAGTCATCGAAGACGTCAGCGATATCACGCTCAGCCTCAAGGAGGTCCGACTGCGTTCCCACGCGGAGGGCGAGAAAATTCTCCGCGGCCACAAGAAGGGCGAGGGGATTCTCCTGGCTTCCGACCTTGTGTCGGATGATCAGACCGTCGAAGTTCTGAACGGCGATCTCAAGATCTGCACGATCGAGCCTGAAGGCGAGGTTGAGATCGAGGTGACCGTGGGTTCCGGCAAGGGCTATGTCCTCGCCGAAAAGAACAAGAGCGAAGAAATGCCGATCGGGGCGATTCCCATCGACTCGACTTTTTCTCCGGTTCTCCGGGTGAACTACACCGTCACTCCGGCGCGCGTCGGCCGGGAGACGGACTACGATCGGCTGAATCTCGAAGTCTGGACGAACGGGGCGTTGGACCCGGCGAGTGCAGTGGCGTACGCCGCGAAGATTCTCAAGGAACAGCTTTCGATCTTCATCAATTTCGAGGAGTCGCCCGAGGCTCCGATGCCGCTGGGGGAGGAGCCCGAACCGCTCAACCCCTCGCTGTTTCGGTCCGTGGATGAACTCGAACTCTCGGTGCGGTCCGCGAACTGTCTTCAGAACGCGAACATCCGGTTTATCGGTGAACTGGTCCAGAGGACCGAGTCCGAAATGCTCAAGACGAAGAACTTTGGTCGGAAATCTCTCAACGAGATCAAGGACACGCTGGCGTCCATGGGTCTTACCCTGGGGATGACCGTGGAGAATCTTCCGGTACGGAAGGATCTCGAAAAGATGCGAGAGCAACGCGAGGCCTGAACGATGCGGCATCGAAAATCGGGAAGAAAACTCGGGCGGTCGACTTCGCACCGGCGTGCGCTATTTCGAAACATGGTGACGTCGCTGCTCGAGCACGAGCGGATCGAGACCACGGACGCGAAGGCGAAGGATCTTCGGCGCATCGCCGATCGAATGATCACGCTGGGCAAACGGGGCGACCTCCATGCTCGGCGGATGGCCCTTCGCACGATCCAGTCGAAGGGCGTGACGGAGAAGGTCTTCGGAGACCTTGCCGAACGCTTTCGCGACCGCGCCGGGGGCTACACCCGCATCATGAAGGTCCGCACACGCGTGGGCGATGCGGCCCCCATGTCGATCATCGAACTCGTTGATCGTCCGACTGAAAGCGACGACGAGTCGAAGGGTTAGATCCGATTCGCAATCGGTCGCGGCAGGAATCTTCCGTGAATGCGCCGGGACAATCCGGCCGTGTGCGGGGAAGCATCGTCTTCGGGGCCTTGCTGTTGTTGGCCCTGGCCGGACTGATCTGGCTCGGGGACGGGGTTCCGGAAGTGTTGAGACGCGGCGATGCTGCGCCGCACTTTGATCTTCCACGCCTGGCTTCGACCGTGTCGGGCGCCGATCCGACGATCGCCCTGGAAGATCTCCGGGGGAAGGTGGTCCTGGTGAATTTCTGGGCGACGTGGTGCAAGCCGTGCGAGGACGAGATGCCCGCGATGCAGTCGCTCTACGAGGCCCTGGATGGCCGAGGGTTCGAACTGGTCGCGATCTCGGTGGACGAGACATCGGCCGAGGTGGAAGAATTCCAGGAGCGGATGGCACTCCAGTTCCCGATTGCGTTGGACCCGGACCAGGAGGTATCGGCGGCCTACCAGACGATGGGATTTCCGGAGTCGATCCTGGTGGATGGCGACGGGCGAGTCGTCGAGCGATACGTGGGACCGCGCGACTGGGACGCGCCAGCGCATCGGCGACGCATCGAGAAACTCCTCGAATCGGCTTCCGGAGGCGGCTAGGCCCTTCTCGGAGGTGCAATTCCTCTTTGATCGGGTACTCTCCGCCTCATGTTCTCTCGCGGGCCGTGGGGGTGCCGGACCGCTCGAGAGGGAGGACGTGATTCCGGGGCTTCGATTCGGGGGGTTGGGTGAGCCGCTTTTCTGTCTCGTTTCGGAGCGTGGTTTGTGTCGCGATCGGGGCGATCTTGGTTTATGGCTTCGCCGATTCCGAGACCGGGATCCGAAGTTGGTGGGAACTTCGTGGTGAGTTGAGCCAGGCCCGAGACCGGATCGATCGACTCGAGGAGGCGAACTCGGATCTCCGAGCCGAGGTCAAGGATCCCCACAGCGATCCCTGGGCGATGGAGCGGGCGATTCGCGAAGATCTCCAGTTGGCGCGCCCAGGCGAAGCAATCGTCCGTTTTGTTCCGGCGCGCTCCAAGCGCTGAGCCGTCCCTGTCCTACACTCTCCAGGCTATTGATTTCGCTCATGTATTCGGATTTTGAGGAGAAGCTTAGGGGCCATGAAGGACGCACTGGTCGAGACCCTCGAGTCGGCGGTGGCCGGGCTTCTGTCCGAAACCGGGGACGCTGATCCGCCGCCCCCGGTGGTGCTCGATCGACCCCGGCACGAGGACCACGGCGATTTTGCCTGCAATGTTGCGATGGTCCTCGCCAAGCGACTGGGGCGCCCGCCCCGGGAGATCGCGGAACGCCTGATCGACCGCCTCGGTACCGCCGAAGGACTACTCCAGCGCTCAGAGGTCGCCGGTCCGGGATTCATGAACTTCTGGCTCGCCGGCGGCCAATGGCATGATGTCTTGCGAGAGATCGTGGTTGCGGGGTCGGAATACGGTCGTTCGGACACGGGCCAGGGGCGCTCGGTTCAGGTCGAGTTCGTCTCGGCGAATCCCACGGGGCCTCTCAGCACGGGCCACGGCCGCCAGGCCATCCTTGGCGATTGCATTGCGTCCCTCTTGGAGCGGACCGGTTGGGCGGTGACACGCGAGTACTACTTCAACAACGGGGGCCGCCAGATGCGGGTCCTCGGCCAGTCCCTGCGCGCGCGTTACCTCGAACGACTGGGCCGCGCGGCGGCGCCTCCGGAACCGGGGGTGGCCGAAGATGACCCGGCGTGGAAGACGAGGGCGGGGCTTCCCGTGGAATTCCCACCGGACGGGTACCGCGGGGAGTACCTCGACGAGATCGCCCGGGGACTCGTGGAGAGCAAGCAGGAGCAATGGCTCGAAGAACCGGCCGACCGGGGCTTCCGGCAAGTTGCGGAGGAGGAGATCTTCGGAGGGATTCGCGAGACCCTGGAGAAGATCGGGGTCGACTTTGATGTCTTCTACAGCGAGCAGTCCCTCTACGAAGAGGGAAAACTGGAGGAGACCTTGGCAGATCTTCGCGCAAAGGATCTCGTGTACGACGCGGAAGAGGCGGTATGGCTGCGGTCGACGAAACTCGACCTCGACCGAGATCGCGTCCTCGTCAAGCGGACCGGTGAGCCGACCTACCTGCTTCCGGACATCGCCTATCACCGGGAAAAATTCCGCCGCGGTTTCGACAAGGTGATCGACGTCCTGGGGGCCGATCACATTGAGCAGTTTCCCTTCGTCCGGGCGGCGGTGTCCGAGTTGGATTGCGACCCGGACCGGCTCTTCCTCGTGATGCACCAGTTCGTGACCCTCACTCGGGGCGGGGAGAAGGTCAAGCAATCCACCCGGAGGGCGACCTTCGTTACGGTCGATGAACTCGTGGAAGAAGTGGGCGTCGATGTCTTCCGCTTCTTCATGATCGAGCGACGGGCGGACGGTCATCTCGATTTCGACATGGATCTCGCTGGGGATCGCAATTGGCGTAAGAACCCGGCGTATTACGTCCAGTACGCGCATGCGCGCACACACGGGATCGAGCGCAAGGCGTCCGAGGAGGGAATCGCGAGGCCCGACCCGGATGATTTCGAGGGCTCACGGCTCGAACTCCCCGAAGAGGTGGAGTTGATCCGAAAGCTCGGTGAGTTTCCGGAGATGATCGAACGCGCCGCGGAATCCCAGGAGCCCCACCATGTTGCGTATTACCTGCGAGACCTGGCGGGCCTCTGGAACCCCTATCTTCAAGACGGAAAACGCCATCGGATCCTATCGGAAGACCGTGGCTTGACTTCGGCGCGTCTCGGACTCACGTTGGCCGTACGCGCCGTGCTCTCCAGTGGTCTTGCGATGCTCGGCGTTCGAGCCCCGGAGCAGATGTAGTGGCGACTCGAAAGGGAGATCGCCGCTCGGGCGCCCGGGGTTGGGTCTCGGCTCTGGGCTGGGTGTTCATCCTGTGTGCCGCGGGATTCGCGGCGGGGATAGGAATGGGGCTCTTCGTGGAGAATCCCGAACTCGTGGCCCGTCACGTTCGGGGAGCGACCGACGAGATTCCCTGGTCGAAGGACGCGGTTCCCGTGGCCCAGGGGGTGGAGGGCACGCCGACCATCGCAGAGAAGTTGATCGCCGAGACGAAGGTCCGTCGGGCCGTGCCTTCCGACGACGCACCCGATCCGGGTTCTGTCCGCGGGGGGTTCCTCATCCAGGTGGGATCCTTCCAGAGTGCCGAGGCCGCCGAGCAGCAGGTCGCTTCACTGCGCGGGTGGGGGTTTAGTGCGCGTGTCTTTCCCGCCACGGTCGGGACACGGTCGAGTTGGCGTGTCCGTCTCGGACCGTACCCGTCGCGAGAGCGTGCGCAGAAGATGGCCCGGCAGATTCAAGCCAAGGGGGTCTCCACCTGGGTTCTCGCGAACGATGGCGATCCGGGTTCTTCGTGAAGCCCCGTTTTCTCGTTCTGGGGTCGGAGGGGCAACTCGGGCGGTGCCTGGTTCGGGCGCTTCACCACGACCGTTCTCTCGTTGGAGCCTATTCCCACGGCGAACTGGATATCGCCGACCCGAGAGCGGTCCGGGACTGTCTTCAGCAGGTTTCGAGTCCGTGCACCGTGGTGAATGCCGCCGCGTTCACCGCGGTAGATCGTTGTGAAACCGAGGTCGAGATGGCCTACCGCGTAAATCGTGATGCGGTCGAGTTCGTGGCCCAGGCGTGTCTCGATTCGGGATTGCGGCTGATCCATATCTCGACGGACTACGTTTTCGATGGCGACTCGGAATCCCCCTATGCTGAGGATGCGGCGATCTGCCCGAAGAGCGTTTACGGAAAGTCGAAGCAGGCGGGTGAGGAAATCGTCCTCGGTGCGTCGGAAGATTTCCTTGTCGTGCGGTCGAGTTGGATTTTCGGACCGGGGAAAAATTTCGTGGAAGCGATCCTGGCACAGGCGAGAACCCGTCGCGCCGATGGCGACACCTCTCCGCTTCGGGTGGTCGACGACCAACTCGGTTCTCCGACCTACGCGGCGGATCTCGCGGCGGGAGTGTTGGACCTTCACGACAAGGGCGGTCGGGGGCTCTACCACCTGGCCAACCGCGGAGTCGCCAGTTGGTGGGATTTTGCGAGAGCGATTCTAGACCAGGCCGGGGAGGGGGCCCTTCCCATCGAACGCGTGGCCACCGCGTCGCTCGATCTTCCGGCTCCGCGACCGGCGAATTCGGTCCTCGCGTGCGAGCGCGCGGAGGCTCTTGGGGTCGTCCTTCGACCGTGGCCGGAGGCACTGGCCGCCTACCTGTCTTCTTCCGATCGGAGGGCAGCGTGAGCGACAGTCGGCAGGCCCGCACCCGGAACTTCTGCATCGTGGCGCATATCGATCACGGCAAGAGCACGCTGGCGGATCGGCTTCTCGAGGCCACGGGGGTGGTTACGGCGCGGGAAAAGAAGGACCAGTTTCTCGACAACATGGAACTGGAACGCGAACGCGGAATCACCATCAAGGCCCAAACGGCTCGGATGACGTGGACGGCGTCCGATGGGACCGAGTACATCCTGAACCTCATCGATACGCCCGGACACGTCGATTTTTCGTACGAGGTTTCCCGGGCGCTGCAAGCGTGCGAGGGAGCCCTGCTCATCGTCGATGCGGCCCAGGGAATCGAGGCCCAGACCCTGGCCAACGCCTACCTCGCCGTTGATGCTGGGCTCGAGATCATTCCGGTCGTCAACAAGGTCGATCTCCCGTCCGCGGACCCCGATCGGGTGGCCCAGGAGATCGAAGACATCGTGGGGCTGGATGCCGCCGACGTGATTGCTGTTTCGGCGAAGTCCGGCGCGGGGATTCCGGAACTTCTCGAGGCGGTGGTGGAACGAATTCCTCCTCCCTCCGGTTCAGACGAGGCCCCGACGCGGGCCCTCGTTTTCGATTCCTGGTTCGACTCCTACGTGGGTGCCGTGATGCTGGTCCGGGTCATGGAGGGGTGCCTTCGCGCTTCTGATGGGATCCGCTTCATGATCTCCGGTCGAGAAGCGGAGGTGCAGCAACTGAATCTCGTCGACCCCCATCCGCGCCGCGTTTCCGAACTGGGCTCGGGAGAGGTCGGCTTGGTCACGGCCGGGATCAAATCGCTCGCCGAGGTTCACGTGGGCGACACCGTGACCGTTCGAGCGAACCCGGCGACGGAGCCGCTCGCGGGTTTCCAGAGAGTCAAACCGATGGTTTTTGCGGGCCTGTACCCCGTGGATGCAGAAGACTACGAAGATCTGAAGACGGCTCTGGACAAGTTGAAACTCAACGATTCCTCCCTCGAGTTCGAGACGGAAACGAGTACGGCCCTGGGGTTTGGTTTTCGCTGTGGCTTTCTGGGGTTTCTGCACGGCGAGATCGTCCAGGAACGCCTCGAGCGCGAATACGACCTCGACCTCATCACCACGGCACCCACGGTTCGCTACCGGGTCGTTCCGAAGGAGGGCGACGTCTTTGAGATCGAGAGCCCCGCGGCGCTCCCCGAGACCGGGGACATCGATCGAATCGAGGAGCCGGTGATCATCGCCACGATTCATGTCCCGTCGGAATTCGTTGGCGTTGTTCTCGCTCTTTGCCAGGACCGTCGTGGCGTCCAGAAGGATATGTCGGTGCACGGTTCCCGCGTCCAGATTCGCTACGAATTGCCCCTTTCCGAAGTGGTTACCGACTTTCATGATCGGCTGAAAAGCGTGACCCGAGGATACGGTTCGATGGACTACGAGTTCGAGGGGTACCGTCCGGCCAACCTCGTGAAGCTCGAGCTCATGGTCAACGGCGATAAGGTCGATGCGCTTTCCCTGATCGTTCACCGGGACAAGGCGCAATCCAATGGGGCTGAACTCGCGCGAAAGCTCAAGGAGTTCATCCCTCGCCAGATGTTCGAAGTGGCTATTCAGGCGGCGATCGGTACTCGTGTCATCGCGCGAACCACGGTCAAGGCTTTGCGGAAGAATGTGACCGCAAAGTGTTATGGGGGAGATGTTTCCCGTAAAAGAAAACTCCTCGAAAAGCAGAAGGCTGGGAAGCGGAGGATGAAAAAGGTGGGGTCAGTGGAAATTCCGCAAGAGGCGTTTCTCGCGGCTCTCAAGATTGGAGATTCGTGATGGCCCGGGAGAAGGAATCGCACGAGCCGGAACGAAGCTTCGGTCGAAAAGCCTGGGACCAGGTGGGGACGCTGGTTCTGGCCGTTCTGATTGCGCTGTTGATCCGCTCCGTTGTGGTCGAACCCTTCCGCATTCCGTCGGGGTCGATGTTGCCGACGTTGCTGATTGGCGACCATCTTTTCGTAAACAAGTTTCTCTACGGGGCGCAGGTTCCATTTACCGACATCCGGCTCCCTGCTGTGCGGGATCCCGAGCGCGGCGACATCGTCGTCTTCGTCGTCGGGCGGGAGGGGGATGCGATCATTCCCATCGACCGCCGGCCGGACCTTCCCCGGGAAGATTTCGTCAAGCGCATTGTCGGTCTTCCGGGAGATCGCGTGGAAGTCCGCAACAAGGTTCTCTATGTGAACGGAGAAAGGGTCCCGGCCGAGGGGACGGGAGAGATCTTCCAGGACGAGTATCGCCGGGCCCTGGAGGTCGAGCGGGAATTCCTCCTGGGGTGCGAGCACGAGATTCTCGAAGACCCGAATTCCCCGATCGGCAACCCGGTGGACCGAATGCCCCCCTACGTCGTGCCCCCAGGGCGCTATTTCATGCTGGGCGACAATCGAAGTCACTCCCGGGATAGCCGGTCGTGGGGCACGGTGCGCCGGGACGAGATGAAGGGGCCCGCCTTTCTGCTCTACTGGTCGTGGAACGTGAAGGGCAATTTTCTGCAGTTCTTTAATCCGCTCAACTGGTGGTCGGCGGAGAAGCGCTGGGGGCGAATTTTTCAGACCGTGGGCTGCGAGGCCACCACGCCCGCCGAGGCGTCCCGGCCCGCGGATTCAGGGGCCAGGCGAAAAACGAGACAGCGTTCTCTTCCTGAGGTCGAGTACGCCGACGGCGATTGACGGCCGTCGTCGAGGCGATATGCTCCGGCGACTGTAAACGGACCTTTTAACTCCGTCCCGTGAGGCGGACAAAGGTACGAAGTGGCCGATCCGCCCCCCACAAGCGCACAAGCGCGCCCGAACGCGAGCCCGGAATCGACCGAACGAGTCGTTCTGGACGACGTTGGCATTCGCCGGTCGCTCATGCGGATCGCGCACGAAGTCGCGGAGCGAAACCAGGGCTGCCAGGAACTCTACCTCGTAGCCATCCCCAATGGCGGTGTTCCGCTCGGACGCCTGCTGGTCGAGAATCTTGAAGAGGTGTCGCAGTGCCGTGTCCCTCTCGGGATTCTCGATACGACGCTCTATCGCGATGACCTCTCGGTTCGCGGCGAGAGGCCGCCGCTCCGGGAAACGGAGATGCCGTCTTCCGTAGACGGGCAGGTCGTCATTCTCGTGGAGGATGTGGTGAGTACGGGGCGTACGATCCGGGCCGCGATGGATGCGCTGATGGATTTCGGTCGGCCGAGATCCGTGCAGGTGGTGGCCCTGGTCGATCGGGGGCACCGCGAACTTCCGATCAAGATCGACTATGTCGGCAAGAACATTCCCACGCGCAGCGATGAAAAAGTGGCGTTGCGCGGCGAGGGTCCAAATTACAACGGTTCGCTCGAGATGGCTGTGATTCCCAGGGAGTCTGCACGCAACCCGGAGGTGACCGCATGATCGGAAAGGACCTTCTCGGCATCGAAGATCTCAAACGCGAAGAGATCCAGCGGATCCTGGAGACGGCCCAGCGGATGCACGAAATTGGTCTTCGGGAGATCAAGAAGGTGCCGACCTTGCGGGGAAGGACCGTTGTCAACCTGTTTTTCGAATCCTCCACGAGAACGCTGTCGAGTTTTGAGATCGCGGGGAAGCGGCTTTCGGCGGATGTCGTGAACTTCTCCAAGACGAGTTCGAGTCTCTCGAAGTCCGAGAGCATTCTCGATACCGCCAAGACACTGGATGCCATGGATCCCGACGCGGTGATCGTGCGTCACCCGGTGGCCGGCGTCCCGAAGCGAATTGCCGATGTCCTGGAAGCGCCGGTCATCAACGCCGGAGATGGTGCCCATGAGCATCCGACCCAGGCTCTCCTCGATATGTTGACGGTCTACCAGGAGAAGGGACAACTCGAAGGGTTGACCGTCGCGATCATTGGCGACATCACGCACTCCCGGGTGGCCCGATCGAATATCTACGGGTTCTTGAAGATGGGAGCCGAGGTGCGACTCGCGGGCCCCCCGCCGATGCTGCCGCCGAATCCGGAAGTGCTGGGAGTGAAGGCGTACACGAGTCTTCCCGAGGTGCTCGACGGAGCGGACGTCGTGATGGCATTGCGAATCCAGAATGAACGATTGCGCGGAGCCGTTTTTCCGAGTGTTCGCGAATACTCCGCTACGTTCGGGCTGGATCGCTCCAAGCTTCGCTACGCGAAGGACGATGCGATCGTGATGCATCCCGGACCGGTAAACCGGGGGGTCGAACTCGCTCCGGATCTCGCAGATCGGCGCCCCAGCGTGATCCTGGACCAGGTTCGCAACGGAGTGGCTCTGCGGATGGCGGTTCTCTACCTGGTGGCGGGCCGCAGGTCCGAATGGGAGCAAAGGATAGGCGAATGACGAGAATTCTGATTCACGGTGGGCGCGTTCTCGATCCTTCCGTCGACTTCGATGATCTGGCGGATGTCCTGATCGAAGACGGGCGAATTTCCCGTGTCGAGCCGGGGATCGAGGTCCGGGGTGCCGAGCGCGTGGATGCGACCGGTTGCTGGGTGGCTCCTGGGTTCATCGATGCGCATTGTCACCTGCGGGAGCCGGGGCAGGAATACAAGGAAGACCTGGCGTCGGGTTCGCGGGCGGCGATCGCCGGAGGATTCACTGGCGTGGCCTGTATGGCCAATACCGACCCGGTCAATGACGACCCCTCGGTGACGGATTATATCCTTGCCCGGGCCCGGGAAGACGCAGCGGCGCGGGTCTACCCGGTGGCGGCGGCGACGCGGGGCCTCAAGGGCGAGGTGATGACCGAAATGTCGGCCCTTCGGGCGTCGGGGGCCGTCGCATTCAGTGACGACGGGGCGACGATCATGGACAGCGCCGTCATGCGATCGGTTCTCGAGTATTCCAAGCTGGTTGACGCTCCCGTCATGGTTCACGCGGAAGACCTCACCCTGGTGAGAGATGGCGTCGTGAACGAAGGCCCCGTCTCGACGCGCCTCGGCCTTCCGGGAAATCCGGCCGCCGCGGAAGATATCCACGTGTCCCGCGACCTCCAACTCGCGGCTCTGACGGGGGCTCGTCTCCACGTGGCGCACGTGTCCTCCGCGGGGGCGGTGGACTTGATCCGGCGAGCCCGGGATGCCGGTATCCAGGTCACGGCCGAGGTCACCCCTCACCATCTTGCTCTGACGGACGAGGCGACGCTCGGCTATGACACCAATACGAAGATGGCGCCGCCTCTTCGCTCGGCGGCGGACCGAGAGGCCTGCCGAAAGGGACTGGTCGACGGAGTTCTCGACGTCATCGCGACCGACCATGCCCCCCACGCGGTCCACGAGAAGGAAGTGGATTTCGTCGATGCACCGCCGGGCGTCCTGGGGCTCGAAACGGCTTTTCCCGTGGTGATGGACATGGTCTCCACGAACGAATTGACTCCGATCGAATTGATTCGACGCTTGTCGACGAATGCGGCGGCGATCCTGGGTGTTCCCGGCGGCAATCTGCAGGCTGGCGAGGTCGCGGATATCGTGATCCTCGATCCCGAACGCACGTGGACCTACGATCCGTCCAAGGGATACTCGAAGAGCCGCAACTCGCCCTGGGATGGGGCGGTGATGCGGGGACGGGTCATCGCGACGTTTGTGGATGGGCTAATGGTCTTTCACGCGGACCGCGGGGTGCTGGTTCAGTGAGCGTTCGTATGCGAACAAGCCCGGCCCGTCTGGCCCTCGCTGACGGAACGGTGTATGCCGGCCGGGCCTTCGGAGCCCGCTCCGTTCGTGCGGGCGAGGTGGTCTTCAACACGAGCATGACCGGCTACCAGGAGATCTGCACGGATCCTTCCTACGCAGGGCAGATCGTGGCCATGACGTGCACGCAGATTGGGAATGTCGGCGTCAATCGCGACGATGACGAGTCGCGAAAGCCGTTTCTCGAGGGCTTTGTCGTCAAGGAACTCTTTCGGGACCCCAGCAACTGGCGCGCCGAAGGGGGGCTTGACGACTTTCTCCTGGAAGCGGGCATACCGGGGATCGAGGGGATTGATACACGGGCCCTGGTTCGACGGATTCGGACGGGAGGCGCCCAGTCGGCCGTCCTCAGCACGGACCCCGAGCGCCAGAATGACGACGCGCTCGTGTCCGATGCACGGGCGGCGTCTGGCCTCGACGGGGTCGATTGGGTGGCGAAGGTGACCTGTGCCGAGGCCTACCGTTTTGAGGACCCGTGCTGGGAAGGAATTGCTGGAAGCCTGCCGAGCCCCCCGGCTCCGGCCGAGCGGCTCAAGGTGGTCGCCTACGATTTTGGGGTCAAGCGCAACATTCTCCGATTGCTTGTCGACCACGGGTTCGAGGTGACCGTGGTGCCGGCGACAACGAGCGCGGAATCAGCGTTGGCCCTGGAGCCGGACGCGATTTTTCTCTCCAACGGGCCCGGTGATCCGGCCGCGGTGGAAGGCGTGCTGGAAAACGTCCGCGAACTGGCCCGGGCGAAGCCGCTCTTCGGGATCTGCCTGGGACACCAGATTCTCGGCTTGGCGCTTGGCGGCCGCACCCGGAAGCTGAAATTCGGTCACCACGGCGGCAACCAGCCCGGCCAGGACGTGGCGACCGGTCGCGTTGCGATCTGCGCCGAGAATCACGGCTACGCGGTCGAGGAGGAATCCCTGCGGGCCGCGGGCGAGCCGGTCGAGATCACCCACCTGAACTTGAACGATCAGACCGTGGAGGGGCTGGCCCACGCCGAGCGGCCCGTGTTCTCGGTGCAGTACCACCCGGAGGCCTCGCCCGGCCCCCACGACGCGGGGTACCTGTTTGGCCGATTTCGCGCCATGGTGGAGCGCTGTGCCGCTGGCGAGCGCGTGTCCGGTGCCGCAATTGCGAGGGGGGAGTAGGGCGTGCCGCGACGGCAAGATCTAGAAAGAATCCTCGTGATTGGCTCCGGTCCGATTGTCATCGGCCAAGCCTGCGAGTTTGATTATTCCGGGACCCAGGCGTGCAAGGCTCTCCGGGAGGAAGGCTACGAGGTCATTCTCCTCAATTCGAACCCCGCCACGATCATGACCGATCCCGAGACCGCCGACCGGACCTACGTCGAGCCCATGACCGTTGAAAACGTTGAGCGCATCCTGGCGGAAACGAAGCCCGACGCCCTGCTTCCCACGATTGGAGGGCAGACGGCGCTCAACCTGTCCATCGAACTCGCCGAGAGCGGCGTGCTCGAACGGCACGGAGTCGAGTTGGTCGGCGCTCGTATTGAAGCCATCCACAAGGCCGAAAATCGCGATCTCTTTCGCAAGGCCATGGAGCGCATCGGGCTCGGCGTCCCCGCGTCGGGAGTGGCCGAATCGATCGAAGAGGCGCGAGCCATTGTCGCCGAAACGGGAATTCCGGCGATCATTCGTCCCAGTTTCACCCTGGGAGGAACCGGGGGGAGCGTCGCCTGGAGCGACGACGAATTCGATTCCCTGGTGGAATGGGCCCTTCAGCAGTCGCCCACGAGCCAATGCCTGATCGAACAGAGTGTCATCGGTTGGAAAGAATACGAGCTCGAGGTGATGCGCGACCACGCCGACAATGTCGTGATCGTCTGCTCGATCGAAAACCTTGACGCCATGGGAGTTCACACGGGCGATTCGATCACGGTCGCGCCTGCGCAGACCCTGACGGATCGCGAATACCAGGAAATGCGCGATGCCGCTGTGGCCATCATGCGCGAAATCGGTGTGGACACCGGGGGTTCCAACGTCCAGTTCGCCGTGAATCCCGAGGATGGGAGCCTGATCGTCATCGAAATGAACCCGCGCGTGTCGCGCTCGTCCGCGTTGGCTTCCAAGGCGACGGGGTTTCCCATTGCCAAGATCGCGGCCAAGCTTGCAATCGGGTACACGCTCGACGAACTCCGAAACGATATCACCCGCGAGACGCCGACGAGCTTCGAGCCGAGTATCGATTACGTAGTGACGAAGGTTCCGCGTTTTACTTTCGAGAAGTTTCCCAGCGCCGACAACGAACTCACCACGCAAATGAAATCCGTGGGCGAGGTGATGGCGATCGGTCGCACCTTCAAGGAGAGCCTGCAGAAGGCGATCCGGTCCCTGGAAATCGGGCACCGTGGCTTCGAACCTCCCGACGGGGATCGGACTCCCGAAGGAGAATCCCAGCTCTGGAAAAATATCGATACGCCTCGCCCCGGGAGGCTCTGGGCCGTTTTCGAGGCTTTCCGGCGCGGAGTTTCCGTGGAAGAGTTGCATCGGCGATCGCATATTGATCCCTGGTTTCTGCGCAATCTCAAGGACCTGTGCGTGCTCGAAGCGGAACTCGAAGCGTTGCCCGAAGGCGAACGGGTTGGCGCTCTTCGAGAAGCGAAGGAAGCGGGTTTCTCCGACGGCCGCCTGGCGGACCTCTGGAGCCTGGACGAGGACGCGGTTCGCGCGATGCGACACGCTGCAGGGGTGCGCCCCGTGTTCAAGAGGGTCGATACCTGCGCGGCCGAGTTCGAGGCGCATACACCGTATCTCTACTCGACCTATGAACAGGAATGCGAGTCGGAGCCGACGGGCAATCGAAAGATCATGATTCTGGGGGGAGGCCCGAATCGGATCGGCCAGGGGATCGAGTTCGACTATTGCTGTGTGCATGCCGTGTTTGCCCTGCGGGAGGCCGGTTTTGAGACGATCATGGTCAACTGCAATCCCGAAACGGTTTCGACGGATTACGATACGAGCGATCGCCTGTATTTCGAGCCCGTCACCCTCGAGGATGTTCTCGAGATCGTCGAGGTCGAGAAACCCGAAGGGGTGATTGTCCAGTTCGGGGGGCAGACCCCGCTGAAACTCGCAGTGGCCTTGGAGCGTGCGGGAGTCCCCATCGTGGGGACGTCCCCGGATGCCATCGACCGTGCCGAAGATCGGGAACGGTTCGATGAACTCCTCGAAGGGCTTTCGCTCCGTCGTCCGCCCGGGGCCGTCGCAAGAAGTTCCGAGGAGGCCGAAGTCGTTGCGGACCGCATCGGCTACCCGGTCCTCGTGCGCCCGTCCTACGTGCTAGGAGGACGTGCAATGCAGATCGTCCAGGGGGTGGACGATTTGCGGGACTACATGCGGTTTGCCGTGCAGGCGTCGCCCGAGCACCCGGTCCTCGTCGACCGGTTCCTGGCGGACGCGATCGAGGTCGACGTGGACGCGATTTCCGACGGCGAGAAGGTGGTGATCGGCGGGATCATGGAGCATATCGAGCAGGCCGGTGTTCATTCCGGCGATAGCGCGTGCTCGTTGCCTCCCTATTCGCTCACGGATCCGGTGGTGGAAAAAATCCTGGTGGCCACGCGTCGACTCGCGCTCGAACTCGGCGTGCGGGGCCTGATGAATGTCCAGTACGCGGTCAAGGAAGGGGAGGTCTACGTCATCGAGGTCAACCCGCGGGCCTCGCGGACGATTCCCTTCGTCTCGAAGGCCATCGGGCGACCCCTGGCCAAGCTGGGGGCTCTCGTGAAGGTGGGCAGGACGCTGGAGGACCTGAAGTTCACCGAAGAGATCACTCCTGCCCATTTTTCGGTGAAAGAGGCGGTCTTTCCCTTCGTGAAATTCTCCGGGGTCGATACGCTCCTGGGGCCGGAGATGAAAAGCACCGGCGAGGTGATGGGGATTGACTCGGACTTCGGTCGCGCGTTCGCGAAAGCCCAGGTGGAAGCCGGAAACAGCCTCCCCCTGGCCGGTTGCGTTCTCGTCTCTGCACGGCGGGAGGATCACGCGGAGATCACCGAACCGGTTCGGATTCTTGCCGAAGAAGGGTTTCGAATTTTGGCGACCGCTGGAACGGCGGCCACCCTGAAAGAGGCCGGAGTCGAGTCCGAGGTGATTCACAAGGTGCGGGAAGGTTCGCCGCATACGGTCGATGCGATTGACGGCGGGTCCGTCGACCTGGTGATCAATACGGTCGATCACGACCCGGAATCGACCCGGGCCTCGTTTGCGATTCGCCGAGTCGCGCTTCAGCGGGGGGTTCCC
>JAZAOF010000211.1:0-8031 GCA_036228265.1 Myxococcota bacterium | reverse complement strand
CAGATCCTTCATGTTGCTGATCTTCTTCTCGTGGAGAAGAATGAGCGGCTCTTCGAGGGCCACTTCCATCGATTCCGGGTCGGTGACGAAGTACGGCGACAGGTAGCCGCGGTCGAACTGCATGCCCTCGACCACGTCGAGATCGGTCTCGAGGCTCTTGCCCTCTTCGACCGTGATCACGCCTTCCTTGCCGACCTTCTCCATGGCTTCGGCGAGGATTCCGCCGATGGTCTTGTCGTTGTTCGCCGAGATCGTTCCGACCTGGGCGATCTCCGAGGAGTCCCGGGTCGGCTTCGACATCTTGTGGAGTTCACCGATAATCGCTTCGACGGCGGCTTCGATCCCGCGCTTGAGTTCCATGGGGTTCATGCCGGCAACCACCAGCTTGGAACCCTCGCGGAAGATCGCTTGAGCGAGAACCGTTGCGGTCGTCGTGCCGTCGCCCGCGACGTCGGAGGTCTTGCTGGCGACCTCCTTCACCATCTGGGCGCCCATGTTTTCGAATTTGTCTTCGAATTCGATTTCTTTCGCGACGGTGACACCGTCCTTCGTGACGGTGGGAGAGCCGAAGCTCTTCTCGATCACGACGTTGCGCCCCTTCGGGCCAAGCGTGACCCGTACGGCGTTCGCGAGCCCATCGACTCCAGCCTTCAGCTTGGAGCGGGCGTCTTGTTCGAACTTGATTTCTTTGGCCATTGAATTCGTGGCTCCTTATTCGAGGATTCCGAGGACGTCGTCCTCGCGAATGATGAGGTGCTCACCGCCATCGAGGTTTACCTCGGTGCCGGAGTACTTTCCGAAGAGGAGGCGATCCCCTTTCTTGACGTCAAGCGGCTGGGTCGAGCCGTCGTCGAGGGTCTTGCCATTGCCAACGGCAACAACACGGCCCTCCTGGGGCTTTTCCTTGGCCGAGTCCGGGATAATGATCCCGCCCTTGGTCGTCTCTTCTTCCTCGATGCGCTGAACGAGGATGCGGTCCTGAAGCGGACGGATCTTCATGAGTCCGATTCCTTCTACTCTGAAAGCGCCACATGGGGGGCGCCCCCAACTAAGGGTCGTTGTGGATGATGCGGTGGTTCGTTTCCGGTGGGACGAGGCGTCCCGGACCCGGGCCGGGCTGAGCCGGCGGGTCCGTGCGATTGCGGGGGGCCTTTTCCGGGATGGATACGATCCGACTGTCCGTTGGCACTCGGAACTCCCGACTGCCAACGGACCGGCAATCTAGTCACCCGAGTCGACTCGTCAAGGCGCCGAAGGGAAGATTGGGGGTATTTTCCTCAATCGAGTCAATTCGATGGACCCCAAGCCGCACATGGGGGCTTGACTTTCGTCTTGATTTCGCCAACTTGGGCGAAACTGAAGCGAAGGGGACGGCGATGGCCCTCACCCGGCGGCAGCGCCAGATCTACGATTTCGTCTGCGAATTCGTTCGAGAGAAGGGCTACTCGCCCAGCCTGGAGGAAATCGGGGCCCATTTTGGCCTCCGGTCGGTTGCCACGGTGCATCGGCATCTCCAACACCTCGTCGAGAAGGGCCACCTCCGGAAGTCCTGGAACCGACCGCGGAGCGTCGAACCGGTTGTCGAGGCGTCGGGCGCGGCGACGATTGATTTGCCGCTGCTCGGGACCGTTGCTGCGGGGGCGCCGATCGAGGCCATCGAGGGCACGGAGCGAGCCTCGGTTCCCCCCGACATGGTGCGCCGAGCCGAAGAAACCTTTCTGCTTCGTGTTCGGGGCGATTCGATGGTCAACGACCAGATTGCCGACGGCGACGTCATTGTCGTCGAGCGGCGCGACGAGGCGCGAAACGGCGAGACCGTCGTCGCGCTGGTGGGCGGCAGTGACGCCACGTTGAAGCGCTTTTACCGTGACGGAGCCCGTGTGCGCCTCGTGCCGGCCAACGACACCATGGAGCCGATCGAGGTACCGGCGGCGGATGTGACCATTCGCGGCGTCGTGCGGGGTCTGATGCGCCAGTACTAGGCTTCGGCTTGTCGGAGCCACGACCGGGTCCTGCGCTACCTTCTCGCGGTTGTAGCCCCCTTGGGGGCTGTGCCCATCGATTCCCAGCGAGGTCAGGACCGTGGATTCCCCGGTGCGGATCACTCGAGCCATCGAGTTCTCGAGTTCCCTGCGATATGCCTGTATCGATCTTGATGACGAGGCCAACCGCGAACGATTCGGAGCGGCGTCCTCGCGCCATGGCCACAACTACCGCCTCGAGGTCACGTTGTGCGGCATCCCCGACCCGGTTACGGGGATGGTGGCCAATCTTGCCGAACTCAAGGTCTTGCTCGAACGCGAGATCATGAGCCGTTTCGATCACAAGGATCTCAACGACGATACTCCCTACTTCGAAAAGGTCCCGCCCACTCCGGAAAACCTCAGCCGCGTGATCTACGACCTCCTCGACCGGGCCATTCCCGGCGGCATGCTGGAGCGTGTTCGGCTGTACCAGGATGCGGACCTCTTTGTCGATGTTCGGGGAGAGTCGGAGTGATCGAAGTGACCCGACGCTACGATTTTCCCGCGGCCCATGTTCTGGCCTCCCAGCAACTGGGGCCCGAGCAGAACCGGGAGATCTTCGGCAAATGCGCGAATCCCAACGGGCATGGGCACAATTACGGGGTCGAGGTCACGGTCACGGGAAGCATCGACCCGAAGACCGGGCAGATCGTGTCTCCCGAAGCCCTGGACCGTATTTTCGAGGACACGGTGGGCGAGCCGCTGTCTCACCGAATGCTCAACGAGGTCGGCGCCTTTGCAGCGCGTGTTCCGACGGCTGAAAACATCGCCATCGTCGTGCACGAGCTACTCGGTCCCGAAATTGCTAAGAGCACCAGCGCGCGGCTCGCGCGCGTGCGAATCATCGAAACGCCCCGCAATAGTTCCGAGTACGGAGATTGAGATGAGCGAGATCCAGGACCCGATCAAGGGATTGATTGGTTCCCTGCTGAAGGAGTTGGGAGAGGAGCCCGGGAGGGATGGACTCTTGCGGACCCCGGACCGGATGGCGCGATCGCTGCGTTTTTTTACGAGCGGTTACGACGTCGATCCTGCGAGTGTGGTCAACGGAGCCCTTTTCGACGTCCACTACGACGAGATGGTCCTGGTTCGGGACATCGATTTCTACAGCCTCTGCGAGCACCACATGCTGCCGTTCTTCGGCAAGGTGCACGTGGGCTATCTCCCCAGCGAGAAGGTCCTGGGCTTGTCGAAGATTCCTCGCATCGTCGAGATCTTTGCGCGCCGACTCCAGGTCCAGGAACGTCTCACCACGGAGGTGGCCCGCACCCTCGAAGAAGTTCTGCAGCCGAAGGGGGTCGGGGTGGTCGTTGAAGCCACCCACCTGTGCATGGCGATGCGGGGAGTCGAGCGCCAGAACAGTGTCACCGTCACCAGTTCGCTTCGGGGGCTCTTCAGCGAAGACTCGAAAACCCGCGGAGAATTTCTCCAACTGATCCGCTTTCGTCCCGCCGACTGACCCGCGGGTCCCCGCCCAACGCCGGCGCGTGGGGGCCTAGCCCCCGGTGACGGATCGGGTGTCGATCTGAAGGTCGCCGCGCTCGGTCAGGGCCTGGCGGTGGTGATCGATCCAGTCCTGAACGGCTCCGAACTGCTTGGCACGTAGGAGGCGTTCGCGTTCGGCGAGGACTTCGGCGTCCAGCACTTGTTGTTCAGGGCTTCCGGACGCCCTCCATTCCACGAGGATCTGCTTGGGCCCGACGGTCCAGACCGTGGTCGAAGTGGGATTGGATGCGTCGAGGGAGAACGCTTCGGCCATGAGACCGGGCGATGCGCCGATCCCGGGAAGGAATCCATCCGCTCGCCGCCGGAGGTCACCGCTCGTTTGATAGGGGGTCCCGGCTTCCCGTGCCGCCTGCTGGAGGGTGTTTCCTGTGCGGACGGCCTCGGCAATTTGCTCGCCGCGAGTCCGTGCGCGCTGCTGCGCGGCTTCCGCCTGGGCGAGAGTCCGGGCGATCTCCAGGCTGACCTCCTCGAAGGGCACCGTGCTCTCGGGCCGAATCTCGTCCACGCGGACGATTGAGAAGCCGCCATCGGTTTCGACGAGCCGGGTTTCGCCACCGGGTTCGAGGGAGTAGATGGCCTCTTCGAGTTCCGGCCGGGCATCTCCTCGGGCGATGTAGCCGATGTCTCCACCGCGGCTCCGAGACGCCGGGTCGTCGGAGTGCTCAAGGGCGACGTCTTCAAAGGCTGCGCCGTCGAGAATGCTCTGGTGGATCTCCTCGGCTCGCTCTCGAGCCGCCGGGGTGCCATCTCCCCCTGCCGCGGCGGCCCGCACCAGGATGTGCCGGGCTTTTCGCGCTTCGGGGAGCCGGTAGCGATCGGTGTCGCTCTCGTACGCGGTCCGGGCCGCGGCCTCGTTCTCCGCCAGGAAGGAAGCGACTTCCTCCTCCGAAAGACCTTCACCCACCGGGAGTTTCCCCGAGTCGAGTGCGACAAAACCCAGTTGGACGGTTTCGAGCTGGCGACGGGCCAGGTCCCGCGCTTCGGCCTCGCTGACCTCCAGTTGGCCGTAGATGAGCGCCAGCATCTTCGCGTAGAGCAGATCCCGTTCGAGCACCTTCATGAAGTTGCGCTGGGTGCCGTACTCGTATTCCACGTAGTTTTCGAATGCGGCTTGGTCGAAATCGCCTCCCTCGGCCCGAAAAGCCGGGAGCTCCCGGGTGAAGTCGGCGATCTCCTGCCGGGTGACCTGGAGGCCGATTTCCGAAGCCGCGTGAGCGAGCAGGGCCTTGTCGGTCAATTGCCGGATCGTCTGGGTATCCAGGAAGCTCTCGATCGCGTTCGTGTCGAGGCTGTCCTTGAAGCGTTCCTGGGCATCTTCCAGTTGGGCCGCGCGGTTTCGGTAGAAATCCGAGGGGAGGATTTCAATGTTTCCCGCATGGATGATTGCGCTGCCGGGCCCCCCTCCGCCTTCGAGAGGGCCGCCGAGGCCGAGAAAAAAGATGAATACGGCTCCGATGACGGCGATGAAGATCCCCGTCAACCAGCGCTGGCTGTTCCGCATTGTATCGAGCATGGGGTCCCCCCTCAGTGTGACCTGACCGAGCCGCAAACGTACGCCAGCGATCCAGAGGTTCAAGCGCACGTGGTTCGGGGGGGCGAATGGCTTCGGGAGGGCCGATTCTTCTTGCCTCCACAGGGGCGGGTTGGTACGCTGCATTTGGGCCGTCCTCCCGGCTTGATCGTCACGCAAAACGAGGACTTAGAGCGGTTCCGCCGCGAAATTTCTGGGCTTTCGAGCCCGGTTTCCATTCGCCCGGACCACTCGGGTGCCTCGACCTCGAAAGGGGCCTCCATGATCTTCGATTCCGTTCTCGGCTGGTTTTCGAGCGACCTTGCGATTGATCTTGGAACCGCGAACACCCTCGTCTACGTAAAGGGGCGGGGCATCGTGGTGTCCGAGCCCAGCGTGGTCGCCGTGTGCAAGGACGGTCGGGGTCCCGACCGCGTGCGCGCGGTGGGAACTGAAGCGAAACAGATGCTGGGACGGACGCCGGGGAACATCGTTGCGATCCGTCCGATGAAAGAAGGCGTGATTGCCGACTTCGAGATTACCGAGGCGATGCTGCGCTACTTCATCACCCGGGTTCATGACCGCAAGCGAATGGTCCGTCCCCGAATCGTGATTGCGGTGCCTTCGGGAATCACCGAGGTTGAGAAGCGAGCGGTGCGGGAGAGCGCCATGCTGGCGGGAGCTCGCGAGGTGTACCTGATCGAGGAGCCCATGGCGGCGGCCATCGGGGCGGGACTGCCCGTCACCGAACCGTCGGGCAACATGATCATTGATATCGGCGGCGGAACCACCGAGGTCGCGGTCATTTCCCTGTCGGGCGTCGTGTATTCCAACTCCACTCGAGTGGGCGGCGACAAGATGGACGAAGCCATCATCCAGTACGTGAAGCGACGCTTCAACCTACTCATCGGTGAACGAACAGCCGAATACATCAAGGTCAAGATCGGTACGGCGTATCCCACGGACGACATCGAGCCGATGGAGGTGAAGGGCCGCGACCTGGTCGCCGGTGTGCCGAAAACCCTCGAGATCAAGTCGGAAGAGGTGCGTGAAGCGCTCGCCGAACCGATCAATGCCATCGTGGAGAGCGTGCGGATGGCGCTCGAGCGAACACCGCCGGAACTCTCGGCCGACATCGTCGACAAGGGGATCGTGCTCGTCGGCGGGGGGTCCATGCTCCGGAATCTCGACATCCTGCTCCGCGATACCACCGGCTTGCCCGTGATGCTGGCCGAAGACCCGCTGACAGCGGTTGCCGTGGGAACCGGGCAATGTCTCGATGAACTGCGCCTCTTGAAGGAAGTGACGATCCGCTCCTGAACCCAAGCCGGTTTCGGCGAGATCGGAAAAATTCGTCCCGGGACCGCATGCCCAATTCCTGGAAGCGAATGGCCGCTCCGCTTGTTCTCGCAGGTTTTTTCCTGCTGGCGCTGGTGGCGATGATCTCGGACCGCGGTGCAAGGCGGGCCGAGGCCCGCGAGATGCCGTGGTGGGAAGGGCTTTTCGTCGACTCGATGGTGCTGGGCCACAAGGTGGTTGCCGCTCCGGTGGATGGGGTGAGCTCGGTCTGGAACGGCTACGTCGACCTCGTCGGGGTTCGGGAACAGAATGCGCAGCTGAAGTCCCGTGTTTCAGAGTTGGAGGAGGAGGTGCTGCAGTACCGCGAAGCGCTCGTGACCAGCGGCCACCTCCAGCGCATCGCGGAGATGCGGAAAGATCACGAGTTCTCAATGCTGCCTTCGGAGGTGGTGGGTTTCGATTCGGGCCCCGTCTTCCGCTCGGTGCTGCTGGATCGCGGCGGCCAGGACGGCGTCGATTCCGGGCAGCCCGTGATCACGGATGATGGCGTGGTGGGCCTGGTCACGGCGACCTCCGGCCACTCTGCCCGGGCGATGCTGGTTCTCGACTCCCAGAGCGCAATCGATGCCTTCGTTCAGAGGAGCCGCGTTCGCGGAATCGTGCGCGGCCGCGGCACGGGCAGCCTGGAGTTTGGTTTCGTCGCCCGTGGCGCCGACGTCGAGGTCGGAGACCTGGTCGTGACGTCGGGTCTCGGAGGGGTTTATCCCAAGGGCCTTCGCCTCGGGACGATTGAAGAAGCCCGAGGGGCCGAGGGGCGGCTTCTGCGGGAGGCCATGCTGCGCCCCGCGGTCGACTTCGGCCGGCTGGAGCAGGTATTCGTGATGCTATGGAGGGCTCCCAGCATGGATCTTCTCTACGGCGAGAAGAGCGATGCGCCGATGGACCCTCCTGGAGCGGAACCGCGGTGAAGCGACTCCTTCTCACCTGGGGGCTCGGCGTGGCCCTCCTCCTGCTTCAGAGCGTCCTCCTGGGATTCTTGCCCTTTCCCTGGTGTCCCGACCTCGTACTGCTCTTGACGATGGCCCTGGGACTCCACTGGGTCGACCGGGTTTCGGGTCTCGCCCTGGTTGCCGCGCTTGGTTTCTGCGCGGACTTTCTTTCCGGCGCGTTGCTCGGGCAGCATGTTCTCGTCTACCTCGTCAGTTTCGGGGGGACGGCGCTGCTGAGCCGGCGCTTGAACCTCCGGGGTGCGCTTCCCCTGGCGCTCTGTGCCGGGTGGGTGACGGTCCTGGGGGCGGCAGTGGCCGGGGGGGCGTCGATGCTCCTGGGCGGGGCATCCCTCCCGCCTGGAGCCTGGTTTGCGGCGTTGCTCCTTCACGTCCTGGTGAACGCCGCGCTCGCACCCGGGATCTGCACTGCAATCGCGGTCTGGCTGTCGTGGCTTTCCAGCGAGGGCGAAGTTCATCGCCCGGTGCAGATCGAATCGCACACCGGTCCGACATGATCGGCGGCGGTTGGAACGAGGATCGACTGGGTACCGGTACCGATCCCGTCGTGGAAAGTCGCATCATCGGCCTCGCTGCGGCGCGGATTTTTTTCTTTGCACTTCTCCAGCTTCGTCTTTTCTAACAGCAGATCGTCGAGGGAGCCGATCTCCAGGATCGATCGATGAGAAATTCGATACGCACCGAG
>JAZAOF010000210.1:0-9214 GCA_036228265.1 Myxococcota bacterium | reverse complement strand
CGCCTCACCCGAAGCCGGCGCAATGAGCATTGCCATCAACCCCCAAAGCGTACGCCGCAACACCATCGAGTTAGTCGGGAACCACCACGTGATCACCGGGCTTCAATATCAGGTTCGACTCCGGCGCCTTCCCGGACACGTAGTCGTCGTAGTGAAAGTGGTATTCGACGATTCCGTCGTCCGTCCGCCGCAATATCCGAACATCGTTCTTGCGCGCGTAGGGACTAAACCCTCCCATCATCGAAATCGCTTCGAGGACCCGGACCTGCTTCTGCACCGGGATCAGCCCCGAGGACCCAACGCCCCCCATCACGCTGGCCGTCCGGCTGTTCATCTCGACGACAATCACGGTGACGTCCGGCGCGGCCACGTACTCCGAAAGTTCCTGGGTGAGAACCTCCTTGAGTTCTTCGGCCGTCAGGCCTTCGGCCTGCACGTCGTCGAGCAGCGGCACCGAAATCTTGCCATCGCTGCGAACCGGGACGGAAACCCCCAGTTCGGGATTCTTCCAAACGGCGACCTGGAGTCGATCCGTGGGACCGATCACGTAGGGCTCGCGTTCCCCGGGCGGCGGCTCCTGCAACGGGGGTCCGGCCGGGTGAACGCTTCCACAGCCCAGCAGCCACGCGATCAGCGCGACGATCACCCCTCGGTTTCGAACGGATCTTTCGAAGTGCACGGTCCCCCCCAAAAACCTCTTCGTCTCAGCGGCCGTCGCTGAGCCCGTTCTCCTTCATCTTGTAGAGCAACGCCTTGTAACTGATCTGGAGTTTCGCGGCGGCTTCCTTCCGGTTCCAGCGGGTCTGCTGCAGCACCCGCTCGATCACCCTCTTGTCGGCAAACTGCGCGGCGCGCTTCGAAATGGCCTTCAGGTCGAATCCCATTTCTTCCGAAAGGTCGGGGCTGAGAAGGTCCGCGCCCGCCTCCGCATCGACCTCTCTCGTTTCTTCCGTGGACCGGCTCTCGATCTCCTGGAGAACGACCTGTTCGTTTCCGAGAACCACCATCCGCTTCACCATATTCTCGAGTTCTCGAACATTGCCCGGCCACGGATACTCCTCCATGGCCTTGAGTGTCCCCGGCGTGAGCGGCGCAACGTCCTTGCCGTACTGCTCGCTGTACATCTGCAGAAAATGATCCACCAGCAGCGGAACCGAATCCACGCGATCCCGAAGCGGAGGCAACTGAACCATCACGACGTTGAGGCGATAGTAGAGATCCTCTCGGAAGGATCCCTCTCGCACGGCCTCCTCGAGATTGCGATTGGTCGCAGCCAACACCCGGGTATCCACCCGGATATCCGCCTCGCCGCCGAGGCGGGAGAACTCCCCGTCCTGGAGAACCTGGAGAAGCTTGGCCTGGAGGCCGGGCGCCATCTCGCTGATCTCGTCTAGAAAAATCGTTCCGTTGTTGGCGTATTCAAAGCGCCCGAGCTTGCGTTTCTGCGCGCCGGTAAACGCCCCCTTTTCGAATCCGAAAAGCTCGCTCTCGAGCAACTCCGAAGGGAGCGCAGCGCAGTTGACCTTCACGAAGGGACGCTCACTTCGACTGGAGAGTTGATAGAGACTGCGGGCCACCAACTCCTTGCCCGTTCCACTTTCGCCGCGAATCAACACCGTGATATCGGTATCCGCAACCTGCTCGATGATCTCCCGCACCTCTTTCATCTTCGGGTTGTCGCCGAAGAGTCCGAGGATCTGGCTCTCCGCACGGACCCGGCCCCGCAGCTGCTGGACCTCCTCCTTGAGCGCGTTGGTCTGCAGTGCCTTCTGGAAGGCGAGTTCGAGTTCCTCGACCTCGAAGGGCTTGCGCAGGAAATCGGACGCGCCCTGGCGCATCGCCTCCACGATGGTCGGAGCCTGCCCGTGGCCCGACAACATCACCACCGGGACTTCCGGCAGCCGCTGCTTGAGTTCGACCAGCGTCTCGATTCCGTCGATCCCCGGGAGCACCACGTCGAGGGTCACGATGTCGGGGCGCGTCTTCTCGAGGGTCTCCAGGGCCTCCTCGCCGGCGCCCACGGCAAACACCTCGTAGCCCTGTCTCGTGGCGAGCGTTTCCAGGTAGTCGCGAATGCTCGGATCGTCATCGATCACCAGCACCCTGAACTTCTTCGCCATTTTCGGGTCCCCCCGCGACCGCCCGGGCTCGCCACGCTGCAAAAGCTCCGCCCCGCGGCGGGAGAAGCATCTGCCACAGAATCGTACCAACTATGAAAATCAGTTCCAGTTTTCGGAAAAATTTGTACCCAGGATGAAGGACATTTCCCTCTTTTGGGCAAGAAAAAGGCACATATGCCCACAAATTTGATCGATTCACGTCGTGGTTTCGATAAATCCCCCGTTTTCGGCTATTTCTCTCGAACCTATGGCGACTGGAGGGGCACTCCCGGTTAGGGCGGGTCAAGAAGCACTTTCCGGGCGCCCACGACTGGCCAGGGCAGGAGTCGGGTGGCGCGGCCGCCCAAAACTCGTCAAAATCGACCCCCTGGGGGAGGAGGGCCGACATCGTGAATGGGCGACCGATTCGCATCCTGAGCGTCGCCGGAGCTCGACCGAACTTCATGAAGGTCGCTCCGCTGCTCGCCGAATTTTTGCGCCGAGGGAGCGAGCGCTTCGGCTCGATCCTGGTCCACACCGGGCAACACTACGACGCCCGCATGTCCGACTCGTTCTTTTCCGACCTGGGCAGCCCCGAACCCGATTTCAATCTTGCGGTGGGATCGGGCTCGCACGGAAAGCAGACCGCGGAAATCCTGGAACGCATGGAAGCGGTGCTCCAGCAGGAGCGCCCCGATGCCGTCGTTGTCGTGGGGGATGTGAATTCGACAATCGCGGCGACCCTCGCCGCCGTCAAGCTGGGAATCCCGGTCGCCCACGTGGAAGCCGGCTTGCGCTCTTTCGATCGCGAAATGCCCGAAGAGATCAACCGGATCCTCACCGACTCGATCTCGCGGTGGCTCTTTACCACCGAAGAAGCCGCCGAAGAAAACCTACACCGAGAAGGCATCTCCCCGGACCGGATCCACTTCGTCGGGAACGTCATGATCGACACGTTGCTCGCCAATCTCGACCGTGCGCGCTCCCTGGACACGCTCGAACGGCTCGCCCTGGAACCCGGTACCTACGGGGTACTCACACTGCATCGCCCCAGCAACGTCGACGATGCCGGCCACCTACGGCAGTTGATCGAAATTCTCGAGGAGATCCACGACGAGTTGCCGATCCTCTTTCCCGTGCACCCGCGAACCCAGTCCTCCATTGAGGAGGGGCTCGGCGGGCGCCCCCCGCGCCTTCGAACCACCGAACCCCTGGGGTACCTCGAGTTTCTCCAACTGATGGCCAACGCGCGCCTCGTCCTGACCGACTCCGGGGGAATCCAGGAGGAAACCACCGCATTGGGAATCGATTGCCTCACCCTCCGAGATTCGACCGAACGCCCGATTACGATCTCCCAGGGAACCAACTACCTCGTAGGCACCCAACCCGATTCCATCCGAAAGCATTTTCGCCAGGCCATGGACCAGGCTCCGCGAAACATTCCGGCCCCTTCGGGCTGGGACGGCCGCGCAGCCGAGCGCATCGCTGACATTCTCGAACGCGACCTGGGGAAAACCTCTTGACCCAGCCCGAGTTGCCGCTCGAAACTCCGATTCGCCCGCGCGCCCCCGGCCCGTCCTGGATGCTGATCTCTGGCCTCGTCGTGATTGCCGCGGGCATCGCCCTCGCTTCGCCCATCCTGCACTACATGGTGCTTCACTGGCTTTCCTCGGATGGCGACTACACCCATGGGCTGATGATCATCCCGCTCGCGCTCTATTTTGCATTCGAACGCAGAGACCGACTCCGCCAGGTTCCCATCGAGACCAGTTGGTGGGGCTTGGTCCCCCTGACCCTGGGATCCATTGCTCTCGCCATTGGGCGCCTCGGCGTCGAACTCACGAGCATGCGGAGCGGCGTGATCCTGACCGGAATCGGACTGGTTCTCCTGCTCTTCGGGCGCCAGGTCTTCCGAGTTCTCGCGTTCCCGCTGCTCTTCCTCTTCTTGATGGTCCCCCTCCCCCAATCGCTCGTGAACACCATCGCCTTTCCCCTTCAACTTCTCGCCGCGCAAATGGCGGTCAGTGCGCTGCACCTGCTGGGCATCCCGGCGCTTCTTGAAGGCAACATCATCCACCTGGCCCATTCGGAGCTTTTCGTGGCCCAGGCCTGCAGCGGACTGCGATCTCTCATGGCCCTGATCACTCTCGGCGTGGTATTCGCCTATTTTCTCGAGCGCGGAATCGTCCGCAGGGCGATCATCATCGCCTCGACGATTCCCATCGCAATCCTGGTCAACGCACTCCGCGTCGCCCTTACCGCCATTCTCGCGCACCACTACGGATCCACCGTGGCCACGGGCGCGATCCACGACTACCAGGGACTCATCATGTTTGGGTTCGCATTCCTCCTTTTGCTCGCCGAAACCAACCTGCTGAAGGCATTGCCCTGGTGGCGCGAGGCTCCCGGTTCAGGAGGCCCCACCCCGTGACCCGCATACTCGCCGCACTCGCTGCACTCGCCTTCCTGGCGGTCAACTTCTACATCTACAACTACCTGGCCACGAACGAATCGATCCCCGAACGCGAGAGTTTCGAAAGCTTTCCCCTGGAGATCGAAGACTGGCAGTGCAACGAACCGCAGGCCATGGACTCCGACGTGCTCGAGAACCTGGGCGCGACGGATTACCTGATCTGCAACTACACGGACTCGGCCTCCGAGGAATTGGTCAACGTCTACGTCGGCTATCACGCCACCCAGGTCCGGAGGGAAGGCGGCGGAGCCAAGGAGAATTCGATCCACCCCCCCGAGCACTGCTTGCCGGGTTCGGGCTGGGATGTCGTGGATTCCCAGGTGGTCCCCATCCATTTCCCGGGACTCCCAGGGGGCACCGGCGAGGCCAAGCGCTTTGTCATCGCCCGGGGAAATGCCCGGCAACTGGTCTACTTCTGGTACCAGTCGCGAGGGCGCGCCATCGCCAGAAACCACGAGGTCATTCTCTACCGCTTCCTCGACCGCGCTTTCCGGGGCCGGACCGACGGGTCGTTGATTCGTCTCACCGTGCCCATCGTCAAGAATGACGAGAGCGGCGCCGAACGAAGCCTGTTGGGGTTCGCCGACGGTTTCGTGCCCCAACTGAACGACTACGTGCCCCAATGACGCGACCTTTCTTGCTTCGCGTGCGGGCCGGATCCACCGGGGATTCGTGAACCATGCCGATCGACTCGAAGGCACTCAATGGGCTCAGCTTCGACATCGAGGAATGGTTTCACATTCTCAATCTTCCAACGATGCCCCCGCCCGACCAATGGGAGTCCCTACCGCAGACCGTCGTCTCCAACACGGAACGCCTTCTCGAAATTCTCGGAGAGAGAAACGTTCGTGCCACGTTCTTCGTCCTGGGCTGGATCGCACGGCGTCATCCTGCTCTCGTTGAGCGAATCCATGCCGCCGGACACGAAGTGGCCTGCCACGGCGACATGCACGATCTCTGCTACGAACTGGGACCCGATCGATTCGAAGAAGACCTGCGTCGCGCTCGCGACAGCCTGAGCGACCTCCTCGGGATACCGATCCTCGGCTACCGCGCCCCCGGTTTCTCGATCCTTGCCGAAACCCCCTGGGCCTTCGACATCATCAACCGGCTGGGATTCGTTTACGACTCTTCGATCTTTCCGGCTTCCCGACAGCACGGCGGCGATCGCGCGGCCCCCCTGCACCCGTATCGCATCGAACTCCCGGACGGCCGCACGCTGGCCGAGTTCCCGATGACGGTAGTGGCACTCGGGCCCCTCCGGCTCGCTGTCGCCGGCGGTGGATACCTCCGATTGTTCCCCTACCCCGTCGTTCGGTGGGGAATCCGGCGCATGAACCGCGCCGGACATCCAGGCTGCGTCTATCTCCATCCCCGGGAGATCGACCCGGAACACCCGCGGATCGAGATGCCCCTCTCCCGCCGATTTCGGTCCTACGTCAACCTCGCCACCACCGCCCCAAAGCTCGGACGACTGCTCCAGGATTTCCGTTTCGGGCCGCTCTCCGACGTTCTCCGGGAGCGCGGCCTGCTGGCGGGCGAGCCTCAACCCTTAGCGAGTTCGCGGTAGAACTCGGCCAGGCGTCCAAAGACGACGGGCACCGAGTAGCTTCCCTCGACCCGGGCCTTTCCGCTGGCTCCCATTCGAACACGGAGGTCCTCGTCGACCGCGAGCTGGCTCAGTCTTTCGGCCAGCGCCGAGGTCTCTCGGGGAGGAACGACAAACCCGTCGACCCCGTCTCGGACCATTTCCGAAATCGCCCCCACATCCGTCGCCACCACCGGTCGCCCTGCCGCCATGGCCTCGAGGACCACGAAGGGAAAGGCCTCCACGTGAGAAGGCAGCACGTGGATGTCGCTCTGGGCAAACGCCTCGATCACGCGTTCGTAGGGACAGGCTCCCATCCGCACGACGCGGTCCCCGAGGCGCTGAAGCCGGGGCTCGATCGTTTCCAGAAATTCGGGCTCTTCGGGGCCCAGGAGACTTAGCCGAATCCCGGGGTTCTGCTCCGCGGCCTCGAGCAATTCGCGAATCCCCTTCGATTCGACGACCCAACCGACGTAGAGAATCTCGACCGGGCGATTCAAACCGCGACGGACCGGGGGCACCCCGGAGAACGCCTCCAGGTCGATCGGGTTTGGAAGTTCCACGACGCGCGTGCGCCGGATCCCGCTCCGAAGGTAGTTCGAGGTCTTCGACTCGAGCGCCACCAACAGCGAACACCTCTCGAGCGTGGCCCAGATGATCTTGCGGGCCCACGGTCCCAGCGATTCGACAAAATCGGGAAACAGGCTGCCGTGAAAATGCAGCAGGGACCGAACTCCGAAGAGCCAAGCCAACCAGCAGACGGCTCCATCGCGCACGAACGCCCACGCGTAGGGCGTGTTGACGTGAACCACGTGGGGCCGAAACCACAGAAAGAGCCAAACCGCCCGAAGCAGAACACGAACCGCAGCCACCGCGCGCACGGGGCGAAAGATCCTCTCGGCGGAAACCCCCTGCTTGTCCGGGGGAGCCGTATCCAGCACCCGGATCTCAAATTCCTCGGCGAGCGGGCTGGCCAGGGCAATGCACGTCCAGGTGGAGATCCCGCCCTCGGGAGGCGGCAACGAACTGACCAGGAGGACACGAACGCTCACTCCGGCACCTCAGACCGTGCGCCCGGAAACCCCGTCCGAAAGACCGGGCGAGAGCGCAGGAGGAGGAACCGAACCGCTCGGACCGTCGACACCCGGAAGCGGAGGCACTTCGGGAAGCGAAGACGGCGTGGACGCGATTTCTGCCATTCGGCTACGAATCACGCGAAGGATCACGGTGGAGACCGCGAGCAACATCCACGCCGACTTGAATCGAACCGAACTCAAGAACATGTTGTCGATGAGGGTGGCAAAATAACTGATCTGCAAGAAGGCCGCGTAGTAGTATGCCCTCGAGAAAACTGGATCGTCTGGGAATTTCTTCGCGGTTCGAAAGCCCCGGCTGAAGTCGGCCCATCCCAGCGCGAGGAAGGTCAGATAGGAAATCAGGCCAACCAAGCCCATCTCCGCCGCGACGTGCAGATACGAATTGTGGATGGCTCCGCCCGACTTCACCAGGCCCGTCTCGGTTTTCGAAAGAACATCACCCCGTCCGGACTGGCGATACTCCCTCACCTTCTCAACGCCCCAGGATCCGAAATTTCGATACCCCACCCCGAAGAGCGGATTTTCGACCAGCGCCCATATCGCGTACTCGCCCACGACGAGACGAGACCTTACCGAGCTATCGGCCTCCTCCTCCTCGGAAACAACGGCGCCGATGGACAACATCCGTTCGACCCACCTGGGCGAACTGAGAAACATGATGACCACGGATCCCGCCACGAGCGGAATGGCCACTCGGAGGACGTCGAACCGCCGAAACCGGAGCATCCAAAAGGCCAAGGCCGCCCCCGCCGCAACAACCCCCGAACGCGAAAGGGTCGTCATAATCCCGATCACAACAAGCGCGCCAAAACCGATGAGCAGAATCCGTGCGAAGCTGGACCGTACCATCGAGAAATACATCAGCGCGATCGGAATCGAAACGGCCGCGTCGTAGGAGTAATGATTGGGATCTCCGCCGAGCCCGCCGGTTCGCGCGAATTCTGGAGCGCCTTCATCCATCTCCAACCCGTAACCCATCAAGACCGAGATCGACGTCAACGAAACACCGACGAGGTAACCGACCAGAAGGGTGTCGAGTGAACGAAAATCAACCGTGACGTACACCAGCAGGAAGTAGAAGAGAATAATCGCACTCATTGCCATCACGGCGACGGCAATCACCGACAGCGAGGCTCCTGAAAAGAAAGCAACCAGGAGCGAGATCGCGATGGCGACCGAAAAAACACCCACCCAGGCGGCCTTCCGATCTCGCGGAAACCTCTGCCGGGTGGCCAGCCAGTAGATCACGGCCCACCCGAGCAAAACCGCGGTGAGCACCTTGTTTATGGTGAAAACAAGGGGGCCCACCGTAAAGAAACGGATTTCGGTGATCGGCAGCGTGATGCCGGTCAGGAACAGGAGCCAGCAGGTTATGCGGTTGATCATCCGTTTCGCTACTGGCCAGAACCCCAAACCTACCAGCGCGTCAGGTGTTGGGCTCCAGGCCACACTCCCGAATCTTCTGTAGGAGTGTTTTGTAGCTCACGTTGAGGGACTTGGCCGCTTGCTTCCGGTTCCAGTCCGTCTGGTTCAATACCTGCTGGATGGCGTCTCGCTCCGCTTCCATCGCGACGCGGCGCCCCACTTCCTTGAGCGGTAGTTCGCCGGCCGTTTCTTCGATCTCCTCGATCAACTCCATGAGCGCGGCCCCGGCATCCCGGCGGTCGTCCGCCGTTCCAGAAACACTGGCCAGCACCGATTCCTCGCTCTCGAGGATGACGACCCGCTTGACGAGGTTCTCGAGTTCCCGAACGTTTCCGGGAAAGGCGTAAGACTCGAAGGCCTTTTCGAGCGCTGGCGAGAGCGAACGGAACGGCCGCTCGTAGCGGGCGCTGTATCGCTGAAGAAAAGCCGCGGCAAGACCGGAAATTTAATCCCTTCGCTCCCGAAGAGGCGGAATTTAGATGTTGACCACGTTGATCCGGAAGAACAGGTCCTCTCGAAAACGCCCCTCGCT
>JAZAOF010000209.1:0-6975 GCA_036228265.1 Myxococcota bacterium | reverse complement strand
CGACCGCAGCAGCATGGAGAGTTGTCCGCAGTTGAGTTCGGGAACGATTACCCGGCCGAAGCAGGAGAGTTTTTCCTCGAGATCCAAAGGCAGTGGGTTGAGGTGGCGAAGGTGGAGATGCGACACGGAGTGCCCCTCGTGGCGCAGTTCCTCGATCGCCGCTGTGACGGTGCCGAGGGTGCCTCCCCAACTGACCACGAGAACTTCACCACTCTGGGGTCCATTTACCTGGAGGGGGGGGAAGTCCCGGGCGATACCGGCGATTTTTTGTGCGCGTTGTTCGACCATCGCGGCGTGGTTTTCGGGGTCGTAAACCACGTTTCCCGTCACAGGGGCCTTGGTCAGTCCCCCGATGCGGTGCTCGAGTCCGGCCGTTCCTGGGACGGCCCAGGGGCGGGCGAGGGTCTCCGGGTCTCGGGCGTACGGCTCGAAGTCTCCGGAAGCGTCGCTGGCTGCGGCATAGCGCAGTGGATGCCGGGGCAGGGAAGCCGCATCCGGAATTCGCCAGGGTTCCGAACTGTTGGCCAGGTAGCTGTCCGACAGCAGGATGACGGGAGTCATGTAGCGGGTGGCGATCCGGAAGGCTTCGATCGTGGTGTCGAAACAATCTCCCGGCCCACTCGCCGCAAGGACCGGCACCGGGCTTTCGGAGTGCCGACCGAACAGGGCGAGGAGCAGGTCTCCTTGTTCGGTCTTGGTCGGGGAGCCGGTGGAAGGTCCCGCCCGCTGGACGTTCACGACGACCAGGGGCAACTCGACCATGACGGCGAGTCCCAGGGCTTCCTGCTTCAATACGATTCCCGGTCCGCTGCTGATGGTGACGGAGAGTTGCCCGGCGAACGATGCGCCGATGGCCGAACTGACCGCGGCGATTTCGTCCTCGGCCTGGAACGTCTTCACGTTGAAGTTCCGGTGTCGTGCGACTTCGTGCAGAACATCGCTGGCCGGGGTGATCGGATACGCGCCCAGGAAAACGGGATTGTCGAAGACCTGCCCGGCGGCGACGATGCCCCAGGCCAAGGCCGTGTTGCCCGTGATGTTCCGATAGGTTCCCGGCTCGATCTTCGCCGGCGGGACGCTGAAATGGATCGGGAAGAGTTCCGTGGTTTCCCCGAACGCGTGTCCGGCCCGAAGCGCCCGCAGATTGGCTTCGAGGACCGCACCCTTGAATTTGCTTTCGAGCCAGCGTTCGGTGTAGTCCATGGGGCGCGAGTAGAGCCAGTAAAGAAGACCCAGGGCAAAGAAGTTCTTGCAGCGGTCGACGTCGCGCTGTCCGAGGTCCAATCCCTGGCATGCGCTGCGGTTCAGGGACGTCACCGGAACCTCGTACACTTCGTAGCGCTCGCGGAGTTCAGGAAGAGGGTCTTCGCTGTAGCCCGCCCGGCTCCAGGCTTTTTTTGAGAAGGCGTCGGTATTGATGAAGATCATGCCTCCATCGCGTACGTCGTGGAGGTTCGCGCGGAGTGCGGCCGGATTGAAGGCGACGAGAAGGTCGACCTCATCGGCTGGCGTGTAAACCCGTTCCCCCGCGAAGTGGATCTGGAAAGCAGAAACGCCAGCCAGGGTGCCGGCCGGGGCTCGAATTTCCGCGGGGAAGTCGGGGAAGGTCGAGAGGTCGTTGCCGGCGAGTGCGGCCGCTTCGGTGAACTTCGTCCCGGTGATCTGCATGCCATCGCCGGAGTCCCCGGCGAAGCGGACGGCGACGTGGCTCGATTCCCGGACCGGTTTACTCGGGAGCTCTATTTCATCCGATTCGGACGCGCTCCCGCGAGGGGTCGCCATCGATCGTTTTCTCCAGAGCCTCAGAATGGGCTGTGAGGCAGGATTGTATCCCTCTGGTGCCAAGCCGAAAGGGCTGGGAGCCGGTGGAAGCCCTGAAATTTCGGGAGGGTGGCACCGTCGCTGCGTTGGCCTGAACTCAAGTCCTCCTGCAGGGTGACCGAAGAAGGAAATGTCCCGGCAACCCTGGGGCAGCGCGCGGGTCCCGATGCCATCGGGAGACTGCGGGCGGATCGCTGGAGGGTTCTTCATGAATCTCGGAAATCGAGCTTCGGGGCCGGTCGCCATCGGCCTGATTGCGACTCTAGGGCTGGCATGCGCGACGACCGGCTTCGATCCGGAAGTCGATCAGAAGCTCCGGGAAGCCGAAGCCCGGCGGGACCTCGGAATGGACCACCTCGCCAAGGGGCGTACGGCCATGGCGATTCGCGAACTTGCCCACTCGGCGTCGCTCAACGACTCCGATGCCGCCACCCAGCTCTGGTTGGGAGAGTCCTACCGCCGCAAGGGGCGCATGGAAGAGGCCCGGAGCTATGCCGAGCGCGCCGTTCGGCTCGATCCGTCGAACCACGATGCTCGCCTGAACCTATCGGGGCTCTATCTGCAAATGGAGTATTTCGCCGAGGCCAGCGAGCAGGCGCAGGCGCTGATCGACGACCCGACCGACCTGACCCCGTGGCAGGCCTTCAACAACCGGGGCTGGGCTCAATTCAGGATGAAGCAGTACGCGCAGGCTCGTCTCAGCTTCGAGGAGGCCCTCGACTATCGGGCCCGGTACTGGCCAGCTCGCCTCAATCTCGGCATCCTCGCGGAAAGTCAGGGAAAGACACGGGAGGCCATCGAGGCATTTGGACGGGTGGTGGAGGGCAGTCCGCGAGGAATTGCGGCGGAGGCGAACTTTCGAGCGGCCGAGGTCTACGTGGCGCTGGGAAACCGCCCCGACGCGATCCAGCATTTCGAGGCTTCGCTGGTTTCTTCTCCCGATGGACCCTGGAGCGACCGCTCTCGGGAACTGCTCGATATCCTTCGCTGATTCCAAGCTGACGACGCTCGTGGTTCCCGGGTGGGGGTCGTGAGGCCGGCGCCGCGGGCTCCGAAGCGGTCCTTGCTGGAATCTCCTCCGAAGGTCTCCGGAACCGGGATTGGCGCCTATTTGGCGCAGCAGCGACGTCTCCGGGGTATCGCCCTGGGAGAGCTCGCCGACCAGATTCGGATCCCGATTCGCTCCCTGGAGCGCCTCGAGAACGGTGCCTTCGATACGACCGCGGACGGATTCACCAGGGGATTCGTGCGGACGGTGGCGGATGCCCTGGGCCTGGATGCCGACGCAGCCGTCTCGCGGATGCTCGCCGAGCCCGAGAACACGGGCGAGCGAGGGCGCCGTAGGGGAAGGTGGTTGGACCGGCGCGCGATGTTCATTCTTGGAGCTGTCGCAGTGCTCGGTCTTGCGGTCGCCGCGGCCCGAGTCACGCTGGATGGGCTCGCCAGGGATCCCGTCCAGGCGGTGCGACGGCAGGATCCGGTTCGCCTTCTCTATGCGGAACAGCAGGTCGGAGCTGCAGAATCAATGGACCCCGAGACCCGACCGCCGCTCGCGGAGCGTCGCCGCTAGACTGGCAAGGTGGCGCGCGAGGAGCGGGAAGGCTTGATGCTTCGGGTCGTCGATTTCGGCGAGTCGGACCGGATCGTCCACCTGCTCACCCCTGAATCTGGGCGCCTCACCGCGATTGCGAAGGGCGCGCGCCGCAGCGTGAAGCGGTTTCCCGGCACGCTGGACCTCTTCAACCACCTTCGGGTCCAGCTGTACCGGAGCCGTCCGGGGCGAATGGCTCACCTGCAGCAAGCCCAGCTCATTTCGCCCCAATTGGGTCTTCGGGAGCGCCCGAACCGCTTCGCGTTGGGGTGCTACCTGCTGGAACTCCTCGACCGCCTTTCCCCCGAAGGGGGCGCACCCGACGAGGCTCGGCGCCTGTTCAGGTTTGCACTGGAGGCATTCCAGGCGATCGGTCACTCCGATCCGGACCGAAGGCTGAGGACGCTTTTCGAGTTGCGGACCCTCGATGCCCTCGGGCTTCGCCCGGAATTGCGTCACTGCGTCCGCTGCTCCCGCGAACCCGCCGGGAATGCTGCGCTGGGGTTTCATGTCGGCGAAGGAGGGGTCTTGTGCCGCAGTTGCACGGGACCGGGGGACGGGGTGTTGCCGGTCCACCGGGGAACCCTGCGGGCGCTCGAGGCGGTTTTGCGGCTCGATATCGACCGACTGGGTCGACTGGGCCTGGGCGCTGCGGCTCTCGATGAAGCGTCCCGGATCGTCCACCGATTCGGCCGCTTTCACGTGGGGGTCGAGCTTCGAAGCGAGCGTTTTCTCGATGAAATCCTGGGCTCCGACGCCCGTGGCGTCGCTTGACCCCCCCACGGCGGCAGGGGATACTCGGGCGCCTGACCGGGCCCTGGAGGAGGAGACGACCCACATGACCCAGCCGGATGCCAGTTCAGACGGGCGCGCCCCGGTAGCGACGGACAAGGTCGTCTCTCTGTGTGCTCGACGAGGATTCATCTTTCAGTCGAGCGAGATCTACGGTGGCATCAATGGCTGCTGGGACTACGGACCGCTGGGAGTCGAACTCAAGAACAACCTGAAGGCGGCCTGGTGGCAGTGGATGGTTCGGGAGCGCTCGGATGTCGAGGGGATCGACAGCAGCATCATTGCCCATCCGCGGACCTGGGAAGCCTCGGGTCATGTCGAACACTTCAGCGACCCGATGGTGGACTGCCGCGCCTGCAAGAAACGCTTTCGGGCCGATCAACTCGACGGCATCGAGTCCTGCTCTTCTCGTGAAGGGACGTCGGAGCACGACTTCACCGACCCGGTGGGGTTCAACCTCATGCTCCAGACCCGGATCGGGGCCTCCGAGGAGTCCGCTTCGGTGGCCTACCTTCGACCGGAAACCTGCCAATCGATCTTCACCGACTTCAAGCGCATTCGGGAAGCGGCGCGGCAGAAGGTTCCATTCGGGATCGCCCAGGTTGGAAAGGCGTTTCGCAACGAGATTACGCCACGCAATTTCACCTTTCGCTCGCGCGAATTTGAGCAGGCGGAGATGGAATTCTTCGTCCACCCGACCCAACGCGATCACTGGTTCGAGACGTGGCGCGACGAGAGGATGCGGTTCCATCGCAGTCTTGGGTTTTCGGAGGACCAGACGCGCTTCCGGGATCACGAAGCCGACGAACTCGCTCACTACGCTCGAGCCGCCGTCGATGTCGAGTTCCTGTTTCCCTTCGGGTGGCAGGAGATCGAGGGGATTCACGATCGCGGTGATTGGGATCTTTCGCGGCACAGCGAGTTCTCGGGCAAAGACCTCTCGATGACGGATGAGGCGAGCGGGGATCGTTATATGCCCATGGTGATCGAAACGTCGATGGGGGTCGACCGAACGGTCCTGGCTTTGTTGGTCGCGGCCTACGACGAAGAGTCGCTGGAAGGGGGCGAGACCCGTTCGCTGCTTCGTTTTCAGCCGCATCTCGCGCCAGTGCAGGTGGCCCTGTTGCCGCTCTCAAAGAAACTCGCCGAGCCCGTGCGAGCCATCGAGAAGGGGCTCCGCCGTCGCTTCGCGTGTTTCTACGACGAGTCCGGAAACATCGGCAGGCGGTATCGTCGGCAGGACGAAATCGGGACTCCGTTCTGCGTGACTTATGATTTTGACTCCCAGGAGGACGAGCAGGTTACGGTCCGGGAGCGGGATACGATGAACCAGGAACGAGTGTCCGTGGACCGGTTGGCCGACTACCTGGGGGACCGCCTGGAGGGAATCGCGTGAAGGCTCGAAAAGTCGCGTCGTCGAAACAGGGTTCCGCGAAGAAGCAGGGCTCGAAAAGACCGGCGCGCGCGGTTTTTTCCTTCGGGGCGGGGAAGGCCCAGGGGCGGGCGGGCATGCGCGAAATTCTGGGAGGCAAGGGCGCGAACCTCGCAGAGATGAGTCGTCTCGGGGTTCCCGTACCGCCGGGTTTCACGATTTCCACGGGAGTGTGCGCCGAGTTCAACCGACGCAAGGGCCGCCTCCCCGCGAGCGTCAAGAAAGACGCCCTGGCGGCTCTCGCGCGGATCGAAAAGCTCATGGGGGCGGGCTTCGGTGACCGGAAGAATCCGCTCCTGGTCTCGGTGCGTTCCGGGGCTCGTGTCTCGATGCCCGGGATGATGGATACCGTTCTCAATCTCGGGCTCAACGATCGGACCGTCGAGGGCCTCGCCGACCAGGCGGATGCTCGCTTCGCGTACGATAGCTACCGCCGGTTCATCCAGATGTACGGAAACGTCGTCCTCGAGATCGACCACAGTCGCTTCGAAAGCCGCTTGGAGGAGTTGAAGCGAGATCGGGGAGTCGAACTCGATACAGAACTCGACGCAGAATCGCTTCGCGAACTGGTCGCCGACTATTGCGAAATCGTGAAGGAGCACACTGGCGAGTCTTTTCCCCAGGATCCCAAGGATCAACTCTGGGGTGCCATCGGGGCGGTTTTTCGCTCCTGGCAGAATGAGCGCGCAAAGACCTACCGCCGGCTCAACGACATTCCCGAGTCGTGGGGAACGGCAGTCAACGTCCAGGCGATGGTGTTCGGCAATATGGGGGATGACTGCGCGACCGGTGTCGCCTTCACGCGCAATCCCTCGACGGGCGAGCGCGTTTTCTACGGGGAGTACCTGAAGAATGCCCAGGGAGAAGATGTCGTCGCGGGGATCCGAACCCCGCAGCCCATCAATGACGCCAGTCGGAGCCGCGATACCCAGGATCTTCCGACGCTCGAATCCGAGATGCCGGCAGCCTACGCGGAACTCGTCGCGATCTACGAGAAACTCGAAAAACACTACCGCGACATGCAGGACATCGAGTTCACGATCCAGCGAGGCGTGTTGTGGATGCTGCAGACGCGCAACGGAAAGCGGACGACCCAGGCGGCGGTCCGGATCGCGGTGGAGATGGCCAGGGAACGCCTGATTTCTCGCGAAGAAGCGCTGCTGCGGGTGGATGCGTCGTCCCTCGACCAACTGCTGCACCCAATGCTGGACCCCAATGCGCAGCGGGAGGTACTGGCACGCGGTCTTCCAGCTTCGCCCGGGGCGGCGGTCGGCACCGTCGTTTTCAGCGCCGACCACGCCGAGGCCAGGGCGAAGGAAGGCGAGAAGGTTGTCCTGGT
>JAZAOF010000208.1:0-11290 GCA_036228265.1 Myxococcota bacterium | reverse complement strand
CTCGACGTGGTCGAGGGCATGCAGTTCGACCGCGGCTACCTGTCGCCGTACTTCGTCACCGACCCGGAATCGATGGAAGTGGCCCTCGAAGAGCCGCTCATTCTTCTCCACGAGAAGAAGATCAGCAACATGAAGGATCTGCTGCCCCTTCTCGAGCAGGTCGCTCGCCAGGGCAAGCCGCTCCTGATCGTCGCAGAGGACATCGAGGGCGAGGCTCTCGCCACCCTCGTCGTCAACAAGATCCGCGGCACGCTGAACGTGGCCGCTGTAAAGGCCCCGGGCTTCGGAGACCGCCGCAAGGCGATGCTCCAGGACATGGCCATCCTCACGGGCGGCCAGGTCATCGCCGAAGAACTCGGCCTGAAGCTTGAGAACGTCACCCTCAAGGACCTCGGCAAGGCCAAGCGAATCGTCACCGACAAGGACAACACGACGATCATCGATGGCGCCGGTACGCGGAAGGACATTGAAGGCCGCTGCAACGAGATCCGGAAGCAGGTCGAGGAAACGTCCTCGGACTACGACCGGGAGAAGCTGCAGGAGCGACTCGCCAAGCTGGTGGGCGGCGTGGCCGTGGTCAAGGTCGGTGCCGCCACCGAGACCGAGATGAAGGAAAAGAAGGCTCGCGTCGAAGACGCGCTGCACGCGACCCGCGCAGCCGTCGAAGAGGGCATCGTGCCCGGCGGCGGCGTGGCCCTGATCCGTGCCCAGAAGGCGCTCGACTCGCTGAAGCTCGACGAGGAGCAGGCGGCGGGTGCCAACATCATCCGGCGCGCCATCGAAGCCCCGATCCGATTCATTTCGGAGAACGCAGGCGTCGAGGGTTCCATCGTGGTCGACAAGGTCAAGAACCAGAAGGGAGCCCAGGGCTTCAACGCGGCCAGCGAGGAATACGAGGACCTGATCAAGGCCGGTGTCATCGACCCGACCAAGGTCGTCCGCACGGCCCTCCAGAACGCAGCCAGCGTCTCGTCGCTCCTCCTCACCACCGAAGCCATGGTGGCGGAGAAGCCGGACGAGAAGGGCGAGCCCGCCATGCCCGCCGGAATGCCCGGTGGAGGGATGCCCGGCATGATGTAGACCGCGTCTCGCGCGGAAACGTCACGGAAGCCCCGGAGTCCCGCGCTCCGGGGCTTCTTTTTTTGCATTCCGGAGCCGCGCGGGGGGTGAGGATCCCGTTCGTTCTCAGTCCAGGTCGAGCGCGTCCCGGGCCGCTTCTTCGGCTTCTCGCACCACCTCTCGGAGCGGAACCTCGTGCTTGCGCGCCGCGCGCTTGCAGTCGTCGTACTCGGGCGAGACCATCACCCGCCCCTCCCCTCCGCCGATGACCTTGACGCGGAGTCGGCCGTAGCGCGTCTCCACGCGATGTTCTTTTCGCGGCAGAACCAACCGGTCCCAATCGCTCGTCCGCACACCGATGGCGGTCGACTCGGCGAAGAGAACCTGGGAAAGAGCCACCCGGTCGCTGGGGCGAGCCAGCACCCGAACAAGGAAGCCGGGACGGTTCTTCTTCATTTGGAGGTGTTGTAGGCCGACGTCCAGGGCTCCGGCTTCGAAGAGTCTCTCCATCAGGTACTCGAAGTGCTCGGGCACGAGATCGTCCAGGTTCGTCTCGATCGCAACGACCCGGTCGGCCTGGAGCGAACCGGCGTGCCCCCCGACGACACGAAGGAGGTTGGGAACCGGGCCGGAACGATCCTTCCCCGCTCCGTACCCCACGGCCTCCACCGTCATCGCGGGCAGGGGCCCGAAACTCTCGGCAAACGTTCGAAGCAGGGCCGCGCCAGTGGGGGTCACCGTCTCCCACTCCACCCCGGCGGGCACGGTCGGAATGCCCTTCAAGAGTTCCAGCGTTGCGGGTGCGGGCAAGGGCAACGTGCCGTGGGCGGTTTCCACGGCGCCGTGGCCGAGTGCGACCGGCGACGCCGTAACCCGCTGAATGCCGAGCCGGTGCAACCCGATACACGCTCCAACGATGTCGACGATCGCGTCGACCGCACCCACTTCGTGGAAGTGAACCTTTTCCAGGGAAGTTCCATGAACCCGCGCTTCGGCGACACCGAGCGCTTCGAAGACCTCGAGGGCCCGATCACGGACGGCGGGCGCCAACTTGGCCTTCTCGATCTGGCGGCCGATGCTCCGCAAACCCCGGCCGTGCCCGGGGGAAGCGCCATGGGCACTGCCCGCCGAACGAGTGCGGCCTCGCTTCCCCTCGACGGGGACGCGAACATCCACGTATCGCCCCGAAAGAGCTCCCCGCTGAACCCGGCTCACCTTGAGGCGATGGGCGACGTCCAAGCCCGCGAGATCTTCCTCGAGAACCCGGCGAGAAAGCCCCAGGTCGAGCAGTGCTCCCAGGACCATGTTTCCAGCGATTCCAGAGAAAACGTCGAGATGCAGGCGATCCATTGCCGCCAACGCGCGACGCGAGCGAGAACTAGAGCCTGTTGATGAGTGTCGCGACATGGGCCGCACCAAAACCGTTGTCGATGTTGACGACGCTGATGTTCGACGCACAACTGGTGAGCATCCCGAGTAGCGCGGCGATCCCGCCGAGCGAAGCGCCGTATCCAATACTGGTGGGGACCGCGATGACAGGCTTGTCCACCAATCCGCCGACGACCGAAGGCAACGCTCCCTCCATCCCGGCCACGACGATCAGCACCCGCGCTTCCCGAAGCGTATCCAGGGACGCCAGCAGGCGGTGAACCCCGGCGACTCCCACGTCGCGCAAGACCTCGGTCTTGTTTCCCAGGCGTCGGCTGACCCCAACGGCCTCGGCGACCACGGGCGCATCCGCTGTCCCCGCCGAAACCACGACAACGGAGCCCTTGCCCAGGATCGGGACCTCCGCGGGTCCAAACCAGAGCAGGCGCGCCTCGGAATCGTAGTCCCCCCCGGCCACCTCCCGTTCCACCGCTTGAGCGATATCGGGATCCACCCGGGTCACGAGCACCGGGTCTCCGGCTTCCCGAAGGGTCCGGGTCACGTCAGCAATCTGCTCCGGCGTCTTTCCGAGCCCAAAGACGACCTCGGGAAGTCCCTGGCGAAGGCTGCGATGAGTATCGACCCGCGCGTGGGTCGTGTCGACAAAAGGCATCCGCGCCAGGGATTCGATCGCCGATTCGACGTCCTGTTCCCCGCGACGAACCGCTTCCAGCAGTTCTCGAATGTGATCCCGGTCCACGCCCTGCCTCCCTGGGGTCGCAACCCCAGATCCGTTCCGAGTTGAAAACGTATCAGACGGGGGGCACGGGTGCCGAAATGGGAGCCGGCGGCGTTCACCGCCGATCCGACTCCGCGCCAGGGCGAAGAGCGGCGCCCAGTAGCGAGGCCGCCGTACCACGCAGCGCAGTGCAAAGGAACCATCGCTGACGATCTGCTTGTCTTCCGTGCTGGCCGTGTTCGAAAGCACTCGCAGAATTACCTTCTCGACCTTGAGATCCCAGCCCGGGCTGCCTACCAGAATCTGCGAAGACGAATCCACTCTCACACCCCTCTCGAAAGTCGTGCCGGTCCGGTTTTCCACGGTTCATTCGACCGGAAAACCCGAAAAAGCAAGGGCGTGATCGGTTTCGAAGAGTGGGGTCTTGATACCAACGGCCTCGAAAACGGCGAAGGATTTTCAGAACCGTCGAGTCTTCGTCGATCGCCGGGCCGGGGTGTCGAAATGTCGCCACACTTGCCGCTTACCGAGAGTTTCGGGCCACCCTTCGATCCCGGGCAAAGCCACCGCGCGTCCGATCTCGTGGACCGCGAGGCCGAGTTTTCGCGAAAGCGCGGCGGTCGAAGGCCCACGCGATCGCCACGCCAGGAGGAGTTCGTAATCTTCGCCCCCGGCAAAGGCGAGGGTATCGGCATCCAATCCGAGACGTCGCGCCCCGACGTCGAGTCCGCGTGCCCGAGGAACCCGGTCGGAGTCCAGGCGCACCCCGCAACCGCTGCCTTCGAGGAGTTGAGGAAGATCGGTCACGAGCCCGTCCGAGAGATCGACACACCCGCCGTGGCCGGGTGTCGCCAGGAAAGCGCGCCCCGCGGCAATTCGCGGTTCTGGAACGTATCGGATCGCCCCCCCGTCCCGTTCGACCCGAAGCCGTTCGAGAGCGCAGCGGCCGAGGGGACCGGTCACGCCGATTCGGTCGCCCGGCTTCACGTCGCCACGGCGCAGAGCGCGGCCCCGGGGTAGCGCTCCAAAGACGGTGACGGCCAGCGAGGTTTCCCGAGCCCGGCTGACGTTGCCGCCCACCAGGGGACACGACCAGCGTTCGGCCGCGCGCGTGAACCCCCGGGCCAGGGCATCCACCCGCGAAACGGCGAGATCCGTCGGCGCCGAAAGCGCAAGCGTACAACCGAGCGGTCGAGAACCCATGGCCGCCAGGTCCGAAAGATTCGCGGCCAGGGCGCGCTGCCCAATCAACGAAGCCGACTGGGTCTCCCAGCGAAAATGCACGTCTTCCACCAGGGTGTCCGCACTCACGACGAGGTCCTCCCCTGGGCGCGCGCGCACGATGGCGGCGTCATCGCCGATCCCGAGCCGCACCCAGGGACGATTCCCGCGACGGGCGTGGCGCTCGATCCGCGCGATCAGCGCGGACTCTCCGAGATCACCGAGGGTACGCATGACTCGCAACGTAACCGCTCCGGCAAACCGGCGCCTGTGCCCCCGGTTCGGCAGACGGGACCCGTAGGAAAGGGAGCCTAGGAACCTTCGGCGGAGACCGGCAGCATCGCCGAGCCCGGCGCCGGAACACGGGCCGGCCAACGCAGCGGGGCTTGCTTCGGAACGGGTCGCTCGAGCACGGCGTCGACGACCTCGCGCATGTGCGTCACCGGAACGAACTCGATTCGGTTTTTCTGCTCCCGCGGAATTTCCTCGAGGTCCCTCATGTTCGCCTCGGGAAGAATCACGGTCGTGATGCCGTTGCGCAGGGCCGCAAGGGCCTTCTCCCGCACTCCCCCAACGGGTAGGACACGACCGCGCAGGGTGATTTCCCCGGTCATCGCCACGTCACTGCGAACAGGGTTCCGGAGCGCCACCGAGATCAACGACGCCGCGATGGCAATCCCCGCGGACGGACCGTCCTTGGGAATCGCCCCAGCCGGAACGTGCACGTGAACCTCGTTTCGACCCAGGATCTCGTTGGTGGGATCGAAATCCAGCAGAATCGAGCGGGCGAAACTCAGTGCGGTTCGCCCCGATTCCTTCATGACATCGCCGAGTTGACCGGTCAAGACGAGACCGCTCCCGGAGATCACCGAAGCCTCCACGGTCAGGAGTTCGCCGCCCGACTCGGTCCAGGCGAGACCCCGGGAAACCCCGACCTCGTTTTCCGTCGACACGGCTTCGCGCACGTACGGCGGAACACCGAGATAGCGAGCGAGATTGCGCTGGGTGACCCGAACCGGCGTGGAATCTCCTTCGGCCGCGCGAAACGCCACCTTGCGACAGACCACCGCGATCTGCCGCTCCAGTCCGCGGACGCCGGCCTCGCTCGTGTAATCGGTGATGACCTGCGAAAGCGACCGGTTCGACCAATGCACCTGGCCGGCGACGAGGCCGTGCTCCTCGAGTTGCCGCGGGACCAGGAACCGCTCGGCAATCACCGCCTTCTCCTCGGCGGAATAGCCCGGAAGCGGGATGAGTTCCATGCGATCGCGCAGCGGCGCCGGAATCGGTTCAAGCCGATTGGCGGTGGCGATGAAGAGCACCTGGGAGAGGTCGAACGGCGCATTGATGAAATGGTCCACGAAGGAGCCATTCTGCTCGGGATCGAGCACTTCCAGGAGGGCGGCCGCGGGATCTCCCCGGTGATCGGTACCCACCTTGTCGATCTCGTCGAGAAGGACGACGGGGTTTCGCGTGCCCGCCTGCTTGAGGGATTGAAGGATTCGCCCGGGCATCGCTCCGACGTAGGTCCGCCGGTGCCCCCGAATCTCTGCCTCGTCACGAACTCCGCCCAGGGAGATCCGCACGAACTCGCGGCCCATGGCCCGGGCGATCGAGCGCCCCAGCGAGGTCTTCCCCACGCCGGGAGGACCCGAGAAACAAAGGATGGGCCCCCGCGTATCCCCTCTCAACTTTCGAACCCCCAGGAACTCCAACAGCCGGGTCTTGACGGTTTCGAGGTGGGCGTGGTCGGTGTCGAGCACCTTCCGGGCGCGATCGAGATCGCCGCAATCCTCCGAGAGGACATTCCAGGGCAACTCGGTGATCCAATCGAGATAGTTTCGGACGACCTGGGCTTCGGGGCTCTCGGAGTGCATCTTCTGCAGCCGGGCCAACTGGCGTAGGGCTTCCTCCCGGCAGGCGTCCGTAGGCTGGACGTCGTCGATGCGCCGACGGTAGTCCGTGACTTCATCCGGGTGAGCGTTCTCTTCCTGCAACTCGTCCTGGATCGCCCGCAGTTGTTCTCGGAGGAAGGCTTCTCGGTCGTCCCGCATGGAACCCTCGCACGCCTTTTCGGCCTCTTCGATGGTGCGGTCGAGAGCACTGCGAGCCGTCGAATCGACCTTGCGGAGCCGCGACACCGGGTCTCGAACTTCGAGAATCGCCTGGGCCTCGGACACTTCCAGGCACAGGTTCGACGCGACGACGTTCGCCAGGTGGCCCGGGTCCTCGGTATTCGCGACGATTGGTAGGATCTCTCGGGGGAGCCCTCTCAGGGGCACCAACTCCTCGAACTTCGCCCGCAAGCTGCGCATCAGGCTTTCGACTTCGGGCGACCATTGCGCGCCCTCGTGGGAGTCCCAGATTTCCACCCGGGCATGCAGCCCGGTGGATGTCTCCACGAAGGCCTCCACCTGGGCCACGCCCACTCCCTGGACGAGGATTCGCCTGGGACCGCTCAATTCCGTGCCGCTGCGCACGACCCACGCCAGGGTCCCCACACAGCAGAGATCGCCGACCTCGGGATCCGTCACCTGGGGGTGGCGCTGGGCCAGGAGTAGAACCCATTCCGATTCATTCAGCGCAGGGTGGGCAGCCGCCTCACCCAGGGCCGAGGCCGGAAGAACCATGTGCGGAAAGACAACACTCTCCCGCATCGGCACTACGGGGAACTCGGTGGGCATGTCGCTCGGGCAGGAAAATTCGCTCATGCCCGTCTCATCGACGCAGGCGAGTGAAAACTTGAGGAATCGAGTGGGGTGAAGAAGCCTCATCCCCCCGAAAAATAAGGGTTTTTTTGCAGTTCAGTCGAGCGGAACGAACTTTCGCCCCCGTACCCCCATGAGGAAGGGGCGCTTGATCGCATTGCCGTCGGGGAGAAAGGCCAGGACCCCCGACGCTCCCGGATAGGCGCGAAGCGCCAGCAAACCTCGCGCGACCGAGGCCCGCGAATCGTCGCCCGCCGCGAGTTGCATCAACACGAGCCGGGCGGCGTCGAAGCCATGAGCCGCGTAGGCATCGGGAGCACTCCCGAAGGCTTCTCTGTAGTGGGCCGAAAATTCCGCGACGAAGGGAACGCGACTTTCGGAATCGAAGGAGCTCGCAATCACCGCGCCGTCGACATGCCCTCGGGCGATCTCGATCAGTTCGGCGTGATGCCACCCCGAGGTCCCCAGGAGTTGGATCTCGTCGACTTCGTGAAACGCCAATTGGGGTGTGAGCAGAACCACCTTCTCGTGAGCATCTGGAATGAAGAGCGCATCGAAATCGACGACCGGCGGCAACGGGTCGGCTTCGGGACCCAGTATGGTGGGAGCGACCTGGCGGACCACGGAGGCCTGTTCCGGGGGCAACCGGCGCGCCCTTCGCAACATCGCCGACCGCTCCTTCAGCGCCGTTTTCTCGTTTTCCGTCAGCAGCGTGTAGCCGATCAGCGATTGGATCGGTTTCTTGAAATCGGTGGCATCGGGGTCGTAACTGGAAACACCCACCACCCAGCCACCCTGTTCGTCCACCGACTCCCAGAATCGATCGCGCATGCCCCGGCCGTAGCCGTCCTCCGGGTAGAGAATCGCGAAGCGAGTGGCCCCGAGATCGCCCACGGCGTGACGAACCAGGGCGTTCACTTCATCGTCGGGCGTCGTCTTGATTCGAAAGACATCCGGGCGCTGCTTGGGAAGCGATGTCCGGGAGGTCAGCGCAACAAGCGGAACCCCTTCTTCCGAAGCGGCCGCCGCCGCCGCTTCGGCGACTTTCGACAGAAGCGGTCCGAGGATAGCCACCACCTCGTCGTCGGATGCGAACTCCCGCACCGCGGCGGCGGCGCGCTGCGGGTTGCCCCCGCTGTCGCGAACCCGGAGTCGCACACCCCCCGGCGAGGCGATGCCCAGCGACCCGGTAGCAACAGCGGTCTTTCCCGACGAAGCGTCGCCAAAGATTCCCGCGGCGAGCAGGATGCCTCGAAGACTGTCTTCGCCATAGGACGCGAACGGCCCCGTCAGGGGAAGCACGATCCCCAGCGTACCCGTGGCCGCCGTCGTGTCGGGGGATCCCCGTTGGGCCAGTTCGGCGAAACTCGGAAGTCGGCCCGCGACGCCCCGCGCAGACCCCGGTGATTCCAACTCGGCCCGGAGCGCTTCGAACCGCCTCGCGTAGCGCCCGGGCAGCGGCATCTCTTCGGCGCGGTCGAGTGCCGCCCGGGCCGCCCCGGAATCCCCCAGGACGAGCGCCCGGGCCGCTTGTTCGAGCGCCACGCGCCCGGAGACGACTCCCGGCGGCAACTCCTGCGCCGCGCGATCCAGCGATGCGTCATCGGCCGCGTCCAGAACGCGGTCGATCTTCGGGTCGGCGGGCGACGTTTCGGCGCCGGGACCGCTCGCGGTGGTGCGCCACTCCGATAGCCAACGGAGGCGACGAACTGGATCGACCGCAGCCTGGGCCAGCAATCGATAGGCACGGGTACGATCGGCCTCCGGCAGTTTCGAAAATCGCAGCTTCGAGAGCGTGGCTTCGGCTTCCTGGGAATCGCCGGCCTCGGCCTGCAGTTCTCCGAGCTTCAACCGCGCGCGCTCTTCGACACGGCTGCGCGGGTGTTCCCGGAGGAGCCAGCCGAGCCAGCGCTCGGCATCGGCGGGATCCCCCTGCAGCGCGGCGAGTTCGGCCAGCTTGTAGGCCGCCTTCGGGGCGTGCATGGAACCGGGGTAGACCCGCACGAAGTTCGCGAGGCGGATCCGCGCCCTTCCGGGGTCCCCGGGGAGCGAGTCGAGCGCTTCCAGGTAGGCCTGGCGTGCGGCTTCCGAATCCGCCGCTCCCTGGGCACCGCCATCGGGCGTCGAAGAACACGACACCAGGGCAAGCACGCTCACCCCGATCATCGTTCGAGCCGTCGTGAGTACCCAATCCCTCAGTCGAAGAATTCCCTCAACCGGTCGAGAAAGCCGTGGGACTCGGGCGAAACCTCGGTTCCGCTTTCTTCCGCGAACTCCTCGAGAAGCTGGCGCTGGCGCGCGTTGAGCTTGGCGGGAACCTCGACGAAGATCCTCACGAAGAGATCCCCCCGCAGTCGCTCGAGCTGGGCCTCGTCCATGCGCGGACGAAGCGGCGGGAGCCCCTTGCCACGCAACCGCATCGTCTTTCCGGACTGCGTTCCCTCCGGAACGCGAACGGAAACACGCCCCTCCAACGTCGGCACTTCGATTTCCCCGCCGAGCGCGGCCTGTACGAAGGGGATCGGCACTTCGCAGTGAAGGGCCGTTCCATCGCGTTCGAACAAGGGGTGGGACTTGACGAAGACCACGACGTAGAGATCTCCAGAAGGGCCTCCGGCAATGCCCGCCTCGCCTTCCCCCGATAGGCGCAGCCGGGCCCCGTGCTCCACCCCCGGCGGCACCTTCACCTGCAGGGACTGGTCCCCCTCGACCCGACCGTTCCCGCGGCAGCTTCGGCACGGGTCGCGCACGATTTCTCCGCTTCCATTGCACGAATCGCAGGGTCGGTTCACGCGAAAGAACCCCTGCTGAAACATCTGCTGCCCGCTGCCCGAACACTGGGAACAGGTTTCGGGACGGGTCCCCTCGCGGGTGCCGAGACCGTTGCAGGTGTCGCAGGAACGCATCTTGGGGATGTCGATCGTGGCTTCGGTTCCGGTGCACACGTCTTCGAGATCGACTTCGAGGTTGTACCGAAGGTCCGCGCCACGCTGCGCGCGGCTGGCGCGGCGCGCCCGTCGGCCGCCTCCGCCGAACGCATCCCCGAAGAGGTCGTTGAAGATGTCCGCAAAACCGCCCATGTCGCCGAAGTCCGGCCCGCCGCCCTGGGCGCCGGGCCCGCCCACTCCGGCAAAGCCAAAACGGTCGTAACGAGCGCGCTTCTCGGTATCCGAAAGAACCGAGTAGGCTTCGGAGACTTCCTTGAAGCGCTCCTCGGCGGCCTCGTCACCCGGATTGCGGTCGGGGTGGTTCTCCAGGGCGAGCTTGCGGTAGGCCTTCTTCAAGCCCGCCTCGTCGGCGTCCCGCCCGACCCCAAGAACTTCGTAGAAATCGCGCTTCTCCACGGAACGCCTCGACCTTCCTTCTGCCCGTTCTACCCGCGGGGCTGCGCCCGGCGGAGTACTCGGGCGGAAGTCTAGGCACGTGGCGGCCGAGAACAAGGCTTGCTCGCCAGGGATTTCGACCTTCCTGGCGATCGAGGGGCGAAATTCGCGCCTTCGCCCCGGGCTTAGGCCTCCACCTGGCCGTCCAGGTCGGCGTAGAGTTGCTCGGTCACGGCATAGGCACGGCTCGAAAGCTCTTCCATCGCCGCGCGAAGCGACTCGAAATCGCCGCAATCGACGCTACTGGCGACCTTTTCAAGCGCCTCTTCGACGTTCTGGCGGTCGGGGGCGTCGATCTCCGACGCGAACTCCTCGAGCGTGCGCTGGGTCGAGTACACGAGCCCATCGCAGCGATTGCACAGGTCGACCCATTCCCGGCGGCGCCGGTCGGTCTCGGCACTCTCGGCCGCCTCCTGGACGAGCCCATCCACCTCTTTGGCCGAAAGCCCGCTACCGGCCGTGACACGAATGCCCTGCCCGCGACCGGTTCCCAGGTCTTTCGCCGTCACCTGGGCCACGCCATCGGCGTCGATGGCGTAGGTGACTTCGACCTGCGGGACACCGCGAGGCGCCGGGGGAATCCCCACGAGCTCAAAGCGCCCGAGGGTCATGTTGTCGGTCGCCAGTTCGCGCTCGCCCTGGAGCACGTGGATACGGACGACGTCCTGGTTGTCTTCGGTGGTCGAGAAGACCTGGCTCTTGGTCGTAGGGATCGTCGTATTGCGGTCGATGATCCGGGTAAAGACACCGCCCTGGGTTTCGACTCCCAGCGACAGCGGAGTCACGTCGAGGAGCAACACGTCCTCGACCTC
>JAZAOF010000207.1:0-5217 GCA_036228265.1 Myxococcota bacterium | reverse complement strand
CTGGAGAGCGGCGACCAACTCCTTCAATGGGGCGACACGCCGGGTGCGCTTCGCTACTGCCATTATTGCGACGACACCGAGATCGCAGCGCTGGTCCAGGGGCTGGGCCTCGAACCGGCGGATGCCTTTACCGAAGACGGTCGCAATGGCGAGCTCAACCGCTACGCGATTCGTCGGCGGCCCGTCTCCTAAGCATCGCCTAGGCATCCGGAAAGAAGAAGGCGACGGCGATGATCTCGCCCTTGGGCGCGGCGCGCTCGGCCAGGGCGCGCACGCCCCGGGCCCAACCGTCCCCGATCCCGCGTTTCTGGGGTTTCGACCGTCGCGCCTGGGGGAGCGCGGCGAGAAAGGGCTGGGCCCAACTGGGCTGGGGCTTTCCATCCGCCGAGACCACCGACACGCCCCACTGGGCCCCCTCCTTGACGAGACACGCGAGCCCCGGCCCGGGCAAGGCGGCCTTGGGCAGGTCGAGCATCACGGCCCGACCGCGGCGGCCGTCCTCGAGCTCAAGCAGGAAACCCTCCACGAGGGCGTGGCCGTTGGCAAAGAAATCGAGTTCGTCGGTGGCCACGGCCTCGGCGCGATCGAACGTTCCCAAAAACCGGGCGTCGGCCTCCACCCCCGGCAGCGTTTCGATCACCGCCGACGAGCCCATCTCGATGTAGAAGCGCGCCTCGCCCCCCTTATCGACACACTCAAGGCCAAGGTCCTCGGCGGCTTCGACACAAAACTCCCGCGTCTTGGCCTCGAGATCCGGCGGAACCTGGGAAAGCAGGCTTTCCGCCATCTCCTGGCGATAGCCATCGCGGTAGAGCACCTCCGACCAGCCGGCGAGTACGCTCCGACGCTCGGATTCCACCGACTCGACGAGAGACTCCACGGCCAGCGGTTGCCCCGTCGCCATCGCCTCTTCGATGGCCGGTCGGATCGGCGCCAAGGCCGGTTCGAGTCCCGAAGCGGGGCGAGCGAAGAGATCGAGCGCCTCGTAGAGACGCGCGAGATCGGGCCCTACAACGTCGGAAGTGTCGTGACGAAAATAGAGGATCTCCACGGGAAGTTCGCGGCCGATCCGATCGAGCCGCCCAATGCGCTGCTCGAGTTCGACGGGGTCGGGAGGCAGGTCGAAATGAAGCATGCGATGGCAGAACTGGAAGTTGCGCCCCTCGCCACCGGCTTCGGTACACAGGAGGAGGGGAACGCCCGACTCTCGAAAACCCGCGACCTCGATGTCACGTTTCGCCATCGATAGCTCTTCATGAAAGACGGAAACCCTTTTCCGGGTTTTCGATTCGAGAAAGGTCGCCAGTTCCTGGAGTCGATCGAGGTCGCGCACGAAGACCAGGCATTTCTCACCCCGCTTGGACCAGGCCGGGGCCTGCTTGGCCAGCCACGCGGCCCGTGGGTCTTTCGTGACGTCAGCTTCGGGAGCCCCCACATCGATCGGCGCCGCAACTCGCGGGGGCAAACCACCCACTTCGGCGCGCCTGACCCCGCTGGTGCACGTGATGACCGCTTTGCCGTTCGAGACGTCCCGATCAAAACTCTCGAAGTCGGCATACACCTCGGGATGGAGCAACGACAAGAGGCGGTGAAATCCGCGACGATCCTCCTGCAACGGGGTTGCGGTGAGCAGCAGCGCGTGTTTCGCAGCCCCGACGAGCTTCGAAAGAGCCGCCTCGTTCTCTCCCTGCAAGAAGCGGTGAGCTTCGTCGACCACCACCAGGTCGAGACCCGCTTCGGTCGCCTGGCGAAGAAGCCGGTCGTCCTGGTTGGCCCATTCCAGGGGCAACACCGCGTAGGGGTGCACTTCGAATGGATTGACCCCCTCGCCGTAGTCGCTCTCGACGCTCTCGAGGCGGTCTGGGTCGAGGAGTACGAACACCTGGTGAAATTTTCGGTAGAGCTCGCCCAGCCACTGCACGGCCAGGGTCGCTGGCGCCACCACGAGCGCGCGCTCGGCGCGGCCGGTCCGGACCAGGGCCGACAAGACGAGACACGCCTCCACCGTCTTGCCCAGGCCCACCTCGTCGGCGAGGAGCCAACGCACGGGATCGCTCTCCACCGCGCGCTGTGCCGCGTGCAACTGGTGGGGAAAGAGTTCGATCCGGCCGCCCAGGAAACTGCCCAGGCCACCGGCCTCGCGGAGTTGCATCAACTGGAGACCAGCGATCCGGTTGCGCAAAGCCTCCACGGAATCGAGGCGCAGCGCAGCCAGGCGCTCGACGGGCGTATCGCCGAGGACCAGCGGCCAGACGTCGGCCTCGGGGACCGAGCGCCCGTCGTCGAGCCGGTAGACATTGTCCTTTTCCGAAGCAATCCGAACGGACTCCCCGGTGGACGCCAGGCGCGCCGTCGAACCCGGCGACAGCACCAGGCGCTCGATGCCCGCGCCCTCTCCTGCCAGCGTCATCTCCTCTCCCACTTCGGGAAAGTTGACGCGGAGCAAGCGGCCATCGACCTCGACCACCACGCCCACGCCGAGATCGGGATTGAAGGGATGACGGAGCTTACTTCCGGGCTGCCACACGCCGGGGGTTTAGCGCAGCGCGCTGCGCCGTGCCGGAACCGCGCCCCCCTTTCCGGGCGACGGGCTAGCGGAGCAGGAAAGCGTCCAGGTCGCTGCTCCCGGATTCTCCGGATTCGCCGCCGTCACCGGGTTCGGCATCGAAATCCGTGTTCTGCGCACTGGCGAACTGGACCAGGCCCAACGCATCGCGGAACCCCTCCGAAACCTTGCGCGAAACCTCGTCGAGGGGGATTCCCGTGGAATCGGCCACGCGAACCAGGCCGTTGAAGATTCCGACCGTAGCCGCCACTTCCACGAAGCCCACTGCGCCCAACTCTTCGAGGAGCGCCCGCCGGCTGTCCTCGAGATCGGGGCTGGACAATGTCACCGCTTCGGAAAACCGCACCATGGCCGCGCCGGACGGAACGCCTCCGTCACCCTCCGCAGCTCCGACGGCACCCTCGATGGCCGCCTCCTCGCCGATCGCCTCGCTACTCGCCCGGAGCAGCATCACGTGCGAGGTCGTTCAGTAAAAACACTCATTCAGCGCGGAGACACGCGCGGCGACGAGTTCGACCTGGGGGCGCGAAAGCGGCCGCTCCTCCCAGACCATCGCGCCGAAATCTTCGAGCGCGTACATCGCCCCCACCAACCGAAAGAAGGTGGCATTTTCGAGCGGGGCCAGGCTGAGGGCCCGCCCCACGTTCGGTCCCGGAACTCCAAGCGCCGCGTCGACGAAGGCCCCGATGTCGCCCACGCCCTCCGGGCGCTGCCGGTCGGGTTCGCCCGGTCGGGGCTCGGGAAGCGCAGGGGGATCCACGCCGATGGCCTCGCAAAAGGCGTCTATGGCGCTGACGCAGGCCACCAGGGCGACGATTTCCACGTAGGCCGCATCACCGAGTTCAGCGACTCGGCCCCGGCACACGTCGCGGTCCACCCGGTGGGCGTCGGCGGCCACGGTGCGCGCCACCTCCAGGGCTTCCGCAGGAACGGGCACGGCCGGAGGCGACGGTGCCTCGCGTTGCCACGGTGGCGTCCGTCGTTGGGCTCGGGCTTCCCGGGCCGCTTCGATCAAGGCGATGCGCTGGGCCCCAGACCACCACGAGCCCGCTCCGGCAAAGCGATCGAGCGCCGCTTCGTGGGCCGCCCCGATCTCCTCCCGAATCTCGAGACCGCTGGCCGAATAGTCGATGGCTGCCATGGCCCCAGTTTAGCCATGCCGGCTCACGAGCCACAACGAAGAACTGCCATCTGTCCGGGCGAAAGCCTATGCTCCCGCCCGCCCGTGGAGAGGAGACCATGACCCGCTTCGACCGCGACACCGCGCTCAGCGCCCTTGAACCCAACCGCTTCCGGGTGCGGATCGACCCCGGCTGGTGGATCACGCACGGTCCGAACGGGGGATACGTCGCCGCAATCCTCACGCGAGCGGTGCAGGAAGCCGTGGCCGACGGCTCGCGAAGACCGCGGACGTTGACCATTCACTACCTGTCGCCGCTCGTGGAGGGAGACGCCGAAATCGAAATCCAGTCCGAGCGCCAGGGGCGCACCCTGACGACCGTATCGGCGCGACTGGTACAGGACGGTCGCCCCTGCGCACTCGCCCTGGCAGCCCTCTCGAGCCCCAGACCTCCGGTCGACATCGGGCTCGAAACCTATCCGATGCCCGACGTCCCGAGCGCCGACGAACTGCCCAGTAACGACCCGATCGCCCTGCCGTTTCGCCGACGACTCGACACCCGCTACGTCCCCGGCTTTGAATCCTTTACCGAGCACAGCGAGGCGGTTCTCCTGGCGTGGATGCGCCTCAACGAACCCCGCCCACTCGACATTCCTGAAATGGCGCTTTACGCCGATGGCATGCCCCCGGCGGTCTTCGCGCTTCGCTCGGGCGATCGGCCGCTGGGCGTCCCCACCGTGGAACTCACGGTCCACTTCTACCTCGATCCGTCCGAGGCCGAGGTCGCCGACGACGACTTCGTTTTGCTGCGCGTGGCCTCCCGAACCGTGCGCGACAACTTCACCACCGAAGACACCGACATCTGGAGTCCAGGGGGGCGACTGCTCTGCCACGCCCGGCAGGTTGCCGCCCTGGTGGAACCCCGGAAAGACCCCGCTAGCTTGGAGAAACGCCGAGCCCGGCGGCGGCACGGCAAGCGTCGAGGACCGGGGCCGAAACGGCTTTCGCGCGGCGAGCGCCGTCGGAAAGGATGGCCTCGACGTCGTCCGGGCGCTTTTCGAGTTCTGCGCGCCGCTCACGCATCGGGCCAAAATGGTCGAGCAGGCGCGCCAGCAGGTCCTTCTTGACGTCTCCGTACCCCAGCCCTCCGGCCCGTGCGCGCTCGAAGAGTTCCTCGCGCTCCGACTCGGAAGCAAAGAGCGACCACAACTCGAAGACCGGGGTCTTCACGTCCTTGGGCTCATCGACGGGCGTCGAATCCGTCACGACGGCCATCACCGCCTTCTTCAGCTTCTTTTCGGGCCAGAACATGCGGAGGGTGTTGTCGTAACTCTTCGACATCTTTCGGCCATCGACCCCCGGAACGATCGCAACCGATTCGAGGATGCGCGGTTCGGGCAACTGGAAGACTTCGACCCCGTAGACGTGGTTGAAGCGCTGGGCGATGTCGCGCGCCATTTCGATGTGCTGCTTCTGGTCGCTGCCCACGGGCACGATGTCCGGGTTGTACATGAGAATGTCCGCGGCCATC
>JAZAOF010000206.1:0-10117 GCA_036228265.1 Myxococcota bacterium | reverse complement strand
GGAGGGCGTCGTCGAGTCGCAGGCGGAATGTCATGAGGGCCCCAGGGTAGTGAACTCATTGCTCACCGCTCAAAGCCAAGCCCGCCGCGCGGAGGCGCTGCGGTCCAAACTTCGCTAGCCATCGGGGTCATGTTGAACGACGTGGCTCGGAAAACGATTTCCCTTTCGGATGGAAAGACGGAAATCGCAGCCCTGGACTGGGGCGGCGAGGGTCCGCTTGCCCTCCTGCATCATGCCAACGGGTTCTGTGGCGCGATCTGGGCGGGGGTGGCGGGCTTGCTGCGCGATCGTTTTCGGGTCATCGCGATCGATGCGCGTGGGCATGGCGATTCTTCCCCGGTCGTCGACATGGAGCACTTTGGCTGGAGTCGCCTGGCCTTCGATCTCGCCGAGGTTGCGGAGCGTATTCTTTCGGATTGTGGAGCCGACCGGTTTGCCCTGGGGCTGGGGCACTCCTTCGGCGGTTCCTTGACGACGGTCGTGGCGGCGCGGCATCCGGACTTCTATCAACGCATCGTTCTCGTGGACCCCGTGGTTTTTCCACCCAATATCGACATCGGCTCGAGCCGGGGCAGTGAGTTGGCCGTTCGTACGAGAAGGCGGCGGCGCCGCTGGAATTCACGCGAGGACGCGCGCGAATTCTTGGCCGGGAAGCCGCTCTTTGAAAGTTGGGATCCTGGATCCCTGGATCTCTACATCGGGGAGGGACTGCGCGACGCGGAGGACGGCACGGTGGAGCTGAAATGTGCCCCGGAAGTGGAAGCCGAAATTTTCGGGGGCCCCCACGACATCGACCTTCATGCCGCTGCGGATAGGTTGGCGGTTCCCGCTCTCGTATTGCGAGCCACCCAGGGCAACTTTCCCCCCGAAGTCTACGTAGATTGGGTGGCCCGGATGAAGCATGGTCGCCTGGTGGATATCGAAGGGGGACACCTGGTTCCCATGGAGGACCCGGGCCGGGTGGCCCAGGTGGTCCTCGACGAATGCAACACGTCGACCCATGGAGGGAGTTGAATGAAGCACCCGGAGGCAATTCGCCCGGAAGACCACGCGGAGTTTCGCGAAGACAAAATGGGAAAGGCGACGCTCTTTGAGTCGTCGCGAATCCTGGTGGGATTGAACTCGTTCGAGGTAGGCCAGGAGCACGCACTCCACGCCCACGCGGGCATGGATAAGGTCTACCAGGTTCTTGCCGGGGAAGGCCTGTTCCTGCTCGAGGATCGCGAGGTCCCGATGTCCGCCGGGGTCATGCTCGTGGCGCCCGAGGGCGTCCCCCACGGCATTCGCAATAGTGGAGCGGACCGGTTGGTGGTGTTGGCCATTCTGGCCCCGGGACCGGCATAGCGCTTCCCTCGACTTTTGAAGATGGAGAAAATCATGGACCCCCGGATCACGCTCTACACCGCCAAGGCTCCGAATGGCCGCAAGGTTTCGATCGCTCTCGAGGAGCTCGAGCTTCCGTACGAGGTTGTCGCGTTGGATCTAGCGAGCGAGGAACAAAAGGAAGAGAGTTTCCTGGCGCTGAACCCCAACAACAAGATCCCGGTCCTCGATGACGATGGCCAGGTGATCTGGGAATCGGGGGCCATTCTTCTTCACCTGGCCGAGAAGTACGGGGGGCTGCTTCCCGAGGATCCACGGCGTCGAATGGAAGCCATCCAGTACGCGTTCTTCCAGACCGGCGGCATCGGCCCCAACCTCGGCCGGCTCGGGGGAGAACTCCGCAAACCCGAGGAGGAGCGCAACGCGGGGATGATGACGATCTTCGGCACCGAAGTCGGCCGCCTTCTTGGCGTACTGGATCGAATTCTCGCTGACGGTCGGCCCTACCTCGCTCACGAGTACTCGATCGGGGACATCATGCACTACGGATGGCTCGGAATGGCCCTCGAGTTGAAGCTTCCGCTCCTGATGTCGCACGAGCGAGTCGTGGAGTGGCTAGAACGAATCGGCCAGCGCCCCGCCGTCGTTCGTGGAATGCAGGTTCCCTGAGTGCTCGCCGCTTTGCTGGAGGGGATTCAGCGGGGAGGCGGGCGGCCGACCCAGGGGCTCTCCGGCACGTAGAAGCGATAGTCGAGAGCGGTCCCCCGGCGGATTCCGACCCGCGGCCCACGCGCCACGGCCGGGCGGTCGGTGGGCTCCGGTCGGTGCACCGTGACGGGACCTCGGAGGTGGCTCGACCCGTCCCAGTCGAGTTCGAATCCGAATGCCTGGCCCAGTCGCCCCGGCCCCCGGGCGACCTGGAAGTTGGAAGCCCCCGTTGGCAGTCCCCGGTGTTGGCGCATGCGTTCGACACCTTCGAGGGGTTCGGCGGCGCGCAAGAGGATTGCCGCGCCAAACCCCCGGGGTTCGCAGACGAAATTGATACACACGTGGATGCCGTAGCTCCGGTAGGCATAGAGGCGACCCGGTGGCCCGAACATGCTCCGGTTGCGCCGGGTCGGTCCACGGTGGGCATGCGAGGCCGGATCGCGCCCTTCTCCGAGGTACGCCTCGACTTCCACCAGTCGTCCCACCAGGCGGGTACCGTCCGGAAGCCTCCGAACGAGTCGGGCCCCCAGCAACTCCGAGGCCACTTCGAGGCACGGGCGATCGAAAAAGGATCGGGGGAGGGGGCGACCGAGGGGCACGCCTGGAAAGCTAGCGCCCGCGGGCTTCTGCGCCGAGGCGCCTCGGGAATCCGCCACCACTCCATGGAGGAGGGCTATGCTCTGCGGGGCAACGGGTTCGGTTCCCGACGAAAGGAGCCTCTACGGCATGGATCGCGACGGTAGAGACGAGGGGCAGGAAGTCGTGCCGACGTCGTCGGACACTCTCTCCGGCGCGAACCCGAACGGGACCGAGGGTCAAGAGGAAGAGTTGACCGAGGCCTTTGGTCTGAATGCGGGTTTTGTCGAAGAGATTCGCGAGCGTTACCAGGTGGATCCCGGTTCGGTGGATCCGAGTTGGAACGATCACTTCGCTCGCGGACGCCGGGCGCCCCGGGCCGAGCGCGTTGCCCGGTCTTCTCCGCGGCCGCCCGCCCAGGGTCGAGAAGTTCCCCGAATCGTCTCGCCGCCTCCGGTCGACGAGGCGGCGGCTCTGGAGCAAGACCGCTCCGAGGCTCTCGATCCCCGGAGCATCGATCGCCACGCGCGCGTTTTGCGCTTGATCCATGCCTATCGGTCCCGGGGGCACCGGATTGCGAAGAGCGACCCGCTCGAAGGGCAGTCGACGTATTTTCCGGAACTCGATCCGGCGCACTACGGTTTCGGCACGCAGGATCTGGAGAGTCGTTATACCGCGGGCGACCTGCCGGGCGGAGGCGTGCAGAGCCTTGGACGGATTCTCGACCGCCTGGAGAAGACCTACTGCGGCTCGATCGGCGTGGAATTCACGCAGATCCAGGACCCGGGACGCAAGACGTGGCTGCAGCAACGAATGGAGGCCACGGAAAATCGCCCCGACCTGACCGATGCGGAAAAGCGTCGCACCCTGCAGATGCTTTCGAGTGCCGAACTCTTCGAGCGTTTTCTTCACACGAAATTCATCGGACAGAAGCGTTTCTCGCTCGAGGGAGCGGAATCGACCATTCCGGCCCTGGACTTCGTGGTTGAGGAATCTCCCCGTTTTGGAATTCGCGAGGTTGTCCTGGGGATGACCCACCGGGGCCGACTGAACGTGCTCTCGAACATTCTCGGAAAGTCCTACGCGGCTATTTTCTCGGAATTCGAAGACAGTTCGTTCCTGGAATCGCCCTTTGGCTCCGGCGATGTGAAGTACCACAAGGGATTTTCCAGCGATCGCCGGGTTCGAAGCGGAGAGCGAATTCATCTCACGCTGACCTCGAACCCCTCGCACCTTGAAGCGGTAGACCCGGTGGTGATCGGGCGGGCCAAGGCCAAGCAGGTGCGTTCCGGGGACACGAAAGGCAAGACCATCCTCCCGGTGATCCTTCACGGGGATGCGGCCTTCGCCGGACAGGGAATGGTCGCGGAAACCTTGAATCTCTCCCAGTTGCGCGGGTACAGCACGGGGGGAACTCTCCACATCGTCGTCAACAACCAGATTGGTTTTACGACCACGCCGGCCGAGGCGCGGTCGACGCTCTACTGCACCGACGTCGCCAAGATGATCCAGATTCCGATCTTCCACGTGAACGGGGATGACCCGGAATCCGTGGTCTACTGCGTTCGGTTGGCCATGGCCTACCGGGAGCGGTTTGGAGACGACGTCGTGATCGACCTCGTCTGCTATCGGCGCCAGGGGCACAACGAAGGGGACGAGCCGAGTTTTACCCAGCCTCAACTCTACGAGAAGATCAAGAAACGCCCGTCGGTTCGAAAGCTCTACCTGGACCGTCTCGTGGAATCCGGCGTTCTGTCCCTGGAGGCGGCCCGGGATATGGATTCCGAACTCGGAGAACAGCTCAAGCAGGCCCTCGAAGTCATCCAGTCGCGCCCCCCCGAGCCTGACGAGCCCTACGAACCGCGGGGGCCTTGGGAGGGCTACTCCCGCACGCCACCCGACGTCGATGTCGAGACGGCGGTCCCTGTCGAGCAACTGGCGAAGGTGGCCGACGGTCTCGGGAGACTGCCCCAGGGATTTCGACTCCATCCAAAACTCCAGAAGTTGGTGGAAGAGCGGTGTTCGGTGGCTCGCGGCGATGTCCCGATCGACTGGGGATTGGGCGAGGCGCTGGCCTTTGGTTCGCTCCTTCTTGAGGGGACATCGATTCGGCTCTCCGGGGAGGACAGTTCTCGGGGAACGTTCAGCCACCGGCACGCGGTCTTCGTGGACCAGGAGACGTCCGAGGAGTACGCACCGCTCGATCACCTCGACCCGCAACAGGCTCGTTTCGAAGTCTACGACAGCCTGCTCTCCGAGTTGGCCGTACTGGGCTTCGAATACGGCTATAGCCTCGCGTCACCGGGCACGCTCACGATCTGGGAGGCTCAATTCGGAGATTTCGCCAACGGCGCCCAGGTCATCATCGATCAATTTATTACATCGGCGCCGGTCAAGTGGGGACGCATGAGCGGCCTGGTGCTTCTGCTGCCCCACGGTTACGAGGGGCAGGGCCCAGAACATTCGAGTGCCCGGGTGGAGCGCTTTCTGCAGCTCTGCGCGGAAGACGCTCTCCAGGTGGCGAACTGCACGACTCCCGCCCAGTACTTCCATCTCCTGCGGAGGCAGATGCGTAGGAACTATCGGTCTCCGCTGGTTTTGTTTTCGCCCAAGAGCCTGCTTCGACTGCCCGCGGCTCGTTCGTGCCTGGCGGATCTGACGGGGGGGCGGTTCGAGTCCGTTCTGGCCGATCCCGAGAGCCTCGAGGCCCCCGAGAGGGTTTGTCGCGTCATCTTCTGCAGTGGGAAGGTCTACTACGACCTCGTCGTCGACCGCGAGAAGCGGCGTGGAGAGAGGGCTGGAGAAATCGCGATTCTACGGATCGAAGAACTCTATCCGTGGCCCGAAGCGTCCTTGCGGGAGCACCTCGATCGCTACCCCAATGCGCGAAGCTTCGTCTGGCTCCAGGAGGAACCCCAGAACATGGGGCCCTGGACGTTTGTTCGTGATCGCCTCGAAGACCTCGTCGGAAATTCTGCCGATTTTTCGTACGCCGGGAGACCCCCTTCGGCGAGCCCGGCCGTCGGTTCGGCTCGAATCCACCGGGTGGAGCAGGCGGCGCTTCTCGAGTCCGCTCTTGAGGGGGCCGATTGACTCCGGACCGGAAGAGGTCGGTTCCGGCGCGAGTTCTTCGCGCGGTGGCCTGGCTGTCCACTGCATGGGGAGTGCTGGGCGGGCTGACGATCCTTCTCGCCCGAGAAATTCCGGGCACCGTATTGACCAAGCCACAATTGCCCGTCGTCCTCCAGGATCAGCTTATCGTCTGGGAGCTCCTGCTCCTGGCGGCAGCTGTTGGGGGGTTCGGTTCCGCGCTGTTGTTGCTCGGCGCGCTCGGCCAAGGTCTTTTGGGGTCCTCTTCGGCTCGTTGGTTCCGAGGGGGACTTTTCGCGATCTTGTTCGTGTTGCTCGCGGGGTACACCGGAAGTTGGATCAGCTTCGCCGGCGGGGGGCGTTTTCTCGATCCCGAAATGCTGGACTTTTTCCTGGTGAGTCCCGTCCAGTTTGCCCAACACGCCATCCACATCGATCCATGGACTTCTCTCTGGTTTCCGGTGGCCCTGGTGATTCCTCCCCTCGTCCTCGGAATCGGTGTGCCTCGTTTTCTGGATCTCGTGCGCTGGCCGGGGCAACTCGTGGCCATCGCGTTGGCGGTCGCGGGCCTGCTCTACGGTTTCTCCCTGGCCCCCGGCGAGCCCAGCGTCGATCGGGCCTCGGTTGTCCTGGGGGGGCAGTTCCGGCCCCATCGCCCGGTGACGGACCCTTCGGCGGGCCTGGTGTACAGCTCTTCGGAACTCCTCGAGATATCGCGGGACGATCGTTCGGGCCCGATGGCGCATGCCGTGGCGGCACTGCGGGATCGGTATTTTGATGAGCCACCGGTCGTGGACTTCGACGATTCCATCGTCGCGGAATTTCGTCCGCAAATCCCGATCGAGGACTGGGTCAGCGCCGTCGAGCCCGGCAAAGCCAAGCGGTGGAACGTCATCGTGGCCGTGGTCGAGTCCCTTCGCAGCGACCAACTCATCGCGTTCGGTGGAGACCGGGAAGTCATGCCCAACGTGGAGTCGCTGACCGAAGGAGGGTTGAGCTTCCTGGATCTCTACACCCAGGCGAGCCACTCGAACTACGCGGACCTTTCTATTCTCTCCTCCCACTATCCCTTGCGATCGGACTACGTTCATGTGTATCCCGAGAACCCGACCTATCCCCGCGTCCTGATCTACGACCTGCTCAAGAGCCTGGGCTGGCACACCGCCATCGTTTCTTCCCAGAATGAAAATTGGGGTCGAATGATCAACTACCTGAAGACGGGAAACGTTGACCACTTTTTTCACTCGGAGACCTTCGAGGGATCGACCTATGTTCCGAGAGATGACACGGGTTTTGCGGGCTTCATGAAGGGAGGCAAGCGTTCGGGAAAGATCGATGATCGTTTTACCGTGGACGAGGCCATTCGCTGGATCGGTTCTCTCCCTTCCGGGGATCCGTTTTTTCTCTATCTCAACCTCCAGAACAGCCATCTTCCCTACGAGACACCGGCCGACTTTCCTCGCCGCTTCGGACCGGACGAAATTTCATTCACCATCCGTTTCAACGGATTTCCCCGGGAGGAGGTCCAGACGGTCAAGGATATCTACGCGGATAGCCTCGCCTATACCGACCACCAACTGGGGCGCTTGATCGCCTATCTCCAGGATCAAGACCTGTGGGACCGAACGCTTTTGCTGGTGACGGGAGATACCGGCCAGGCGTTCTACGAGCACGGACTGGTGGCCCACGCCAACATGGTGTTCAACGAGGTGATGCGCGTTCCCTTGGTCGTGCACGTGCCGGGAGGGGAAGGAAAGCGGGATGAACGACCGGCCCAGCATATCGACGTGCCTCCGACAATTCTCGACCTTCTTGGGTTGCCTCCGCATCCGGGCCTCCAGGGGGTCTCCCTCGTCGCGCAGGACCCGGACCCCGACCGCTCTCGCTATCTCGTGGCGCAGACACCACTGGCGCACCAGTACGCGGTGGTGCGCGGCCGCTACAAGTTGCTGCACGACGTGCGGCACGAAAAATTGATGCTCGCCGACCTGCAGGCGGATCCCGGGGAGCAGGTAAATCTTGCTGCAGAAGAACCCGAGGTGGCGAACGATCTCCTGCGCCGTCTCTACACCTGGCGACGCCATCAACTCGACTACTACTCGGATCTCAACCGGCAGCGCAGCGTCTACCCGCCCGTACTCTCCGATTGAGTCCCGCGTCCGATCCGCTCGCGGATTTCGATACCGAACCGACGGACATCCCGGAGAGGTCGGTTCCCGAAAAGGCGAACGGGTTCGTAATTTTCGAGAACCCAGGCGTGGAGGTCGCGGCCGTAGTCCTGCCCGAAGAGCGGAAAACCGTACTCGGTGGTGTCCTTGTGAACGACAACGACGTAGTCCGGTGGGGACCGAAGGAAGTCGCGTAGGATTCGGTCCTCGCCGTAGAGAATGACCTCGGGCGGCATGAAATTCGTGTGTGGCGTCGGCGCATCGATTCGAGCCAGGTAGTTGATCATGATTCCCTCGGGCAGGACGGCCAGGGTTTCATGAGGTTCGACGCGTTGTTCGAGATCCCTGAGCACGCGGGCCACCATCTGTGCCTTGGCCCCGCTCTGGAAACGGTCGACACCCGTTCCCACGACATGACGGCTGTTGCCGTACTGCAATTCGATGATCTGGAAGGCGTCCACCGTGGCCGTAGCCAGGAGAGCCAGGCTGGCGGCGCGAAAGATTACCCCGCTGCCGCCCCAGTGATCGATCAGTCGGGGAATCCAGCACACGAGAGCCGACGTAAAGACGACCAGGCCCGGCAGTGCGAGGGCAAATCCGTAGTGGTGAAGGCGGACGTTGAAAATGATCTTGGCCAGGAGTCCGAGGGCGAAGGCGATCCACACGAGGCGAAAGACGGCCACGGAGGTGTCCTTTCCCTTTTGGAGATCGCGGAGCCACGCGATGAAGGCCGCTGCGCCGATCACCCCGAGGGCCACGGGGAAACCCCGAGTGGCGTGGGGCCATTCGTTGATGCGCAGATTTCGAGCCGGGGCATCATTGCCGGCGAGAAAATCGATGTACGGTCCCGGGCCCAGGAGAAGGAAGAGGAGTACGAAGACCGCGACGGCTCCGACATTGCGCCACGGTTGCTGACGGGGGGCTAGGAAGCATAGGACCGCGGCCGGCACGACGAAGGTCGCGTACCGCGACAACCACAGCGCCATCCGGGATAGGTTGATTTCGAGTTGGTCCGTTCCCCGGACCCAGCGATAGAACTCGAGATCGGTGACGTTCTCGTTCAGGATCGAGATCCACGGGTCGAGGATGCCTCCCCAGGCGGTTTGGGCGGGGAGCTGGGTCCACAGCAGCAGGAATGCGATGGCGACCGGGGCCATTGCGGCGAGGGCCAGCAGGCCGAGCCCGCGAAGGGACCGACCCCGTGGCTGGGGAGAGGCCATCGGTGCGAGGGCCACTCCGAGAACCAGGGCTGCGGCGATGGCCACGAAGAGTTCGGGTTTCGTCAGGAACACCCATCCGAGAAGGAAGCCGGCCAGGGCGATTCCGCGATCCCCGGTGCGTGGCAGGGAGGAGAATGCCCACAGGGCGAGCAGGCACAGGAGCAGCCCATGTGTCATCTCGTGGGAATACGGAGTGAGGAAGTTGTAGTTCCCCATGCTTCCCAGCTGGGTGAAGGCGATGAACGAGACGAAGGCGAGTCCCGCGACCGTGGCCGCGAGACGGTCGGCGGCGCGCTGGACCAGCCCATAGAGAAGGATCGTGATCGCCGTAGCCACGGCCGCGTTGGCAATCATCAGCACCCGGAGTCCCTCGCCGAAGGATGCGAAAAGAAGCGCGTTCCAGTGAGGAGAAAGGGGGCCGTTCAGGTAGAGGAGTTCTCCGTAGAGAGCGGTTCCCCGGGAGATCTGCCAGGGAACGTAGAGCTCGCGACCGAAGTCGATCAGCGAGTCGGGACCATGGGGCCAACTCCACCGCAGCACGACAGCGCCGACCCCGAAGATGAGGAGTGGGCCCAGCCAGGGCAGCAACGGTGTAACGCGGCGGGCCAGGTCGTTCCCGGAAAAGTCCCGGAGATCGCTCGGTGTTGCGGAGTGGTCCTCTCGCACGACCTGCAAGGGTGGCGCGCACCTGTCGTGCGTGCAAGCGGGGATCGGAGGCGGGTCGGAATCGGCTATCTTTCCGAGGAGGATCGCGAGGGAAGCCCCGTGCGCGAGGACGGAGGGTCTCCGGGTGCAACATTGGTCGAAGCCTCCGGCCCGGACTGGCGCGTGAGCGCAGTTCGCTTCTGGGCACGGTTTGTCGGCATGGCGCTCGCCGTGGCGATGTTGGCGTGCGCCTTGCCGCAATCCGCCGAGCCGCCCGCCGGCGGCGAGCCCGGGATCGAGCGATCGACGCGTCCGCGTTCGGAACTGGTTCGCAATCTCCTCGGCCTGTCCCGTCGTGCCCTGGAGGCCGGGGCTCTCGACCTGGCG
>JAZAOF010000205.1:0-10526 GCA_036228265.1 Myxococcota bacterium | reverse complement strand
GTTCCGTACGAAACCAGCACCATGCCCATGCCCGGGGCGAGTCTCAGTTATACGGGAAGCGAGCGGGCGTACCCGTACCGGGAGATTGCGCGTCCCGCTCCTCGCGGACACACGGTCCAGAAAGACGGCGTGGGTTCCGGCGAGTACTTGATGCAGATCTTGGTGGAGCAGTTCGAGCGCTCCGGTGGCGAGATCCAACCGAATACGAGAAGCGAAACCCTGGTGGTGGATAGCGAGGGTCGGGTGGTTGGAGTCGTCGCCAGGGTGGGTTCCGATCCGTGCCTGGTTCGCGCTCGCCGAGGGGTGGTTCTGACCACGGGAGGATTCATCCAGAATCCCGAAATGCTTCGCTGGTACGCCCCGGAGGTCCTGCAGTGCGGTCGACCGATTGCCGCAGAAACCAGCGACGATGGAAGCGGGATTCGAATGGGAATCGGGGCCGGGGGGGCGGCGGTACGCATGGACTCCGCATGCATCGTCCTGGGGTTTGCCTACGGAAATCGCGACAACATTCGCGGCATTCTCGTCAATGCCCAGGGACAGAGGTATGTCAACGAGGACGTCTACCAGAGCAATCACGGCGAAATCGCGCTGAAGCGGCAGCAGGGGGAGGTCTATCTCATCGTCGACGACTCGATCTACCAAGCCCCGTCCGACGACCCGAGCCTTGCGGGCGTGCTCTATCCACTGCTCGCGGCTGGTGAAACGCCGAGCGAACTCGAGTCCGAACTCGGCATGCCACCGGGAAGTCTTCAGCACACGCTGGAGGTCTACAACGAGAACGCCGCGAAGGGAGAGGACCCGTACTTCAAAAAGGAAGCCTGCTGGGTCCGTCCTCTCAAGCCGCCCTACGCGGCGCTGGACCTGCGAGTCGGAAACTCTCCCTATTCGGTCTTCACGTTGGGGGGGCTGCACACGCGCGTTGGAGGCGAGGTGCTCGACGCCGAGGGCGCGGTGGTTCCGGGGCTCTACGCCGCCGGTCGGACAGCCTCGGGAGTTCCTGCCCAGGGCTACAACAGCGGGCTCTCCATCGCCGATTGCACCTTTACGGGCCGGCTCGCCGGAGCCAGTGCGGCGGCGGCTTCGGCCGACTGAGAGTCCTACGCCGATTTGTCGGCCAGTAGGCGTCGAGAGGTGATGCTCAAGACGATGAGCGTCCATCCGCCAAAGACCAGGTCGATTCCCACGAAGAGTCCAAGAACCCAGCTCGCCGCGCTCGGCCACTCCAACCCGATGAGGATTCCGAGTCCCAGAGCGACAGCCCCGGAGAAAATGAGCCACCCGGCTCCGGGTTGACTCCGAAGCTGGAAGAATGCGACGAACTTGAAAATGCCCTCGGCGGCAAGGGCCGCGGCGAGCAGGAGCGTGAGAGTCAATTCGCCCTGGAGGGGAAAGAGAAGAAGCAGCCCCCCGGTTGCGACGAAAACGCTGCCCAGTGCGATGTCGAGAAGGAAGCCCTGCCATCGATCGGGCCGGAACGCGTGGAAGAGATGGGCGAATCCGCCGAAGAGGATGAGGCAGCCGATGAAGGTCTCCACGGCGAGGGTGGACACGTTCGGGACGGCGATGGCGAGCACGCCGAGAGCGACCAGCAGGATTCCTAGAGCGGTAAGGCCCTTCGAGTGTTTGGCGATGTCTTCGCGAGACAACGACGCTACGGGTGATTCAGCCATGTCAGGGTTCTCCATCGGGGTTGTGTGCGAGAGAAGTGTACGTTCGTAGGACTAGAGTACCGTGGCCGCCCCATCGGCCGCGATGATCTGGCCCGAGACATAGGAAGCGTCGTCCGACAGCAGGTGGGCGATGATGCCCGCCGTCTCCTCGGGTTGGGCAGGTCGCCCCATCGGGATCGACCGGGTCATCTGTTCCAGGAATTCGGGGTTCTCCAGGGCGCCACCCTGCATGGGAGTATCGGTCAGGCCGGGGCAGACGCAGTTGGCTCGGATCCCTTCGCTCCCGTACTGGTGCGCGAGAAGGCGGGTCAAGGCGATGACTCCCCCCTTGCTCGCCGTGTAGCCAGGGCCAAAGCCGTGACCGCGAAGCCCCGCCGTTGAAGCCACCGTGACGATCGAGGCCGGCGGTGCGCCTGCTTCGGCACTCGCGCGCATCCACGGAAGGGCATGGCGAACGCAGAGGAAGGTTCCTATGAGGTTGACGCCGATGACCGACTCGAAAGCGTCCCGGGAAATCTCGTGCAGCGGCTTCATCTCTTCGGCGGAGAAAATTCCCGCGCTGGTAACGAGTCCGTTGAGTCCGCCGAACGCTTCGGCTGCCCGGCGCATGGATTCGGCGACGGCGTCTTCTTCTGAGACGTCCGCGGGAAGCGCAATGGCTGCGCGGGCCCCGGCCTCGAGAAGTTCCGCAGGCATCTTCTCCGCCGACTCCCGGTCGTGGTCGAGGACGCCCACCGCCGCGCCCGATCGGGCCAGGCGTTCACAGGTCGAGCGCCCGATTCCGCTGGCTCCCCCCGTAACCACTACGGCGCGCCGATCGAGTCCGTTCACGAGGAGCTCACGGCCGGTTTCGTTGATGCGCGTGCGCTGCGTGAAGTGGGTTGCAAAGGGGACGGGCCGATTGGCGGGGACCCGCCGCAAAACGGGTCACCGGTTTGTTCCTCAAAGAGCATCGGGCCGGACGATTGCATCGGAACCGCCATCCACGTGGAGAATGGTCCCATGGACGAACCGCGCATCCGGGCCCAGCAGAAATGCAATGGCGCTGGCGAGTTCCGAAGCCGGGGCCGTCCGACCGAGGGGGATCGGAAGCGCCCTCACCGGGGGGCCGAGTGCGGGATCGTCGTGGAGGCGATCCAGCATGGGGGTCTCCGTGGATCCCGGAGCCACGGCGTTCAGGCGGATGCCGAGCTCGCCCCATTGCGCGGCTCGCCTGCGCACGGCGAGGGCGAGGGCGTGCTTGGCATTGACGTAGGCCGAGTTCCCATCACGTCCGGCCATGGCCTCCTGGGCGGAGGTTTCATCTCCGGCCATGCAGGCTTCGACGAATTCCGGAACGACCAACTCGGTAAACACCGCGCCGATCGAGGAAATGGCTACGGCCGCGGGGGCTTCGGCGCGGGCCAACAAACCCCTGAGATCGTCGAGCATGGCCACGGCACCGAAGTAGTTGACCCGTGCGACCGCCCGAGCCTCGTCGTAGGGGCCGAGCCCCGCCGCGGAGACGACACCGTCCAGGAGTCCGTTCGCCGCGTTTTCGATGGCCGAGATCGCATCGGCCCTTCCCTGGACCGAGCCGAGGTCGGCGACGATTTCGGCCGCGTGCCGGTCGACTCCGATTACCCGGTGCCCGTCCTTTTCGAGGCGTTCGGTCGTCGCTGCACCGATTCCCGACGCCGATCCCGTGACCACGATCGTTCCCATCGTTGTTCCGCCTCCTTCGCGGGAGGCCGAACGCTAGCACCGGTCGACTGTCCGCATGGATGAGGCTTTTCAAGTGGCTGAAAAAAAAGAAGTTTCAGGTTTTTCGGCAGCGAGCCGGGAAAACCCGAAGTCGGCTCGGCTTTTGGAGTCGCCCGGTGGCCATTCTTGCAGACAGGGATAGGATCTGAATGACGGTGGAGCGGGCCTGGCCGCTTGGAACTCTCTCTAAACCGAAGAGGAGCAATGGAGATGACCACTCGAATTTTACGGATCGGGAGGAGTCGGAAACGCCTGGTCGGGCTCGTGCTGGGCGCTGTCGGCGTGATCCTGGCGGCATCGGGAGCGGGAGCGAATGAATGGGACTACTTCAAGTCGGCTGCGGGGCGCTTTTCGGTTCGGGTCCCCGAGACGCCCAAGGCGAGCGTGAGCGAAAAGCACTCGTTCATCGGCACGATCACGAATCACATTTTTACGGTTCTCCGCGAAGATCACTACGAAAAATTCACCGTCGACTACTCCGATATTCCGAGTTTTGCTGTTGAATTTACGGGAGCCGACACCATCATCGATCACGCGAAGGGTGCGCTGCTCTCCACGACCCACGCCAAGCCGAGTTCCTACACCGACCTGAAGATCGACGGGCACAAGGGAAAGAAACTCGTTTACGATATTCCTCCTCGCGATGGACACCCCCAACTCCGAGGCGAAGCGGTCTTCGTGGTGGTCGACGACCGCCTCTACGTGGTGGATGCGCAACTTCCAGCCGACCAACACAACAGCGGGAGAGCGAACCGTTTTTTCGAGAGCCTGAGCTTCGACTAAAGGGGACGGAACGAACCCATGGCTGGTTTCACCGGTCGGGCGCTTGTGGGTTGCGGTGGAGCGCTCTTCTTGTTGGGGCTCGGGTGCGTGGGTCCATCCACCGCCCCCGCTCGCTCGAGCCCGGGGTGGCTCGCCGCGTGTCCCGGTTCGCCCAATTGCGTGAGTAGCGACAGCCGTTCCGGGACCCACCAGGTCGCCCCGCTGAAGATCACAGGCGATTCCGATGCCGCGTGGGCGGCCATCGGGCGCGTCGTTGGGTCGCTGCCGGGATGTACCGTCGCCCGCCGCACGGAACTCGATCTGCACGCCGAGTGCCGCAGCAAGGTGTTTCGTTTCGTGGACGACCTCGACCTTCAGAGGCGTCCGCGTTCGGGAGTCGTCGCCGTGCGCTCCGCGTCGCGGGTCGGCTACGGGGATCTCGGAGTCAACCGCCGCCGTGTCGAGCAGTTGAGATCGCGGCTGGCGGCCGAGGGCATTCTTCGGAAAGACAATTTCGAGCTGCAAACCGGGGACGAGGGCTAGCGGAAACGGGGAAGAACCTGCTCTCCCAGGTTTCGAATCGTCTGCAGGGCGGCATCCTGGGGCACGCCGCCCATCTGAACCAGGAACATGATCTCGTCGGCGCCGGCCTCCGCCAGTTTTTCGCAGTAGCCGATGGCATCCGACACGGTGCCGTAGGCATGATTGGGATTGAAAAGCCCGGTGGCCTCGGTCCCGGCCTCGATCTTTTCTTCGTTGAGATACGCAACGAGTTCCTCGCCGCCGCGCACGAGTTCTTCGCCGTCGTCTTCGTCCTGGTGAATCGCGGGCGGCGGGCCGGATTGGTACCAGTGGCGGATGGCCTCGGCGAAAAACCGCTGGCCCCGATGCCCGATACGGCGGGCTTCCAGCCCGTCGTCAAGAACGATGGCGGGGCACAGGGCTGAAAGATGAACGTTCGGGAAGTCGGGGATCTGGGACTCCGGTGTTCGGCGCTTCGCCGCGGCGCGGTAGACCCGGTTTTTTTGGGCGACGTCCTCGGGACCGCCGAAGCCCATGCAAAGGGCGCCGAGGCCCCATTCGCCGGCCTGGTTGAGCGTGGATTCACGCGTGCAGGCCAGGAACATCGGCGGGTGGGGGTCTTGCCGGGGCTTTGGATGGATCGGGCGAGGGGGGATCTTCAGCCGTTCGCTTTCGTAGGAGAATTCATCGCAGCTCCACATCTTTGGGATGATGCGTGCCGATTCTTCGAGTTGTGCCGGAACCTCTTCGAGCGGCGTTTGGAAGGCACCGGTCTCGTGTTCTGTTCCTCCCTTTCCAATCCCGAAGTCGACGCGACCGTTGGATAGGATGTCGAGCATGGCTACCCGCTCGGCGACCTTGATCGGGTGATTCATCCGGTGGGGCAGGCAGACGACGCCGTGACCAATTCGGATGCGCGAGGTTTTTCCGGCTACGTAGGCGAGAAAGGTCTCGGGAGCACTCATGTGTGCGTACCACTTCAAGCTGTGGTGCTCCACGGCCCAGACGCCGTCGAATCCGACCTCTTCTCCGAGAACCGCCTGCTCAACGCACTCGTGCATGATCTCGAACTCTCGCTTTCGAGACGTATCGAGGATCTTGGCTTCGAAGATCATCGAAAATTTCACTGGGGTCTCCTCCGGGACGGCTCGCGGGTGGGTGGCCAGCGAACCCTTGCCGAAGGTAGCCCGACCCGTGCGCGGCCACCGGTGCGATCGCCCAACGTGCGCCGATGGTCCAGGAAGGCGGCGGTCAGGGGGTGTGGGCGAGACCTTCTTCCAGGCTGTAGTGGCCCAGGATGTCCCCGCTCGGTTGGCCCACGAGCGTGAGCGGGGTTCCAGAAGAAGTGCACCGAGAACTCCAGTTGGCCACCGCCGCCCGGCTGCGCGAAGTGAGGCCACGCCAGCGGTCTTCGCTCACCCACGCCTTTCCGGGCTCGTTCCGGACCACGATGGCCTCGATTCCCTGCCAGAGTTCGGGATCACACAGTCGGTCGGACGAGGGCTTTTCCACGACGCCGAGAAAGCGGGGGCCGGGTACATCGGCAGGGTGGATCATTCCTCCGACGGCTCGCTCTTCAAAGCGAGGCGGTTGCAGAAGCGCGAGGCCGACGACCCCAGCACTCAGGGCCGCAAGGGAGAGCCCGGCCATCCATCGCGTGTTTTGAGAAGTCATCGTGAAGTGGGATGATGCTAGCGCGCCAGCAGTTCCCCGAGGAAGTCCCGGCGGCTCTGGCCGGTGGTCGGGGCACCCCGCGCCTGTTATTCCTTGGGCCATGGCCAATTTCGGAATTCGCTACGACCTGCGCTGCCCCTCCTTCGGAAGGGCAACCAGCGAGGACATTGCCCAGGCGGCGATCGACCAGAGCGTGTGGGCCGACCAGCGTGGTTTTCTTTCGGTCACGCTCTCGGAGCACCACGGCTCTCCAGACGGCTATCTGCCGTCGCCCCTGGTCCTGGGTGCGGCGATTGCGGCGCGTACCGAACGGATCCGCATCGTGATTGCCGCGCTCATTGCACCGCTCCACGACCCCGTGCGGCTCGCCGAGGATATCGCGATGCTCGACGTGATTTCGCACGGTCGCGTGATTCCGGTTTTTTCCGGGGGCTACGTGGAAAGCGAATTCCGTTCCTTGGGGCGAAAACTTTCGGATCGTGCTTCCGTGATGGAGTCCATTGTCCCGTTCATGAAGCAGGCCTGGAGCGGAGAGATCTTCTCGCACGAGGGTCGTTCGGTTCGTGTTTTGCCTCGCCCCGTTCAACGTCCGCACCCGCCCATCGGTCTCGGCGGAGCGTCGAACCCTGCAGCAAGAAGGGCGGCTCGGTTGGCCGATCACTTCATTCCATCCAAGTCGGAGTACTGGGAGATCTATCGCGAAGAACGCCAGAAGATCGGCAAGTCCGATCCGGGACCGGCCGCAAGGACCACGGGGAACGCGTGTTTCGTGGCCGAGGATCCCGATGCGTTCTGGGAAAAACTGGCCCCCCATGCTTTGCACGAGATGCGCGCCTACGGGGAATGGGCGGTCGAATCCGGCACCGACACCGGGTACACGATGGTGGAGACGGTCGAAGAACTTCGGGCGACGGGGGACTACCCGATCTACACGCCCGACGAGATGGTGGAACGAGCGCGTGAACTCGGACCGGGCGGAACGGTGATGCTCCACCCGTTGGTGGGCGGACTCGATCCGGAAATTTCCTGGGAGATGCTCGAGGTTTTTGAAAAGCGCGTCATGCCGGCGCTCTCGGAGGTGTAGCGTTCATGTCTTCCCATCCGGTGCACCCCGAGATCGACCTGATCGACGGGGATTTCTACGCCAACGATCCCCACCCCCATTATCGATGGATGCGTGAGAACGCGCCGGTCTACCGGGACCCGAAGCACGGGGTCTGGGGGATTACCCGCCACGAAGACATCATGGCACTCTCGAAAAACAGCGGTGTTTTTGTGAATTCCCGGGGAATGCGGCCCGACTATCACGAAGTCGACAACATGATCTGCATGGACGACCCGATGCACAAGCATCGCCGGAATCTCGTGAACCGGGGATTCACGAAGCGGCGCGTCCTCGACCAGGAGCCGAAGTTGCGGGAGATCTGTCGTCAACTCGTCGATCGAGCGAGCGCCCAGGGCGAGTTCGATTTCGTGCGCGAGGTCGCCGCTCCGCTGCCCATGATCATGATCGGGGACATGCTGGGTGTCCTTCCCGAGGACCGGGAGACCCTCCTGCGGTGGTCGGATGACATCATGGCGGGGCTCACGGGGATGGGGGATCTCGACGCGGAGAAAGTCGTGAAGATGCAGCGCGCCAATGATGAATACCGCGACTATTGCATGAAGGTCGTGGAAGAGAGGCGGAAGACGGGTTCCCAGGAAGACCTGATGGGAGTGCTCGTGCATGCGGAAATCGACGGAGAGAGACTCGACGACGAGGCGCTTTTTCAGGAAAGCCTTCTCATCCTGATTGGTGGCGACGAGACGACGCGACACGTGATTTCCGGGGGGATGCACCAACTCCTGCTTCACCCGGAGCAGCGACAGAAACTGGTCGACGATCCAGCGCGGATTCCCGGGGCGGTGGAGGAGATGTTGCGATGGGTGACACCCATCCTGAACATGGCGCGAACCCCGGTGGAAGAGGTCACCCTGCGCGGGCAGACGATTCCAGCGGGAGAAAAATGCGTTCTTCTCTACCCGTCGGGAAATCGTGACGAGGCGATCTTCGAGGATCCGTATCGCTTTGACGTCGAGCGCGACCCCAACGCCCACGTGGCCTTTGGAGGCTATGGGACGCACTTCTGCCTCGGTGCGAGCCTTGCGCGCATGGAACTGCGCGTGATGTTCGAAGAAATTGTTTCCCGGGCACCGAACTGGGAACTCGCTTCCAGTGCGCCCCCGCGCTATCGCCCCTCCAACTTCATCACGGGGATTGAAGAACTTCCCCTGCGGGTGCCGGGAGCCTAGCCGTCCCGGATCGAGGAGGTCCTCACGTGGAGAGTGATTCCGAACGCCGAATTCTGGAGGGCCAAAGCTGGGCCGATTTTTGCGACCGGCTGAAGCAGGCGGGTGACGTGATTCTTCGCGACGCTTCTCCGAGGGATGCCTTTGAGCGCGCCGAGGGATTTCGTTACCTGAGTCGCCTGGCCCGCGTTGCTCTCGAATCGTACATCGAAGCCGCGGATCCCCGGGCGCCGGTGTTTCGGCGACCCTCTCATGAAACCGTCAAGATCGGCGCCGACAACCCGGACAACTACTACGAGAGCGCTGCGATTTCGGGAGCCTACGACTACCGGATTCGGGGAAGCCGGGGCACCGTTCACTACCTGGGGTTTGGCACCTATGTCGGAAACTACGGCTCGGGAGGGCGGATGGGGCAGAGCGGCTACCTCGAGGCGGCCGACCTCGAGATGGCGGAGGACGGGAGCTTCGAAATCATCCTGAGTTGCCGGAAGCATCCCGGGAACTGGCTGCCCATGGAGCCCGACACCAGTTCGCTGATCGTGAGGCAGACCTTCGAAGACCGAGCGAACGAGACCATTGCCGACCTTCGGATCGAACGGATCGACGCACCGCCCGCCCCCGATCCGGTGACCCCCGAATTCATCGACGAGGGCCTCGCGGCGGCGGCCGCCTATGTGCACGGGACGGCCTCGCTCTTCACGGATTGGACGGAATCCTTCGCGGCGAAACCCAACGAATTGCCGCTCTTTGACGCCTCGGTCGCGAAGGCCGCCCACGGAGACCCCAATATCGTCTACTACCACGGCTACTGGGAACTCGGAGAACACGAAGCCCTCCTGGTGGAAGTAACGCCTCCCGAGTGTGAGTACTGGAATTTTCAGGTCAACAACTACTGGATGGAATCCCTCGACTACCGCTATCACACGATTGCGATCAACCACCACGCAGCCGTCCCCGCGCCGGACGGTTCGATCCGGCTGGTCCTTGCTCACCGGGACCCGGGGGTTCCCAACTGGCTCGAAACCGCGGGGCACCGCCGCGGAACCATGTGTCTTCGCTGGGTTCGCGCCGAAAGACATCCGCAACCGGCCGTCCGCGTGGTCCGCCTCGACGAGGTCGCTTCGGCCTAGTCTTCGCGGGGGGGCGAAGCCGCGAGATCGAAACGTTTCCGGTAGTCCGCGAACTCGGTTTCGATATCGGCCCGCGTGAGGCCGAAGGTTTCGAGGCTGTACTCGTGGGGAGCGCGCTTGTCGCGCGCGTTCTTCGTCAACCAGCCTTCCATGGCGGTCCGCGTGGGAGCCTCGAGGGGAAGGTTGAGCCAATCGTAGATGCGAGCGATCTCGCCGATTGGATCGGCGCCGACGGCGCGAAAGTCGCAGTCGAAGAAACGCTCGGGAGGAAACGTATCCCGGCAAGTGACAAAGGCGGCCACGGCCTGGCTCCAGCGTGAAAAGGCCTGGCGGCCAACTTCGAGGGGGTCCGCTTCGTCCCGGCCCAGTCCCCAGAGCGCGTAAGCCATCGAGGCGATGCTCGGCATTGTTTCGCACGGGTCGCGGTGGGTTTGGATCACCCGGGCCGAGGGAAAGGTTTCGAAGAGCACGTCCCCGTAGCCCAGGTGGAAGGGGGCTTTCAGGACCCAGCGTTCCGCGCTCCGTCCAGACGTTTTTTTCTGCCACTGAAGGAATTTCAGCATGCGCTCAAGGTAGGCGTAGGTGGGGTGCAGGTCCTGCCGGGAGAGCCATGCGATGTAGCCAGGGATGTCCATGAAGGATTCCGGTACCCAGCTCTTGAACGTGTGTTCGCAGAGCATGATCTCTTCGTCCGGTCCTTCGGCATCCCAGGGATGGATCGAAGCGAGGACGG
>JAZAOF010000204.1:0-5119 GCA_036228265.1 Myxococcota bacterium | reverse complement strand
GATTGCGCAGAACCTCGAGACCACCGAAGCCGAACTCATGAGTGCGATTTTTCCGCACCCGACACTGTCCGAGTCGATGCACGAATCGGTGCTCGAGGCCTTCGGGCGAGCGATCCACATTTAACGAGAGCTCGAGAGGTTCGACGTCGTCGGTGAGCGATCAATTGCTTCAAATTGAAAAGGGGGGAAGCAAGGGCGAGGCGTTGCACCGCGAGCGTCTGCCGAAGCCGCCCTGGCTGAAGGTTCGCCTCTCGCATTCGCCGGTCTTTCACCAGACGCGCCGCCTGATGCGCGAGCTTTCCCTGAACACCGTGTGCGAAGAAGCGGCGTGTCCCAACATTGGCGAGTGCTGGGCCCAGAAGCACGCCACGGTCATGATCCTCGGCCGCGTCTGTACGCGTGCCTGCGCCTTCTGCAACGTCGATACCGGGGTTCCGGATGCCGTCGATCCCGACGAGCCGTCCCACCTGGCCGAGGCCGTGGGTCGGCTGGGACTCGAGCACGTGGTGGTGACCTCGGTGGACCGTGACGATCTTCCCGACGGCGGAGCGAGCCATTTCGAGCGCTGTATCGCGGCTCTCCGGGCGAGTTCTCCAGCAACGACGGTCGAGGTCTTGACGCCGGACTTTCGCCGCAAGGCCGGTGCGGCTGAAATCGTGGCCGCCGCTCGACCGGACGTCTACAACCACAATCTGGAGACCGTTGCGCGTCTCTACCGGACGATTCGTCCCGGGGCGAGCTATACGCATTCGCTCGACCTGCTGGATCGCGTCAAGAAGTGCGAGCCCGCACTGTTTACGAAATCGGGGATCATGCTGGGGCTTGGAGAAACCCGGGACGAAGTGCTCGACCTGATGGATGACCTCCGCACGGCCGACGTCGATTTCATGACGATCGGCCAGTACCTCCAGCCCACCCGCGATCACGCCGAGGTGGTTCGCTACGTCGAACCCCGCGAGTTCGATTCGTATGCCGACGCGGCGCGCGATCGAGGCTTCCTGCTGGTCTCGTCTTCGCCGCTCACGCGTTCCTCCTACCACGCCGCCGAGGATTTTGCGCGGCTGCGTGCGGCCCGGGAAGCGCAGTTGGCTTCCCGCTGAACTCACGCCGAGGGCTTAGGTCTTGAGCGCGCTGTGCTCCGTGAGCCACTCGATGTTGTTTTCGGCCTGCTCGCGTTCGGCCTCCAGGAAGCGTTGCACCGCCTGGGAGAGTCGCGGGTCGGCGAGGAAGTGGGCGCTGTAGGTCGCCTGGGCGTCGAAACCCCGGAGTTGCTTGTAGTCCCCGCCGGCGCCGGGTTCGAAGCGCTGGAAACCGTTTTCGATGCAGTACTCGATGGCGCGGTAATAACAGACTTCGAAGTGCAGGAAGCGGATGTCGTGCAGCGCGCCCCAATAGCGGCCGTAGAGCACCCCGTTCTTTGCCACGTTGAAGGTTCCGGCGATGGGTTCTCCGCGGTGGCTCGCCACCACGAGCACCATGCGGTGCCGGAATCGTTCCCAGAGTTTCTCGAAGAGGGCGCGGTTCAGGTACTGGCGGCCCCAGTAGCGGTTCTGGATGGTCGCGAGGTAGAAGCGGTAGACGGGTTCGCAGAGTTCGTCGGGGATGGCGTCGCCGGCATAGACGTCGACCGAGACGTCCTCGCGAGAGAGTTCGCGACGCTCGCGCCGGATCTGGTTGCGCCTCTTGCTCCGAAAGTCCCCCAGGTACTCCTCGAAGGAGGCGTAGCCGCGATTCTTCCAGTGGTATTGGATGCCGACGCGCCGCAAGAACGTTTCGCCCTCGAGGGCGCCGACTTCTTCGGGCAGGCAGAAATTGGCATGGACGCCCGACATGCCGTTGGCGACGCAGAGTCTTCGCAGCCCGTCGGCCAGGCTGGCCTGGAGCGCTTCGCGATCGGCGCCCGGGGCGACGAGCAACCGGCGCCCGGTGACCGGCGTAAAGGGCACCCCGACCAGGAGTTTCGGGTAGTAGGCGATGCCGGCACGTTCCGCGGCGTCGGCCCAGCTCCAGTCGAAGACGAACTCGCCTTCGCTGTGCCCCTTGACGTAGAGCGGGGCGGCGGCGACGAGCTTTCCTTCGTCGCGAACGGTCAGGGGGTGCGCGAGCCAACCGGTTTCGGAGCCCAGGGTCCCGGCTTCTTCGAGGGACGCGAGCCATTCCCACTCCAGGAAAGGAGAGTCTTCCCCCACGAGAGCGTTCCACTCCTCGCGCGGAATGTCCGCGATGCCTTCTTCCAGCGCGACGGTTGTCACCCGGGGAACTCTAGCGCCTGCCGGGGCCGGCACCGCGCGAAGCGACCTCGGTGCGGACCCGAAATGCCGGTGGGCTATCCTCGGCAGATGTTCGAGGTCATGCACGCGCCGGGCGGAAGCGGCGATGAGCCGGGGGGGCCGGAAGGTCCCGATTCCCCGGAACGTCGGCGCGAGGGAGGGCTCGCGACCAAGACGCGGACCCGGGCCAAGCGGCCGGACCGCTACAAGGTTCTCCTGCACAACGACGATTACACGCCCATGGAGTTCGTCGTCTCGGTCCTCGAAAAGGTATTTGGCAAAAGCCCGGCCGCCGCGACCCAGATCATGCTGCAGATCCACAGGGGCGGGATGGGCGTGGCGGGTGTCTTCGTTCGAGAGGTCGCCGAGACCAAGGTCGCGACCGTGCACAACCTGGCCGAGCAGCGGGGGCATCCCCTGCGCGCGGGAGTCGAGAAAGAATGAGTTCCATCAGTCGCGAATTACAGATGACGCTTCAGTCGGCCTACCGGGAGGCGGTGCACCGCCGCCATGCCTACCTGACCGTCGAGCATCTGCTGTTTGCCCTGCTTCACGACGAGCGGGGCATCGAGATTCTGCGCCACTCGGGGGCTCGGCCCGAGATCCTGAAGTCCGGTCTCGAACGCTTCTTCGTCGACGACCTGGAACAGGTCCCCGGCGAAGAACCGGTAGATACCCAGCAGACCCTGGCGTTTCACCGGGTCCTCCAGCACGCGATGGACCACGCCGAATGGGCGGAGAAGGAAGAGGTCGACGTGGGGGATCTCCTGGTGGCGATCTACCAGGAGCCCGATTCCTACGCCGTGACGCTCTTGCGCTCCCAGGATGTCACCCAACTCGACATCCTCCGGTACATCTCCCACGGCGAATCCAAGCTGCGCGACGGGTCGGGACCCGGCGAAGAGGCGGGCGCGGGAGGGTTTCCCGGGGCGGGTGGCCTGGGCGAAGAAGGTTCGGAGATGCCCGCCGATCCCGTTGAGGCCTTTACCGACGCCCTCACGCAGAAGGCCGCGGCGGGCGAACTCGACCCCCTGATCGGACGGGGGGCCGAACTGGAGCGGACGATCCACGTCCTGGCCCGGCGGCGAAAGAACAATCCCATTTTCGTCGGTGAGACGGGGGTCGGGAAAACGGCCATGGCCGAGGGGTTGGCGCTTCGCATCCACGAGGGGCGGGTGCCCGCGGACCTCGCGGCGGCCGAGATCTTTTCTCTCGACCTGGGTTCCCTGCTCGCCGGAACCCGGTACCGCGGAGATTTCGAGGCGCGTTTCAAGGCACTCACGGGCGCACTTCTCGAGAAAGAACACCCGATCCTGTTCATCGACGAGATTCACACCATTCTCGGGGCGGGGTCGGCCCAGGGCACCACCGTGGACGCGTCAAACCTCCTGAAGCCCATGTTGGCCGCGGGCCGCCTGCGTTGCATGGGCTCGACCACCTACCAGGAATATCGCCACTTCGAACGCGATCGCGCTCTTTCCCGTCGTTTTCAACGCGTCGACATCGGCGAGCCGGAACCGGACGAGTGCGTGCGCATTTTGCAGGGCCTCTCCTCGCGCTACGAAGAGCACCACGGGGTTCGTTATACGAGCGGTGCCTTGCGCGCGTGCGTCGATCTCGCCGTGCGCCACTTGAACGACCGTTTTCTTCCCGATAAGGCCATCGACCTGATGGATGAGACCGGGGCCGCCGTTCGACTGCGACCGTCGAAGCGACCGCGGCGAACCGTGGGCGTCCGAGATGTCGAGCGCGTGGTTGCGCGAATGGCGCGTATTCCGGTGGACCGCACCTCCGGGAGTGAGCGCGACCGGCTCGCAGAACTCGACGGCACCTTGAAATCCAAGATCTTCGGCCAGGATTCCGCGGTGGAAACGGTGGTTCGCGCACTCAAGCGGGCCCGTGCGGGGCTGGGCGGCGTGGACCGCCCGGTGGGGGCATTCCTCTTTACGGGGCCGACCGGGGTTGGGAAAACCGAACTGAGCAAGCAACTCGCCGAGACTCTCGGCGTGCCTTTTCTGCGTTACGACATGAGCGAGTTCATGGAGAAGCACTCGGTTTCGCGGTTGATCGGGGCGCCCCCGGGATACGTCGGGTACGACCAGGGCGGTCTCTTGATCGAGCAGGTCCGGAAGCACCCCTATGCCGTTCTTCTGCTCGATGAAATCGAGAAGGCCCACCCCGATCTCTTCGCTGTACTCCTGCAGGTGATGGACCGCGCGACGCTGACCGACAACCAGGGCCGCGAAGCCGACTTCCGCCACGTGACATTGATCATGACCTCGAACGTCGGCGCCCGGGAAATGACCGAACGCGCCATTGGCTTCGTCGAGGCCAAGGCGGGGAACGTGTCGAAGGCCATCGAGCGGCTCTTCAGTCCCGAATTTCGCAATCGGCTCGACGAAATCGTGCACTTCGAGCCCCTGCGGCCGGACGCGATGGCCCGAGTCGTCGACAAGTTCGTCGTTGAGATCGAGGAGCAACTGGCCGAGAGAAAGGTTCGTGTCGAACTCACCGAGGCGGCTCGCAAACGGCTGGCCGAACTCGGGTACGACCCGGATTTCGGGGCGCGTCCGCTGGCCCGGGTGCTTCAGAAGCGGATCAAGGATCCCCTTTCGGACGAGTTGCTCTTTGGGCATCTCGCCAAGGGGGGACGCGTGCGCGTGGAGATCGACGGCGACGAGGGTTTTCGGTTCGAATTCCTGGAGCGCGACGCCGCGGTCAAGGGGTCTCGAGGCGATAGAGCCAGCGTTGACGCGCGAACGAAATCGTGAGCCACGCGGCCCGGGAGACGTGATCGAAAACGATCGCGACCCAGATCCAGACTACCGATGTCTCCCACCAGATCGCGC
>JAZAOF010000203.1:0-9822 GCA_036228265.1 Myxococcota bacterium | reverse complement strand
CAGCAATGGCATCGGCAACAACGCGGACCCCGACGATGACGGCGACGGTACCCTCGACGCAGTCGACGACTTCCCCCTGGACAACACCGAGGACACCGATACCGACGGCGATGGGATCGGTGACAACGCCGACCCTTTTCCCGAGGATGCCGACAACGACGCCGACGGCGACGGCTTGGGAGCCAACGAAGACAACTGCCCGGCCGTCTTCAACACGCCCCAGGAAGATCTCGATGAAGACGGCTTGGGGAATGTCTGCGACGACGACGACGATGGCGATGGCACCCCGGACGCCTCGGACGCCTTCCCACTGGACGCCACCGAGGACACCGATACCGACGAAGACGGCACCGGCGACAACGCCGACCTCGACGACGACGACGACGGCACCCCGGACGCCTCAGACGACTTCCCGCTGGACGCCACCGAGGACACCGATACCGACGGCGATGGGATCGGCGACAACGCCGACACCTTTCCCGAGGATGCCGACAACGACGCCGACGGCGACGGTTTCGGGGCCAACGAAGACAACTGCCCCGACCTCTTCAACACGCCCCAGGAAGACCTGGATGAAGACGGCTTGGGGAATGCCTGCGACGACGACGACGATGGCGACGGCACCCCGGACGCCTCGGACGACTTCCCGCTCGACGCCACCGAGGACACCGATACCGACAGCGACGGCACCGGCAACAACGCCGACCTAGACGACGACGACGACGGCACCCCGGACGCCTCGGACGACTTCCCACTCGACGCCACCGAGGACACCGACACCGATGGCGACGGCACCGGTGACAACGCCGATACGGACGACGACGACGACGGCACCCCGGACGCCTCGGACGACTTCCCCCTGGACGATGAAGAGCAGACCGACACCGACAGCGACGGCACCGGTAATAACGCCGATACCGACGACGACAACGACGGTACCCCGGACGCCTCGGACGACCTCCCGCTCGACGCCACCGAGGACACCGACACCGACGAAGACGGCACCGGCAACAACGCCGACCTCGACGACGATGGCGACGGCACCCCGGACGCCTCGGATGAATTCCCGCTGGACGCCACCGAGGACACCGACACCGACGGGGACGGCTTCGGAGACAACTCCGACAACTGCCCGGGCATCTTCAACACTCCCCAGGAAGATCCGGACGAGGACGGATTGGGGAATGCCTGCGACGACGACGACGATGGCGACGGCACCCCCGACGCCTCGGATGAATTTCCGCTCGACGCCACCGAGGACACCGATAGCGACGAAGACGGAACCGGCGACAACGCCGATACCGACGACGATGGCGACGGCATCCCGGACGCCTCGGATGACTTCCCGCTCGACGCCACCGAGGACACCGATACCGATGGCGACGGCACCGGCAACAACGCGGATCTCGATGACGACGGCGACGGCACTTCCGACGTCTCGGACGACTTCCCGCTAGACGCCACCGAGACCACCGATACCGATGGCGATGGGATCGGCGACAACGCCGACACCTTTCCCGAGGATGCCGACAACGACGCCGACGGCGACGGTTTCGGGGCCAACGAAGACAACTGCCCCGACCTCTTCAACACGCCCCAGGAAGATCCGGATGAAGACGGCTTGGGGAATGCCTGCGACGACGACGACGATGGCGACGGCACCCCCGACGCCTCGGACGACTTCCCACTGGACGCCACCGAAGACACCGATACCGACGGCGATGGGATCGGCGACAACGCCGACAACTATCCCCAGGATGCCGACAACGACGGCGACGGCGACGGTTTCGGGGCCAACGAAGACAACTGCCCGGACGTCTTCAACACGCCCCAGGAAGACCTGGACGAAGACGGATTGGGGAATGCCTGCGACGACGACGACGACGGCGACGGCACCCCCGACGCCTCGGACGACTTCCCGCTGGATGCCACCGAGGACACCGACACCGACGAAGACGGCACCGGTGACAACGCCGACCTCGACGACGATGGCGACGGGTACAGCGATGTGGAGGAAGGCGCCGAGGGAACGGATCCGCTCGACAGCGAAAGCTTCCCCCCGGTCCCCGAACCGACCTCGGTTCTCCTCCAAGTCACCGCGCTGCTGACCCTGCTCGGGATTCGCCAGCGGCGACCCCGGTCGTCCTGACTCCGCTCGCGAGCCGACCGGACTCGTTCTCGTCCACTTCCCCACCCCATGGTGCTCAAAGAGCCCATGAAACCCACCTCGAGATCGGCCCCGTGCGGATCTAGCGGCTTCTGGTGCGATGCAACCAATCCAGAAGCAGGGTATTTACGGCACCCGGCGCCTCCTGGTGGAGGAAGTGCCCCACCCCCTCGATTCGTACCACCTCGATACCCGCCGGAAAGTCCTCTTCCTTCATCGTGTAGTCGTAGAGGCGAGTATCAATGCAGCCGTCATCGATCCCCGTCAGCGCCAACGTGGGCACTGGGATTGGGGAGCGGAACAACTCAAGGGTCCGCTTCGCTCCCGGGGTCGAACGCCCCACCATGGCGCGGTAGTAACCGAGAGCCGCCCGCTTCACTCCGGGCTGCTCCAGGCAGCGCTTCAGGTGGTTCATCTCCTCCGGCGGTGGATCCCACCCCGGCGACCAGTCCCGCCAGAGTTTTTCAATGAGCGCCCAGTCGCGCGCTTCGACAGCAAAGTCGGCGAGACCGCGGAGCTGAAAGAAGAACATGTACCAGGAGTTACGCAACTGGCTTGGAACCTTCCGGATCCCGGCGCTCTGCATCCGTTCGGGGTGCGGAACGGCCAGCGTCGCGAGGGTGTGAAAACGGTCGGGGGCCATGGCGGCTGCGGTGTAGGCGATGATGCCTCCCCAATCGTGGCCCACCAGGTGGACCGGTTCGGCTCCCAATTGGTCGATCCACTCCACCAGGTCTTCCGCCATGCGCACCATCGTGTAGTCGCCATCCGCGGGTTGCGACGAGGGCTCGTAACCGCGGAGGCTGGGAGCGATGGCGCGGTAGCCCGCATCAGCGAAGGCGGGAAGTTGGTGACGAAACGAACGAGAGGTGTCCGGGAAACCGTGGAGGCATATGACGAGCGGGCCCTCTCCCCGGGCGAGAGCCGAGAACTCAAGTCCCTGTGCAGAAAGCGTGAGTTTTTCCAGGTCGCTCATCAACGACGATCTCCGAGGTTTTCGGCTCCCGGGGCCCACGGCACGGTACCGCAGCCACCCCGAAGGCCCCCGGGGCGGTCTCCTCGTGCTGAACGCGTCGCAGGCGGACCCCAGGAGTTTTGGGTTCACTTCATAGCCCGCAGGCTCTAGTGTGAATGGGGCAGAACGGAACCTTTCATCGCTCTGCAGTGGCACCCCACCAGCCGACAAGGAGGCCAACGTGAAAGACCCTGCTCTTCACAACGGCTTCCGAGTGCGGGGGCAGCCTCCGGGCGCGATACCTTCACTTCGGCGAGGACGGACATGACCCGAACGCCGATCAATCCCTTCGATTCGAAATCGGAGAAGCGTTACGAGGCGTTCGAAGAACTTCGCTCGGAGGCACCGGTTCACGCGGTGGCGGGCGGTCGGCGCTTCGTGGTGAGCCAGAGGGCCGTCGCCGAAGGGCTCGCCAGCGTCGACTGTTTTGTGGGCAGCTTCGGCAACAGCGGCAACACCGCCGAAGAAGACACGGTCATGGCGGCGATCGCCGAGCCTCGCCATGGAAAGATCCGCAAGGTCTTCAACTCCGCGCTGGCATTCCACCACGTGTCCCAGGTCGAACCCTTCGTTCGCGAATACTCGGAAGAACGCCTGGCGGAGAGTCTCGAACAATCTCGTCGCGAGGGCGAGGTCGAGATCATGGAGGGCTTTGCGCGACGCATTCCTAGCGCGGTGATCGCCCGGGTTCTCGGAATTCCGGGAGATCGTACCGACGATTTCGCGCGCTGGTCCGACGAACTGCTCGCGGGTCAAGGGGCGACCGATGCGGCAACCCAACCCGTCGGCGCACTCCACCCCGAGTTTAGCGCCTACCTCGAAGAACAGATCGCAATCCGGGTGGAGGACAGCGCCCCCCCCGACGACCTGATCACCCGGCTACTCACCACTGAGATCGAGGGCGAACGCATGAGCCGGCGCGCCGTACTCACACAATCCATGTTCCTGATCATCGCCGGGAACGAAACCACGCGAAACTTGATCGGCAATCTCATCTATCGACTCGCCCTGGATCCGGATCTCTACCAACGGATCCGAAAGGACCGAGAGCTCGTTCCAGTTCTCATCGAAGAATCGCTGCGAATCGATTCCCCCGTCCAGCTCCTGGCTCGAACCTGCACCCGAGCGGTGGAAATCGATGGCGTCTCCATCCAAAAGGGAGACCGGGTCCTCCACAGCATCGCATCAGCCAACCGCGACGAATCCGTGTACCTCAAGGCCGACGAATTTCGCCTGGATCGTCCTCGCCCCCGGGATCACGTGGCCTTCGGAGCTGGACCCCACATCTGCCCGGGCGCTTTCCTGGCGCGGATGGAGGCCCGGGTCGCGACGGAGACGCTGCTCGACCGTGTCGCAGGGCTGGCGCTGGCGCCGGGCTACCGTTTTGACCCCAATCCCGTTTTCTGGGCACTCGGGCCGCGGACGCTGCGGGTCACCCTCGACCGGGTTTGAGGAACGACGCCCACCCGTTCCACGCTCCGTCGAGAAGCCTCCTCCTCGCCTCGATACTTGACCGGTCCCGCGAGGTTGGCGATCCTTGAGGTCTCCTTTCATCGATCGGAGCCCGGTGTCGACAGCCAATCAGAACCCTCCGCCCGAACGCGGGCCCCTGGGTTCCAGCGCCTGGGTGATTCTTCTCGGTGCGCTCGTCTTGTGCATCACCGTGGCCGAGGCCGTTCTTCTCGAATTGGGGGCGACCTTCTTCACCGGGGGCTTCAACTACCCCAACCTCGATACCCCGGCCCAGATCGGAGGCTTCTTCCTCGCTTCGCTGACGATGGACGCCTTCCTCGTCCTGGCGATCTGGCTGGTCGCCATCCCGATTTTTCGGCGCTTCGCCTACGGCCCGCTTTCCTGCTTCGTGTTCACGGCCGTTCTCAGCCTGGGCCTTCCCGCCGTGGCCGATCTCCTTCGCTACCGCCTCTTCGCCGTACTCGGGCGAGGCGTCTCCCTGGAGAACCTCTTCGAATTGGGTGGCGGCAGCGCATCGGTAATGGCTACGGAGGTGACGCTCCAACTCCGGGGGGTCGTGGGTTTCGCGATACTCGCCCTGGCCGCAATCCCCCTCCTGGCCTGGGGTGCGCGACGCGTTGCACACCGCTGGCCCGCGGTAACGGAGTGGGTCACGCCCACGCCACGCCTGCCGTTCGTCGCCGCCGCTTGCGCCCTGGCCGGCCTGGCGGGCTCCATCGTCTTTTGGCTACCCGGAGATTCCGCCGAGCGCGTGCGGCGGGGGATCCTTGCCAAACCCAGTGGGATTCTCCTGGTCGACCTGATCCGCTTCTCCAGCGACGTCGATCGAGACGGCTTCGGCCTGCTCTCGCGCCCCGCAGACCACGCGCCCTTCGACGCCTCCCTGCATCCCTTCGCCGTCGACCGCCCGTCAAACCAGGTGGACGAGAATGGCATCGCCGGCGACCACCCGGCCGGATTTGCGCCGATCCACGAACCCCCCGGCCCGGGCGGCGAAGTCGGCGAACTCTCCCGGCCGCTCCTGGTCGTCTTCCTCGAGAGTTTCCGCACCGACCTGTTGGGGGCACGCTACGAAGGCCAGGAGATCACACCCTTCCTGAACCGGCTGGCCCGGGAGGGCGCCGCCTCCCAGCGCGCTTTCGCCAACACGCCTTCCACCGTTCCTTCCCGTGCCCAGTTGTTCCGCGGAGACATCGAATGGCAGCGAGCGGGCGAGACGTGGATCGACGATTTCAAGGACGAAGGCTACACCGTGGCCCACTTCTCTGGGCAAGACGACTCGCTCAACGACAGCCCCTCCTACCTGGGAACTGCGCGCGCCGATGTCTTCTACGACGCTCGAGACGACATCGATCTTCGCACTTCGCGAACGGCGAACCCGATGTCGCTCCAGGTCTCGTGGAAGACTCTCGGAAGACGGGTAAAGGAATTTCTCGCGAACTACGACAGCGAAATCCCCCTCTTCCTCTACGTCAACATCGTCGATACCCATTTTCCCTACCATCACGACGAGATCGACAACCTCCTGGGGATCGATCCCATCGATCGATCGGACATCTCCCGGGATCGCGCCGAGCAGATTCGCTCCACCTACGCGAATACCGCGGCCAATGTCGATCATGCCGTCGAGGAACTCGTCGAAACGTGGTGGGAGCGCATGGGTCGCGACAGTGCAATTGTCATCACCGCGGATCACTCCCAGTCCTTCTACGAAAACGGCGTGCTGGGCCATGGCCAATTCCTCGACGAGTCCCACACCCGCGTCCCACTGATCCTCTGGGGACTCGGGGGAGAGTGGCCCGAACCGGTAAGCCTGGCGGACGTACGTTCCCTGGTTCGCGAAAACCTCTCGCAAACGGGGGAAAGCCCTGCCCGCTTCGTACCGGATCCGGACCGCTGGATCTTCCAATACGCCTACTCGCTCGACGGGCCTCGGCGAATCCAGCTCCGTGGTCTCGACCGATCCGTGGCCTACACCTTCGCCGAAAACGAAAGCCAGCTTCAGGGTTCCTTCGACGATCTCAGGGAACCCGGCGAGGACGAAGCGGCCTTCGAGAAACGGATGACCGATTGGCTGATTCGCAACTGGGAGGCCTACCAGCTGCGGGCAAACGACCCTGCCCGTCGCGACTGAACCTCGCCCCCTTGCGGAGCCCGCAAATACACACGGCGTCCGATCTCAGGACTTCGACCGCGCGGCTTCCCTCCAACTGAGCGCACAGCCAAGCAACCCGAAAAGCGGCGCGAGCACCCGGCGCGGATCCCCCAGCTGAAACCACGGGTCGATCGAAAACGCAATGGTCTTTCGCATGACGGCGACCTTGAACCCGTAGGAGCCCACGAAGGGCTCGAGAACGATCAGGCCAGTGCCATGCGGCTGCCCACCCGTGTAAGACGCCTTCGAAGCTCGATCTCGAGAACGGGCAGACCTCCACAGCGACCGATCAGCTCTCGCCCCGCCGCGCGGTCGGAATCGGCCTGACCGCGAAACCAGTCGAGACCTCGCTGAAGCACCCAGAGGGGATACGTACCAGCCCCTACCCGCAACGGTACGCCGCGGAGAGAACCTTCGAAGTATCCCACCATGGCCTCGTCGAACCCTTCGGGAGAAACGAGGGAGCCAGCGGGGCGTTCGAGGTTTTCTTCGGTCCAGGCGTTGTAGACCTCCGCGGAACGCACGAGGTCGGTACCAAAATCCGAAAGACAGAGTTTCAAGAGCGCGACGATGGCCGGGGGCACTTCGTCGTCCGGCAGGTACGCCATTGGGAAGTCGGCGAATTCCGGGGACTGGATCTCGGGAGCATTCATGTGCTCGGTCCAGCGGAAAACGCGGGGGGCATGAAGTTTCATCAATCGCGAGGGCTCCGGGTCGCGAGCGAGGTGGCCGAAAAGAGGCCCCATGAGAACGTGGTCGGCGATCGACGGGAGCCCGCCGAAGAAATAGGGAAACTCGGTGAAGTGAGCCTCTAGAATTGAGAGGACTTCGCGGTAGATGTCTTCCAGCACGGGCCACATCGCCTCGCTGACACCGATCCCCGCGCGCTTTCCCTCCATGCGTTCCGCAATCACCCCCCCGTAATGATCGAGTTCTTCATCGGTACCCTGGGGACGAAAAGATCGACCGAACTCACGACCGACGAACGCATAGTTCTCATCCATGTAGTTCCACCGGTAATGCCAGGCCGCACGACCGAGTTCCGCGTCGAGCAACACCTCAAGGAGCCGGGCCACCAACTGCTGTCGGGGTCCCGGCGGATAACCCGGCGGCTCGGGGAAACGCTCCTCGAGATAATCAAAGATGGCCGTGGTGTCCTGGACCACGGTGCCATCCGGAGCCTCGAGTTGGGGAATACGGTGGTTTTCACTGGCGGGGCGCACGTACTCCCGAAATCTCTTCGAAGCCGGCAATCGCTCGACGAAGGGGATCCCCTTTTTGCGCAGGTAGCTTCGCGACTTCGCCGTGGCATACGATGCGTGGGAGCCATAAAGAATGTGGGGCGATTCCGAGAGAGACAAGGGCAGCTTCCTTTCGAGCGATTCGTCCGGGCGCCTCCGTATTCTACACCCTCGCGTGCCATGGCGGCGTCTGACCCGATGCGTTCGCAACCGGAACGCCCCTCACGCCCCCTCTCCGGAGGGGGGCACGCCGACGACAACGCCTGGAGACACCAACGCCGCGCGCCCAGGGAGGCGCGCGGCGCGGTGAAATGTCAATCGAGACCGACCCCCACGAGGACCGCTCTCACGATCTCGTGCGAAGCCACCGAGGCAAAGCCCAGGCCAGGGCAGTCCCGAGCAGAAGGACGATGACGACCCCGAGTGCGGGTCGCGAGAGGCTCGGAACCGAAGTTGTTCCCGCGCACGTCGTCAGTCCTTCAACGCATACGTCGGGACCGGTGCCGGCATCTCCATCGTCGCACACCGTACCGCCACACCCCGGGGCGACGGAACACGACAACACTCCCGGAGTTCCCGAGTAGCAGGCAAGAGCGCCCGCGCAGGTGGTCGCCCCCTCCGTGCATACATCGCCACTGGTTCCCGCGTCGCCATCGTCGCAAAGCGATCCACCACAGCCCGCAGTCGCGGAGCACGAAGAGCCTCCCGGAGCCCCCGAGTAACACGCGGCGCCGGCACAGGTCGTCGTGCCCTCGGTGCACACGTCGGTATGGGTACTGGCATCGGCGTCATCACACGCCGCGCCGCCGCAGCCCGCGAGGGCGGAACAGGAAGACGCGCCGGGGGTCCCCGAATAGCAGGGAGGCGGCGGACTGGCGTCGACACTCCCCGTCGTTCCCGCGTAGTTTGTCGGCGAATTTGCGACGGTCCCACTGCTGCGGTTCAAGGCGTCAGTCCCGTTGGTGGGAACAGCGGCGAAGGTCCAACTGTCGAAACTCCCAAACGAGACGGTATCCCCGGTAGTCGCGAAGAACGGCACCTTGCCTGCGGGAATGATTGCGTCCGGCGTCGGAGCGCCCGGAAGGTCGGCAAACCCCTGGGTCGCTACGAGGTAGAACTTGTTGGTCGTGGGGGCTGCGACCTGGCCCTGGCCGAACGAAAAAGTCTGGGTGTCGCTGGAGATGGTCCCATTGCCGACATTGACCTCTCCTGGACCCCCGTTAGCCTCCCAAAGTTGGACGTACTGGATGCTGCCGTCCTCGTTGCTGAAAACCTCGTTGACGTCCCAGGTGTGAATCCCCGCTGCGGCTCCTGTCGCCCAGAGAATTGAAATACCCAGGGAAACGGAAGCACCGACGACTGCTGCGCGTAGACTGCTCATTGCCTGCTCCTCGACTTCGTTGGATCTAAAAACGGAGTTTTTACCTTACATCAAAAAGTGCGGGGCGTGGACCCAATCCCGGCCGGCAGACCGGGTTCCGGAGGCCGCCTGGGCTTTCGCGCAAGCCTCTCTCGTAACCCTCTAAAATTGTTGATTATTTTAATGAAATCAATGGCTTGGATCACAGCGGGGGCAATCGGATTCGCCCTGGCCTGCGGGGCTGGGGAGGAACCCGAAAGCCCTGAGACCGGTTTCGCGCCAGCGATACAGGAAATCCCCTACCTCGTATCGCTCTCACCGATCGCGAGCCGTTTTCTCCTCGAGATTGGAGCCGGAGATCAGATTCTCGCGGTGGACGCTCGATCGCAGCGACTGGCCGGACTCGGAGAC
>JAZAOF010000202.1:0-9081 GCA_036228265.1 Myxococcota bacterium | reverse complement strand
GGCTCCTGGATCGGTCCGGAGATCCGAAGGGGAGGATGAAGGTCCAACAGCCGGGGGTGTCGCGCCCGGGGGATCAGCACGATGTCGAGTTGGTCCTTCACGAGATCGACCTGGCCGGAGCCGTCGATCACGAGGGTGGGCGTTCCGATGATGACCTGCCGGATATTCCCCACCGCGTTCTCAATCGGCATGTCAAGGACCGCGCAATCGACGATCGCCTGCTCCGACTGCCCCCAGGAGACGGTCAACGCATGAAACAAATCCTGGGCGTACAGGCGGTCCTGGAGTTTTTCCGTCCGAACCGGACCGAGGAAAGTGACGAACCGACCGCTGAGGTCATCGCGAAGCTCCGCCCAGGTACTTCCCCGGCTTTCGAGCTTCAACTCGGACTCCATGCGTCCCAGCACCTTGACCTCGGCTTCGGAGCCGCCGAATTGACTCTTCCCCGTGGAGGCCACGCGAGAACGAACCGCGAACCGGGCCGGAAGACGACCGCAGTCGAGAGAAATTTCGCCGTCTCCGTGGCCCGCTGAAAAATCCGCATTCACGACCCCGATCTTCCAGAGTCCCTCGGCCGACGCCAGGTTAAATCGGATGGCCGCAACCTCGCCGCCATGGAAGCGAAGGGACCCGAGCGAAACATCGAGATCGACATCCCATGCGCGGCAGTCCCGCACGGGAATCGGGGAGTCGAGTTTCCCTGGACTTCCCCCGGTCGAGTTTAATTCGCCGAAGAGGGACGCCATCTCAAGCGCCACGATGTCCAGGCGGCCAGTCAACACGGCGGGAACTTCCGACCCGGAGCGCACGATGGGAGCGTTCAACTCCAGGCCCCCCCCGGCTTCGAGATCATCAACCGAAAACGCGAAGGCCTCGGCATCGATGATCACGGCACCGTCCACGCCCGTATCGAAGGACACCCGGAGACTCTTGATCTGGACCTCCGGCGTTCTTTCATCGCCCGTACGAACCTCCAGCCCCAGGTCGTAGCCGTGCAACGTGTTGAGCCAGCCGAGCATTCCCGTAAACGGATCGTCGGCCGAGGGCCACTCCCCATCGTCTCCGACGACATCCTGTCGACCGTCGACGTGAAACCATCCCCCGCGAATTTCAACGTCAATAAAATGCGGAGGCTTCTGGCCCAGCAGGCGGGGAAGGTCCCACCAGCGCAGGCTCACACTGGCCCTATCCACGGAAGCCAGCTGATTGAAGTCCGATCCAGGAGGATTCTCGACGCGAAGATCCGCAACGCTCACACGGGGCACTCCCCAAAATGAAACGTCGACGGAGCCGGCGATCCGAACGCTGCGACCCAGGGCGTTCGCGAGACTTCGCTCCAGGCGTTCCGGCGTGAGCGCAACCGACGCCGCGATCGCCAATGCGACTCCGATGCTGACGAAAACGAGCAGAACGCCGAGAGCAAAACGCTTCAACGCGACAAACCTCCTCACCGACGGCACCGGGGCCTGTCGGAGGCGGAAGCATCGCAAAAAATCAGCGAACCCTTTACACTCTTCCCCGAGGGAACGCCGCGCCAAAATCACGCCCTCGATCTTGAAACTCGTTGTGCCCGGGGAGAGACGAAGAAGCCGTGGGGAAATGGATTCATCCGGAGCCCGCGCTCGATCCCTCGCACAATCCCCGGGAGCCTCTCACGGACGACCAGGTCCGATCCTGGCGGGAGGCGGGGTTCGCGCTCGTCGAGGGTCTCGTCCCCCTGGATCTCATCGCCCGGGCGCGCTCCGAAGCGGTCGCCCACTTTCCGCCGCCCGGAAGCCCCCTGTCCGAGCAGATCACCGATTTCGGCAGCCAGGGGCTGATGGAATTCCCCACGCCTTCGGACGCACTCAACGAGATCACGCTCCATCCCCGCCTGCTCTCGGCCGCAACTCAACTCCTCGGGATCCGCAATGAAGACCTTCGGCTCACCCAAAGCGAAGCCTGGCCCAAGTACGGGAGAAAAAAGAACGCCGGGGGCGCGATGGACAACAACGACCAGCGCATCCACATCGACTATCCCAACCACTCCCTGGCTCATCCAGCCGAATGGGAAAACCCCGAGTCGGTGGCCGTCATTGCCTACTTCGATCGCGTGGAGGACGTCGGCGGCGCAACGCAGGTCGTGCCCCGATCCGGGCCCGACGATCCGGCCTACCGGGGCCCCCTGGTGCGAAGTCCCGGCATCGGGGGCATCCCGTTCGTGAACAACCGCGAGCAGGCCGAGGCCTCTCTCGGGGAAAGCCACCCCGAGCTCGCCCACTGGAGACGAGAACACCTGTACCCGAAAGCGCGGTCGGCGCGCTTCGGACCGGGAACCTTCCTCTTCTACCGTCACGACGTATGGCATCGGGGCACTCCGATTACCGAGGGGGCCATGCGCCTCGCGCACAACATCTCCTTTCGCCGTTCTGACTGCGAATGGATCAGCACCGTGCACAAGGGCTGGGCCTGGTCGATGTACGCATCCAATCACGTGATGGAACGATTGATCGCCCGGGGCAGCGTGCAGCAGCGCTGCGCCCTCGGCTTTCCAGAGCCCGGACATCCGTATTGGACTCGCGCCACGCTCGACGCCGTGCGCGCCCGTTTCGATTTTGAGGATATGGACATGGCGCCCTACGAAGCCGGACTCGGGTCTCGGGCGCCCACCGCGACCGCGGCGCTCGACCAACTCCGCAACGAGAACCAACGACTGCGGCGGGAAAACGAACGCTTGAGTCGCCAACTCGAGTCCTCCTCCAAAAGCGGATGAACCACCGCGCCTGGCTCGCCGAAGCGGTGGGGACCTTCTTCCTCGTGGGCGTCTGCACGGGAACGGCAGCCCTCGACGAACGACTGGGCGGCGTACTGGGCCCGGCCGTTCTGTCGGCTTCGACCGGGGGCATCGTGGCCACGATGATCTACTGGCTTGGAGAAACCTCCGGAGCCCATATCAACCCGGCGGTCACGCTGGGCTTCTTTCTCCGGGGGAAACTGTCGCCTGGACTTTTCGCCAGCTACCTCGTGGCCCAGGTGCTGGGTGCGGTCGCCGCGAGCGCGATCGTTTTTGCAGCCATGCCCGCCGAAGCTTTTCGCGGGCTCACCCTACCCCAAACGGGCCTGGGAGCCGCCTTCGCCATCGAGGTGGGCATCACCCTCGTGCTCGTGACGGTCATCCTCGAGGTCAGCCTGGGGCGCACATGGCGTCCGGCCGCCGTCGCGCTCAGCGTTGGGGGGACGGTGGGCGTGCTGTGCTTTCTCGCAGGATCCAGCACGGGCGCATCGATGAACCCCGCCCGGTCGATCGGCCCTGCCCTGGCCGCGGGGCGCATGGCGGAACTCTGGCTCTACGCACTCGCCCCCTGCGTCGGCGGAGGGTTGGCCGCCGCCGCTTTTGGCTGGCGTCGGACCCCGAAGGCCCCGCTCGGGCGTCCCTCCAACAAAACCGGGGCACCCCGCTATCGTTGAAAAGCCGACTGGAGCACACCGGCCACGAACTCCATCGCGACGGGGAAACGATGTTCTTCTACTTCGATTTCGCAATGTATTTTCGGATGGTTCGGCTTTCCTTTGCGGAGACGAATCCGAAGAACCGCCGACGACTCTTTGTCACGCTCTTTCTCGTGCTCCCTGTCGTAACCGGCTTCACGGCCCTGTGCTTCTTCCTCGACAAGATCCTGTTCCCCGGGCTGTGGAAGATCGACGTGCGCCAACCGGTCTTCCTCGTCGGCCACGCCCGCAGTGGCACTACCCTGCTCCATCGGATCCTCGCCCGGGACACGGAGCGCTTCAGCTATTTCATGCTCTACGAGCTCTTTTTTCCGTCGCTTCTCCAGAAGAAGATCATTCGCGGGTTGGGCACGGTCGATTCATGGCTGGGCGGCCCCATCGAGAAAAGGATCCGCGCCTGGGAGGACGAAACCTTTGGCAAAACGAACGATATCCACCGGATGGGACTCACCCTCGCCGAGGAGGACGACTTCGTCCTGACCCTCTCGTGTGCCTCGGGATACTGGATCGTCCTGCTCCCCTACATGGGAAAACTCGACTTCTACCACATCGACGAACGCCCTCCGCGGAGCCGGCGACGCCTGATGCGCTTCTACGGCGAGTGCGTCAAGCGACAGCTCTACCTCAACGGACCCCGCAAACAGCACCTCAGCAAGAATCCGAATTTCTGCGGCCGGGTGGGAACCCTCATCGAGGTTTTCCCGGATGCGCGAATCGTCTACCTCGCACGCAACCCCGAGGAAACAATCCCGAGCCTCTTGAAACTGATGAAGACGAGTTGGGGAATGCGCGGGTGGTCGGAAGAGGAGATGCATCAATCCCTTCATACCCTTGCGCAGCAATCCTACGAAACCTATACCGAGCCCCTGGCCGTACTTTCACGTCATCCCGAGACGAAGCACTCGGTGGTCGACTATCGCGAACAGGTGGCATCCCCCAGAGCCACTCTCAAGAAGATCTACTCGGATCTCGGCTTCCACCGCGGCGAGGCCTTCGAGGCCGAACTGGGCCATGAGGAGCAACGAAGCGGTCGGCACGAGACCACCCACCGCTACAGCCTGGACGAGTTCGGATTGGACGCGGGCGAGATCCAGGGCGAACTCGCCGAATTGTTTGATCGCTACAACTGGCCCAAGAGCCCCCTATGAGCCGCGGGTTCCCACGTCGAGAGCCGGAAGGAGGAGAAAAGGATGAAAAAGAACGGAGGCGAATGCGCGGGACGCGTCGCCCTGGTCACGGGTGCCAGTCGCGGCATCGGAGCGGCCATAGCCGAGCGTCTGGCCTCGGAGGGAGCGCACGTCGCTCTCGCCGCACGCAGTCTCGACAGCGCGCCGGAAGGCGTGCCCGGCACTCTCATCGAAATGACCGAGCGCATCGAATCCCGCGGCGGACGGGCCATCGCAATCCAGGGAGATGTCAGCCGTGCCGAAGACCGGGAGCGGATGGCGTCCGAGTGCGAGAACAAACTCGGGCCCATTGAAATCCTGGTGAACAATGCGGCCTACGGACCCTATCGGCCCTTTTCGAAGTTCAGCGCCGAAGATTTCGAACGCGCGCTCGGGATCAACATGTACGCCACACTGCATCTCTCGCAGCTTGTGCTGCCCGGGATGTGCGAACGCCGGTCGGGATGGATCGTGAACATCTCGTCGGCCACCGCAAAACACCCCGTCGGCCCGCCCTATATCGCCTGGGAGCGAATCGGTGGACACCACCTCTACGGCGCTTCCAAGGCCGGCCTGGACCGACTCACCGCGGGCATGGCCGCCGAATTCGAAGAACATGGAATCGCGATCAATACCCTGGCCCCGGTGGCCGCGGTCATGACACCCGGTGTCGTCGCAAGTGGCGTGGGGAAATTCATCGAGGATTCGATGATCGAACCGGTCGAGGCCATGGCCGAGGCCGCGCTCCTTCTCTCGACGTGCGACCCGGCCGAAATCACGGGGCGCATCACCTACAGCGTCGAATTCCTGGAAGAGCGGGGACGGGCCATCCGGGCGCTCGACGGAACGCCCCTGTGAGCCGTCGGGCTCAGCGTCGAAGGCGCCAATAGAGGAACACGCCCGCGCCCAGGAGCACCGGCACGATCCCCAGCCAGAGGTACTGCTCCACCAGGACAGCAAGGACCGCGATCCCACCCAGGACAGCGCCCACCACGGCGAATCGCCAGTCGGTGTGGACACCGATCAGGAAGGTGGACAGGGCCAGCAGGATCAGGGAGACCAACCCTTCGTCGGGGTTCGCGATACGGCCCGTATTCGCGAGCAGGACCATCAGCCAAAGCGCCCCAGCCAGCCCCAACCAATGAAGCACCTGGGTCACGATGACACGACCCGGCGACTGCCCGTGGCGCCTCGCCGCCTCCCAGCCCACGAAGAGGCTCGTCAGGCCGAAGACCGGAACCATGAGCAGCCAATACCAGAGACCGCGATCCGCGGAGTAGTTGCTGATCCCGATTCCCACCCCGGACAGCAGGAGCAGCAACACCATCGCGATCTCGCCGATCTCGAACCCTCTTTTCAAGGACGCCCGGGAAGGCGAGGACGGTTCCGATTCCATTATTGGACCCCTCTCATGGAAGTAGCGCCGGTTTCGCACACCGGGTTGAGACCGCACAATTCTACCGCCTCTCGGGAATCCCCTCCAAGCCCGGGAGACCTCCGAAATCGGCTAACCGCCGCGGATCGGTTACCCTTGGGGTCCTGACCGGAAGCACCGCATCGAGGGGGCGGCCCACCCGAACCGGGCCCGAGGCGATTGGTGTTCAAGACCTTTTCTTCCCAGACCGCCGCCTTATCGCGTCGCAGTAGGGCGAAACGCAACGCGAGCACCCTCGTCCGGTTCGCCGCCATCGGCGGCGGAATGGTCGTGCTCTACACGGTGATCTTCCACCTGTTGATGGATTACGAAGGCCAGGAGCACACCTGGCTGACAGGCTTCTATTGGACTCTCACGGTGATGTCGACCCTCGGCTTTGGCGACATCACCTTCCATACCGACCTGGGTCGCGGATTTTCCATCCTCGTCCTGCTGAGCGGGATGATCTACCTGCTGGTCCTGCTGCCGTTTACCTTCATCCAGTTCTTCTACGAGCCCTGGATCCGGGCGCAGGACGAAGCGCGCGCGCCACGGAAACTCCCCGAAGACACGGCGGACCACATCCTCCTGACACAGAACGACCCAATCGCCTCTGCGATCATCCAGCGACTGGATTCGACGCCTCACGACCACGTGATCGTCGTAGAGGAACTCGAAGAGGCCCTCCACTTCCGCGACCTGGGCCGAAACGTCCTCCTGGGGGATCACGACGACCCCAAGACCTGGAAGCGCGCACAGGTCGAGAAGGCGTCGCTGGTCGTTGCATCGGGTTCCGACGTCATGAACACGACCGTGGCCTTCACCATCGGAGAAGTCACCCAGAAAACGCCCATCATTTCGACGTCGTCGAAGGAAGCCTCGGTGGATGTCCTCGAACTCGCGGGAAGCACTCACGTCCTGCACCTCGATGAAATGATGGGGCGGTCCTTTGCCCGTCGAGCGATCGGCGGAGACGCTCTCGCTCACGTCAGCGGAGAATTCGGAGACGTGAGAGTCGCCGAAGCCACGACCCGGCGTACCCCCCTGGTGGGCCAGACCATCGCCGAAGCCGACCTTCGGGAGAAAGTCGGGATCACCGTGGCCGGGGTCTGGGAACGCGGGCGTTTCGAAGCCGCTCAACCCGACACGCCCATCGGAGAGAACACGGTCCTGATTCTCGCAGGATCGGAAGAGGCTCTCTTTCGATACGACGAACTCTTCTGCATCTACAATGTCTCGGCGTCCCCCACCGTCATCCTCGGTGGCGGCAACGTCGGTTCAGCCACCGCGCGCGCCCTTGATTCGCTGGAGATCGATTACCGCATCGTCGAACAACGGGCGGGCAAAGTCGCGGACTCGTCCCGGGTGATCATTGGGGATGCTGCCGACCTGCCGGTGCTCAAGGCCGCCGGGATCGACGAGGCCCCTACCGTGGTCGTCACCACTCACGATGACGACTTGAATGTCTACCTCGCCCTGTACTGCCGTCGCCTTCGCCCGGACATCCAGATCCTATCGCGCTGCACCTACGAACGGAATGTCGCAAAACTCCATCGCGCCGGTGCGGACATCGTCATGTCCTACGCCTCGATGGGGGCTGACATGGTCATGAACCTCCTGCACCACGGATCGATTCTCGTGGTCGCCGCTGGCCTGGACGTCTTCCGCCGGCCCGTCCCCGAAATCCTCCAGGACAAGACGATCCTCGAATCGGGGATCCGGGAGAAAACCGGCTGCAGCATCATCGCCCTCGAATCCGACGGCACGATGCGCGTCGGACCCGAGCCCAGCGATGCGTTGCAGCCCGATACCGACATGTTGCTCATCGGAAGCGTCGAGTCCGAGCAGGCCTTCCTCGATCTCTACGAGGATTCCTAGCCCCAAGCCTCTCGGGCGACAACGGGGCCCCTAGACCCTCTCGATGATGGTCGCCGTGCCCATCCCTCCGCCGGTGCACATGGCGATCAGGGCCGTCGACAGGTCCCGCCGTTCGAGTTCATCGAGAACCGTCTGGATCAACATCGGCCCCGTACCCCCGATCGGGTGCCCCAGGGCAATCGCCCCCCCGTTGACGTTCAGCTTCTCCGAATCCACGCCCGAGTCCTTCATGAATTTCAGGACCACGGAAGCGAAGGCTTCGTTGACCTCGAAAAGATCGATGTCGTCCCAGGTCATCTTCGCGCGGGCGAGGCATTGCTCCGCCGCGGGCCCCGGAGCCGTCAGCATGATCACCGGTTCCGTTCCGGCCGTCGCAGTCATGACCATCTTGGCCCGGGGCTGCAGGCCATGGGCTTTCGCGTAGTCCGGCGCAGCCAGCAGGATGGCGCTGGCACCGTCGACGACCCCCGACGAATTTCCGGCATGGTGGACGTGTTTGACCTTGTCGATTTCCGGATAGACGTCCTTGCAGAGCTCGTCGAACGTCTTCGGGTAGCCCTCTACCGTCGCGCTGCCCATCTTCTCGAAGGAGGCGGGCAGCTGCGCCAGGCTTTCGAGGGTCGTTCCCGGGCGGGGATGCTCATCGCGGTCGAGCGCCAAGCTGCCGTCCTCGTTGTAGATCGGGACGACGCTCCGCTCGAACCGCCCCTCGGCAATCGCCTCCGCCGCTCGCTGTTGGCTCTGCACGGCATAGCCGTCGCAATCCTCGCGGGAAAATCCCTCGAGAGTCGCAATCAGGTCCGCCGAAATTCCCTGGGGAACCATCGGGTGACGTTCGAAGAGGTGTTCGTTGTTGGCGTGAAACCCCTTGGCGTGGATCGGCGCGTAACGCGACATCGATTCCACTCCACCGCCGACAACGAGATCCTGTTGGTTCGCCATGATCCCCATCGCGGCGAAGGTGACCGCCTGCTGCCCGGAGCCGCAAAAGCGGTGCAGCGTTACGCCTGAAGCGCTGTCGGGCCACCCGGCGTCCAGGGACGACATGCGCGCAATGTCATGGGCATGATCACCGGAGCCGGACCCACAACCGAGCACGACATCGTCGATATCGGCAGGGTCGAAACCCACGCG